>NZ_JAOPWR010000438.1 GCF_025965585.1 Pseudonocardia sp.
CCCTCATCAAAGATGCCGAGGGCGACGACGCTGTGCAGGTGCTCGTCTTCGCCAGCGCCGATCCCGACTACTTCATCTCCCACGTCGACCTCAACCGGGTCAGCGAATACCGCGCGGAGGCCGCGAAGCTGACTGGTGAAGCGTCAATCGCCCTGCTGTTCCACCATCTGAGCGCAAGCCGCCTCGTGACGATCGCCCAGATCGAGGGCCGGGTCCGAGCCGCGGGCAGTGAGTTCGCCTTGGCCTGCGACATGCGCTTCGCCGCGCGCGAGTCGGCGATTTTCAGCCAGTTCGAGCCCGCGTTCGGTCTACTCCCCGGTGGCGGCGCTGCCCAACACCTCACACGCCTGATGGGTCGCGCCCGGGCCCTGGAAGTCATGTTGAGCGGGGAGGACTACGACGCGGAGCTGGCCGAGCGATACGGGTGGATCAACCGAGCCGTACCCGCAGATCAGCTCGACGCTTTCGTCAAGTCACTTGCTCACCGCATCGCCGGGTTCCCGGCGCTCGGCCACATCGCAGTAAAGGACCGCGTGAATGAGATCGCACTTGCACCGGTCGAAGATTTCCGACGCGATTCTGACCTCTTCGGCGAGATCGTGCGCACTCCCGAGGCGCAAAGCCGAATCCGAGCGGCGATGAGGCGCGGCCTACAGACTCGCGATGGAGAAATGGCCATGGGCCGGATATTGACTGATCCCACCGGCGACTGACCAGGATGTAGATGGCTGATCGGCGTGACGCACCAAGGAGTAGAGCTGAGGACGACTCGTGCGTGGCGCGCAGGTGGAACTGTCTTGTTCGCGGTATTCCTTCTCAGCGGAGCGAGCGTCGGCTGCCGACGAGACTCCGATCTCTTCGGCGAAGCCGCGCGCCCCCGGAGGCACAGAACCAGATTCGCGCGGCCGCACTTCCCAGGAACTCCTTCAGCGCGGGGATGAATTCCCCGAGGACAGACCTGTGGGCCGGTCGAGCGCGGTCGCCTTACGCCACCGCGCACCCGCCCGAACACGGCCCAGATGCCCCGAGCCTGCCCGAACAAGATCGCCCGCCGCGGAGGGATCGGCGATCGGACAATCCGGTCGTAACCTCGGGTTGCGGCAACGTGGAACGGCATGTCGGTCGCTGATGTGACGGGTGGATGCATCCGTTGCGCAGGCCGTCGGCTTCTGCCGCCGATGCGTACCTCGGTCCCGATGAGCCTCATCGCACCGAGCGGCGACCGCAACTGTCGCTGCTGCTGACGTGCACGCGCGTCACCAGGTGACCGACCCGGACTCCGCGCGCGCCGCGGCCTCGGCCCCGTCCAGGTCCCCGCCGCGCTCGATCACCTCCCGGCTGGCGGGGACGCCGCGGGCGTCGATCACGGAGCCGGCGCCGGGCCGTAGCCCCATCCGGACCTCCCGCCGGCCCGGGTCGACGTCATGCGCCCTCGGTGCGCGGCGCAACGCCACCACCAACGCCCCGAGCAGGACGACCAGGAGCACGGCCATCACCGCCACCGCGGCCGGTGGCGGCAGCTTCGTACTGATCAGGTACACCACGCACACCACCGCCGCGGCCGCGGGCATCGTGACGATCCAGGCGATCGCGAGGCGACCGAGCACCGTCCAGTTCACCGGCGCGCCACGTTTTGTCGTCCCCACCCCGGTGATGGAGCCGGCGACCGTGTGTGTCGTGGACACCGGCGCACCCAGCGCCGTGGAGCCGAAGATCGAGACCGCCGCGGCGGTCTCGCTCGCGAAGCCGCTCACCGGGCGCAGCTTGGTGATCCCCTCCCCCATCGTGCGCACGATCCGCCACCCGCCCGACAACGTCCCGGCGGCGATCGCCAGGTAGGCGACGATCGCCACCCAGGTCGGGATCGGCAGGCTCCCGCCCGGGCCCGCAGCGAGGTGCCCCGTGGCGACCAGCAGGGCGGCGATCACCCCCATCGTCTTCTGGGCGTCGTTGCCGCCGTGAGCCACAGACACCGCGGCGGAGGAGAGCAGCTGCAGAAAGCGAAACCGCCGCTCGGTCGGCTCCACCTCGGCGCGGCGCAGCAGCCCCCGCAGCGCGAGCATGACCGTGCCACCCAGGACGAGGCCTGCGATCGGCGAGACCAGGATGAACAATGCCGTCTTCTCCACACTCTCCGGCTTGATCGCGCCCAGCCCACCCGCAGTCAAGCCGGCCCCCACCAGCCCGCCGACCAGGGCGTGCGACGACGAGGTCGGCAACCCCAGGTGCCACGAGGCGAAGTTCCACGTCAACGCGCCGAGCAGTGCGGCGAACACGACGGCAAGCCCGAAGTACCGGCTGTGCACCGTCTGGCCGATCGTGTCGGCGACGGCGGTTCCCACGAAGAAGAAGGCCACGAAGTTCCAGCCGGCCGCCCACAGCACGGCCCAGCGCGGCTTCAGCACCCGGGTCGCCACCACGGTGGCGATCGAGTTCGCGCTGTCGTGGAAGCCGTTGGTGTAGTCGAACAGAAGCGCCAGCGCGATCAGGCCGATCGTGGCGAGCAGCGTCACATCCACACGCTGCGTGTCCCCTTGCCCAAAGTGCCGACCTCACGAAAGACCTGAACGTCGAGTGAACAGATATCCAACATAGGGAGTTCACCTCACGCTCTGAGGTCTTCGTCGCAGGCCGTTCAGCACTCGTTCGCGCCCCGCCTCAAGGAGAGGATCGGTCGCTGCCGGTTCGGGTACCTGGTAGCGGCGGAGCTGAGAAAGGGAGCCGAACGTGAGGATTGAGCGCAGTGCCGAAGCGGACGCGTTCCTGGCCACCGTCGACACGGCAGCCCCGGAAGCGGTCAGCGCGTGCGACGGATGGACCACACATGAGATCGCCGCGCACGTCACCGGTATCGCGGTCGAGGTCGTTCGTCACCTCGAGCCGTACCTGCAGGGCGATGCGGTGCCCGCGACCCGGAGCTTCGAGGAACGTGAGGCATCACTGCTGGCCCTCGGGCACGCCGAACTTCTGAAGCGCCTTGAGGCCGACGAGGACCGGATGCGACGGCTCGTCGCCGACGTCCTCGATCGCGAGCCCGACGCGGTGATTCCGTGGACCGGGCGGCACATGGCGGTGGCCAAGTTCGTCCCCCACCTCCGCAATGAGCACGCTCTGCACCGGTGGGACGTGGCCGGTGACGACGACGTCAGCGACCGCCTGCTAGGCAGCGAGGATCTGATCGAGCACTCCGTCGGGGAACTCGGGCAGATCCTGCTGGTCGCCGGTCGTCGGCACGACCCGGATCCCGACTCCGACTTCCGGGTTCGCCTGCACAGCCCGGGCCACCATGACCTGCTCGTGCTCGTCGAGGCCGGCACCGCCACTCTGGCGTGGGCCGACGAGGACCACACCGCTCTGGGCGAGCCCTGGCTCGACATCGACCCCGCGGCCCGGCATGTGGTCATCTGGGGACGACGACCCGACCGCCGCGGCCGTCTCCGCAGCCATCTGAGCTCCCCCGACCTGGCACGGCTGCAGGCGCTCCTGTCCGGCTACTGATTCCATTCGCTGGCGCTGGCTGCTCAACATCGCACGAGGACCCGAAGGGGAGAGCCGTATGCCTGTCAGTGACCCGGCCGGTACCGCGGCCCGGACTGCGATGCTCGCCCGCGGCCGGCCTGAGCACACCACTTGGAACCCCGACCCGCCGTCGCGGCCACGCTCAACAAGCTGACCACGCGGCGCCGAGACGCCTTGCAGTACG
The DNA here is from genome assembly GCF_025965585.1 of Pseudonocardia sp. GTDB lineage: Bacteria > Actinomycetota > Actinomycetes > Mycobacteriales > Pseudonocardiaceae > Pseudonocardia. The sequence continues at coordinate 3,704 of NZ_JAOPWR010000438.1, forward strand.
CGTGGAGCGCAGTCACCGAGCCCGCCCCGCCCGCGTCGCCGCCACCTGCGAGGTGCTGCGCGCCGCGCTGGTCAACGCCGGTTTGCCGACCAAGCCGGCCGAGCTCGCCGCCGACTTCTCCCACCTCACCGAGCTTGGGGATCGTGGCGGTGGTGCGGTGGACCGCCGCACCCAAACCACCCGACTAGACCCCCCGGCCCGCCACCCATCGATCATCCGGCATCGCGACACGCCTGCCCGGGCGGCGCACAGTGACCCGCCCCCGCGCCGCCGCGGGCGCGGGTTTGCTCGAATCGCCACGCCGGCCGGGGCGCTGTGGTGAGACTGCCGGGATGGAAACCGATCAGGACCGGCTCATCGAGCGTCGCCTTGAGCAGCCGCATAACAGCTGTTCAAGCCCTGTGGGCCCCCGGGGGATCGAACCCCGAACCCGCGCACTCCCGCGCGATCATGTCCGACTTTCGTGGACGTGCCGCGTGACCTGCGAGAACCGCTCCCCCGGCCTCCGGTCGTTCGTGATCGCTTGACGCTCTTCTGAGGACGTTTCGCGTCCCAAAACTGTCCACGGGATCTTGAGGTGCACCGTGCCGCCGAACCCGCGCCGGCCGTTCTCCGCCCACGCCGGGTGCTGGTGGTGATCTCCTCGCGGCGCGGGTGGAACCCTGCCGGGTCGAGGGGTGGAAGGCAAGGTACTCAGTCCCGCCTTGCCTCCCACCCCTCGGGCCGGTAGCCCTGGGGCGCGCCGTGAGGAGATCACCGCCCCCGCCGCACTCCCCCGATCTCCGAGCGGTGTCGGGTTCGGGCGGAGCCCGCCTCTAGTTCTTGGCCGCGGTCGCTATCTCTGCGGTCCGCGCGCTGCGATGGTGTGGGGCATGACCGACCCTGGACCGGAGTACTGGCGACGGCAGGCGGCGCAGCTTCCGGTGATCGACGCGCTCCGCGACCTCATCGACCAGGAGCCCGATCGCTTCACCGGTCTGACCACCGCTGGATCGGACGATGTGACGCTGCACGTCGTCGACCCCACGGTCCGCGAGGACGAACGTCTGCTTGCGTTGCTCGATTTGCGTTGCTCGATGACGCTCGTGTGACGGGCATCGAGGTGGAGTTCGCTGAGAGCCCGCGCTCGCTGCGTGAGCTGAATGCCATCAACGACGAGATCCGGCAGACCAACCCCTTTCAGGAGGTCGGGGTGCGCGTGGCTCAGTTCTGGATCGACCCGGCCACCGCGGCCGTGGCGATCCACGTCGCCGACTCGGCCGTAGACGTCGTTCGGCGCATGTTCGCCCGCCACGGCGATGCCGTGATCGTGACCGGCAACGGTCCCGTCGACCTGTCGACGCGACTGGGACACTTCTCAGGATCCCGAGATGGCTGGCCGGTGCCCTCGCTCGCACCCGACCACGCCGCCGGCCGCGTCACCGACGAGGTCGCCGAGCTATACCGCGGCGAGGGGTTCGAGGTCGAGATCTATCACCTGGGCGATCCGTACATGCTCCACTCCGACCAGAGGCCTGGTCGCATCCGACTGCTCGTCCACGACGGGCACGTGGTCGACGCGGGCCAAGGCTGAGCCGGGAGCGCGACGTCGCCGGGATGGGAGAGGCCCGACGAGCGAGCCTTGGTTGCGTGACGATGCCTGGCTGACGCGGCGCTTCTGTCTGGTGGAGCTGGTGACGACTTCGACGGGTGGCCGGGTAGGACGGACCGACGGCCGCACCCGGGCCGGAGGTAGAGGGGGTGGACGGCAGGCCGGCATAGCCGGCCCGCGCCGCCGGAGGCGGCGCCTTGATCCCATAGAGACAGATTCGGCAGCGAAGGACGCATGGCGCATGGCGCGACAAGTGCACGTCAGGCCCGGCGGGGTCGGACCGACTCAGTCGCTTGTGACGTTCGCCGGGCCGGTCGCCCGTACAGCGACGTCCTCGGCGAGACCACGAACACGGCGCAGCGCGCCACCTCGGAAGTCAACTGGCCCGGTCAGCTCAGTGTCCCCTTTACGGGCTACCTTCGCGGGTCTCGTGGACCGCCGACGGCCGATCCTGACCCTTGTTCTCTGTGCCCATCAGCTCGGCTGTGTAGTAGGTCGACATGAAGTCGGCGCCAGTAGGCACCGCGTCGTCACTACTTGGCGGTGGCGGCGGGTTGTTCGACTGGGGCTCGGTCATGCGAACCATTCTGCACGATGGCGACCGTGGAAAAGATGAGGCCCGCCGACAGCAGTCCAACGCTGCACCACCACAGCACAGCCTTGCGGCGATGCCTCCGGTGGTTCCTCTTGAACGCGGCAACTCGCGTCGCTACGAGACGGGCGAGGACCTCGGCGCGGCTCTTATCGGTGAATGACAGCAACGCGTCCGGCTCCGGAACGTCATAATGCCGAGTTGCCACGTAGGCCGTCAGCGCAAAGAAGAACGCACCACCGAAGGCGATGAACGCGAGGACGGCGAGGACCGGCTGAGGCGATGGGCGAGTCGCGAGGAACTGGGTGGCTGTCGCAGCAGCGCCCGCAAGCAATGCCGACTTCGTGTCCAGTTGATTGCCGGAGGCGGCGAGCCGAGCGAGACGATCTGCGATCTCTTTGTTGAGCAGCTCAAAGGTGTCGATCTGATCATCAATACCGGACATAGAAGCGAGTGTCGCAGCCCTGCCTCAGCCAGTCTCGTCGAGCACCCGGCGAGTGAAGCCGGCTGAGACGAGTCGGCTGTAGGCCACGCGTACGTCGCTAGGCACGTCCTGCCCGATTGCCCATCCGTGCTCGGGATAGATCCAAACACGTTGGGTGTCGCCCACGAGCATGCTGACCACGCGGTCCACGTCGCCGATCCCGGCGATGTAGTCGTCGAGCGGCACGTCCTGCGATGCGCAGATGATGTCGACGTTGGGCCAGCGCAGGCGGCACATCGCGTATGCGCGTCGCTGTTGGCAAGGGCGCGAGATCAGCATGATCGATCGGACGTCCAGGTGGTTGGCCTTGACGATGGCGCGAGTGAAGTCGATGTTCTCGCCGGTGTTGGCGGCCTTGGATTCGACCAAGATCGCGCTGTCGGGGACGCCGAGTTCGAGGCCGTGTTCGCGGTAGTGGACGGCTTCGCCGCGGGGGAATCGTTCGACGGTGGTGGGCGCGTTCGCCCCGGTGAACACGACCTTGGGGAACATGTCTCGGTGGTAGAGCTCGGCGGTGTAGATGGCAACGCCGAGGTCGTGGCTGCCGAGGCCGATGCCGAGGTCGACTGGGTGTAGCTGGTGGTGCATCTGGTTGAATTCCCAGAGGGTGGCGACATCGGCGCGGATCTGGTCGTTCAGCACGGTTGCCGGCATGGCTGGTGTCCTCAGTCGGGGATCGGGAAAGAGTAGGTCCAGGAGAACCGGGATGCAGCGTGCACGCGGCGGGCGACCTCGATCAGTGTTCGTCGGCGGTGTAGGTGCGCCGTTGCAGGATCATCACCGGCTCGCCGGCGGGGAGGTCGAGCTGCTCGATCTCGTCGGGGGTGGGCATGCGGGCGTGGAAGGACTCGGTGATGTGGTCGGGCACCAGGCCCTGGAGCGTGAGCACGGCGAACCCGCCGCCGCGTTCGGCCGGCCCGGGGGTCGGGTCGACGAGGGGCGTGTTCTCCACGTCCTTCGGCAGGTAGTAGCTCGTGAGGGTGTGGGTGGGCTGGTCGCCGTCCTTCACCAGCCGCGCCCGCTCGTAGACCGGCGTCCCGGGCTCGATCTCGAAGGCCTGGGCGATCTCGGCGTCGGCGCCGACCTGGGCGACGCTCTGGGTCTGGTCGGTGGGCTTCCACGCCTGACCAGAGGCCTCGCGGTCGGCGGCGAACGCGACGAGGTCGCCGTACTTCCATTTCTGCTTGCTGTAGCGCTCGACCCCGAGCCGGCGCATCGGGGGCTGCTGACGCACGACGGTTCCGCGGCGGCGGACCGGGGTCACCAGCCCTTCCGCTTCGAGAAGGGCCACGGCGTTGCGGACGGTCTTGACGTTCACCGCGTACTGGGTGGCTAGCTCGTCCTGCTTGGGCAGGGTCGCGCGGGGCGCGTACTGACCCTGCTGGATTGCCGTCGAACGTCCGCGAGGTCTGGCGGCAGGTGCAGACCGGCGCTGAAATGGAGGGGTTCGTGAGCCACACGCTGCGCAAGACGGTCGCGAGCTTCCTCGACGACGCCGCGGTGTCCACTCGGAAGATCAGCGACCAGCTCGGCCACTCCAAGGTGAGCATGACGCAGGACCGCTACCTCGGGCGACGCCTCACCGACCGGGAGACCGCCAACGTGCTGGAGAACCTGTTCGACGAGGGCCCGGGCGACGAAAAACGTCCCGAAAGTGTCCCGTGATCTTGGTCGGACGGAGGGTCCAAGCTCGTGGCCAGCGGTTCTGGTGGGCCCCCGGGGGATCGAACCCCGAACCCGCGGATTAAAAG
>NZ_JAOPWR010000447.1 GCF_025965585.1 Pseudonocardia sp.
CTATACGTTGAGAGTGGCAAGGAGTGGGTAGCCACTTGCCTTCGCCTCTCGTCGTCCGCTGTGGACGGACAAGCTCCTCCCGAAGCGGTGACGCGCCGCGTACGGCGATGCCCGCCGGCCGAACACACCTGGGGCTCATCCCCCCTCGTCGGCGTTGTCGTCGGCGTTGTGGATGGCCGCCGCGCCGACCAGGCTCGTCCCCGCCGACCGCACCGGGGCGGGCGACCGGCCTACCAGCGGGGGCTCCCTCGCGTCACGCCGCCGGCGCGTACACCGCGCTGAGCAGGCGGGCCGAGAGCCGCTCGATGTCGGCGGGATCCACCCCGTGCTCCACGAGCCAGCCCGCGGTACCGCCCTCGGTGGCGTCGACGTCGTCGAGCACGCCCTCAAGCGCCTCGGCCTGCACGCCCAGCAGCGCGCTGTTGCGCGGCGACGGCACGCCCGCCGCGGTCAGCGCGGCCCACAGCCGGGGCAGGTTGGCCTCGGTGCGCAGGTAGTCGGCCATGACGTCCTCGTGGCGCACCCCGACGGCGCGCAGCAGCACCGCCACGACGATGCCGGTGCGGTCCTTGCCCGCGGTGCAGTGCACGAGCACCGGGCCGTCGGCACGGGCCACGAGGCCGACGATCCGGGCGATCTCCCCGGCCGCGTCCTTCGCCAGGTGCCGGTAGGCGAGGGCGAGATCGGGATGGTCGTCGCGCACCGCGGCCAGCGCGGGCGCCAGGCTCACGCCCAGCGGGACGGAGTGCACGACGGTGCCGTCGACGTCGAGCGGATGCGCGGTGAGGTGCTCCTCGGGAGCGCGCAGGTCGATCACGGTAGTGGGAGGCCAGATCGCGACGTCGTTGCTGCCGACGCCATCGATGCTGCGGGACCGCAGCGCCTCGCTGCGGTAGAGCACACCGCGCCGGACGATGCGGCCGTCGTGGGTGCGCAGGCCCCGCACGTCACGCAGGTTCGCCGGTCCGTCGATAGCGGACCCAGCGGCGGGGGAGGGGTTCGTCGTCACTCCACCGAGGATCACCGCGTCAGGTGAACGCCGGGCAACATGGTGATCAGCGACTCATGACGACCCGGTGTCGTGGTGAGCCCCGTCACCTGGGACTATATGAGTCAGGTGGTGCGTTGACACCCCCCGGAGACCGCATCGGCCAGGCAGATTTCGTGCAGAGGGCCCGCGGGCTCGCCGCGGGATCACGGACTCGTGTTCCCGCTCACTGCGACGAAAGATCTACTGTGACGATCCCTTCTGGGACCCTGAACGAGCACGAGATCAACCTCCCCACCTTCTCCGACCTCCCGCTCCGCGCGGAGCTCCTGGCCGTCGTCGACGAGCTGGGCTACACCTCGCCGAGCCCGATCCAGGAGCAGTCCATCCGCCCGCTGGTGGAGGGCCGCGACCTGCTCGGCCAGGCCGCCACCGGCACCGGCAAGACGGCCGCCTTCGCGCTGCCCATGCTCGAGCGCATGGCCGAGCTGCGGCCCGAGCGCGTCCGCGGCGCCTCCCCGTTCGGCCTGATCCTGGCCCCCACCCGCGAGCTCGCGCTGCAGGTGTCCGAGGCCGTCACCCGCTACGGCTCGCACCTGAACGCCCGCGTCCTCACCGTGTACGGCGGCGCGCCGGTCGGTCCGCAGCTCAAGGCGCTGCACCAGGGCGTCGACGTCGTCGTGGCCACTCCCGGCCGCGCCATCGACCTCTCCAACCGCGGCGCCCTCAAGCTCGACGACCTCGAGATGATCGTGCTCGACGAGGCCGACGAGATGCTCGACATGGGCTTCGTCGAGGACATCGAGACCCTCCTCGACGCCACCCCCGACACCCGGCAGGCTGTGCTGTTCAGCGCCACCATGCCGCGCCGCATCGAGACCCTCGCGCAGAAGTACCTGCGCGAGCCGGTCACCATCCGGATCCGCCGCGAGGCCGTGCCGGAGGGCGAGGCCCCCAAGGTCCGCCAGACCGCGTACCTCGTGCCGCGCACCCACACCACCGCCGCGCTCGGGCGCGTGCTGGAGGCCGAGCGGCCCACCGCCGCCATCGTCTTCTGCCGCACCCGCCTCGACGTCGACGCCGTCACCGAGACGCTGACGGGCCGCGGCCTGCGCGCCGAGGCGCTGCACGGCGGCATGGACCAGGAGCACCGCACCCGCGTGGTCGAGCGCCTGCGCAGTGGCCGCACCGAACTGCTCGTCGCCACCGACGTCGCGGCCCGCGGCCTGGACATCGACCTGCTCACGCACGTCGTCAACCACGACGTGCCCCAGTCGTCCGAGGCGTACGTGCACCGCATCGGCCGCGTCGGCCGGGCCGGGCGCGAGGGCGTCGCGATCACGCTGGTGCCGCCGTCGAAGGTGCACGCGATGCGCGCCGTCGAGCGGCTCACCGGGCAGCCCGTCGAGTTCGCGCCGGTGCCCACCGCCGCCGACCTGCGGGCCGCGCGCCTCGAGCGCACGGGGGCGACGCTGCGGGAGAAGCTCGTCGCCGACCTGGACGCGTCCTCCGCCGACGCGACCGCCGAACCGGTCGACCCCGACGGCGTGCGGGCCATGCTCGTCGGGCTCGCCGGCGACTTCGGCGCCGTCGACGTCGCGGCCGCCGCGGTCCGGCTCATGACCGAGGCCGCCGGTTCCCCCGACGACGGCGAGGACATCCCCGTCATCACGCCCGGACGCTTGTCCGGTCCGCGCGACCGGGACACCCGCAGCCGTGGCGGCGCGGCCGCCGGCACCCGCCCGCCGAAGGCCGGCACCACGCGGCTGTTCGTCAACGCCGGTCGCGCCAGCGGCGTCCGCCCGCAGGACATCGTGGGTGCGCTGGCCAACGAGTCGAACCTGACGGGGCGCGACATCGGGGCCATCCAGATCCACGAGCGTCACGCGCTGGTGGAGATTCCGGAGCACGCCGCCGACGACGTGCTGCGCAGCCTCAAGGGCACCACCACCCTCAAGGGCCGCCGGGCCAACGTCCGGCGCGACCGCGGCTTCGCGGGCGCAGGCGCCGGTGGCGGGCGCCCCCGCAGGGACTGATCCACCAAGAACTGATCCGCCCACAGAACTGACCCGCGCAGACGACGGGGCCGCACCACCGCTCACCCGGGCGGAGGTGCGGCCCCGTCGTCGTACAGGGCGGCGCCGGCAGATGGCCTACCCAAAATGGGGCGTAGCTCACTTATGTCGCCTCCGGGATGCTGGGTCCCGTCGACTGGCGGAGGCGATCTGCGTGGAACGGAACAGGACACGACGGCGAGCGGTACTCCTGATGGCGGCCGGCCTGGCCACGGCCGGGGTGCTCGCCGCACCCGCCGCCACGGCGAGCGGTCGCACCCAGATCCAGGTCCAGGACCGGTGCGACCCGGTGACCTTCGACGCCGCGCTCGGGGCGGGTTCCTGCGTGTCCACGCGCGACGGGACGGTGACGTTCGCGGCGTTCCTCGCGAGGGCGAATCCGCATGACGGCGGCCACGGCGCATGGAACTTCTCGCGGAAGGACACCCACATCGACCGCGGTGAGGCCCTCCACGTCAGCAACACCGGCGGGGAGGTGCACTCCTTCACCGAGGTGTCCCGCTTCGGGACCGTGGGGATCGCCCCGCTCGACGCGGCGCTGCCGGACGGCACGCCGGCGGCGCTGCCGATCGGCGACCCGGCCACGACGTTCCTGCCGCCGGGCGCCGCGCTGGACGTCGCCGGCCTGAGCCCCGGCGTGCACACGTTCCAGTGCCTGATCCACCCTTGGATGCGGACCACCGTTGAGGTGCGCGGCTGAGATCCCCCGGCACGCGGCCCCCGTGCGGGGCCGCGTCGCCGGACTCAGTGGATCTGCACCTCGTCGCCCACCTGCAGGTCGTTGAACCACGCGACGGCGTCGTCGTGGCTCAGGTGCACGCAACCGGCCGACGGGTTCTTGGGGTTGCCCTCGTGGAAGGCGATACCGCCGTCGGCGAAGAACACCGAGAAGGGCATGGGCGCGTTGTTGAACTCCGCGCTCCTGTGGTTCTGGTCCTTCCACTGCACGTGGAAGAGACCGGTGGGGGTTTCCTCGCCGTGGCCGCCGTGGCTGACGCCGACGGGCCCGCGGGTGACGCTGCCGTCGTGGATGAGCCACGCGGTGTTCGTCGCGAGGTCGACACAGGCTCGCGCCGTGTACGTGCAGGGCGTGCCGTCGACGAGACCGTCGTCGCCGTTCCCGCTGCCCTCGGCCAGTGCCGTTCCTGCGAGTGCGAGCGCCGCTGTCGTCCCGATGGCGACCAGCGTCGCAGTCCGTCCCAGCCGCCGTGTCGTGCGCGTCATACCTGTCCTCTCGAGTGCCCCGACCGCGCAACGAGGCACGGCGGTGGTGGTGACGGTGCGGAACCGAACCGGTCCTTTTAGTGACGGGATGGGTCGTTCCGGGTGCGGCCGTCGCGGGTAGGAGCCGCGTGCGGGACAGTGGCCCGATGACGGACAGCCCGAACCTCAAACCCCGTAGCTTCGAGGTCACGGACGGCCTGGAGCGCACCGCCGCACGCGGGATGCTCCGCGCCGTCGGGATGCGCGACGAGGACTTCCGCAAGCCGCAGATCGGCATCGCGTCGAGCTGGAACGAGATCACCCCGTGCAACCTGTCGCTGCAGCGCCTCGGCATCGCCGCGAAGGAGGGCGTGCACCGGGCGGGCGGGTTCCCGATGGAGTTCGGCACGATCTCCGTCTCCGACGGCATCTCGATGGGCCACGTGGGGATGCACTGGTCGCTCGTCAGCCGCGAGATCATCGCCGACTCCGTCGAGACCGTCGTGCAGGCCGAACGCCTCGACGGCACCGTGCTGCTCGCGGGGTGTGACAAGAGCCTGCCCGGGATGCTGATGGCCGCAGCGAGGCTCGACCTCGCCGCGGTCTTCGTCTACGCCGGGTCGATCCTGCCCGGCCACATCGGTGACCGGGAGGTCAACATCGCCGACGCGTTCGAGGCCGTCGGGGCGTGTGCGCGGGGCCTGATCAGCCGCGAGGAGGTCGACGCCATCGAGCGGGCGATCTGCCCCGGCGAGGGCGCGTGCGGCGGCATGTACACGGCCAACACGATGGCCAGCGCGGCCGAGGCGCTGGGGATGGCGCTGCCCGGGTCGGCCGCGCCGCCAGCGGTCGACCGGCGGCGCGACGGCATCGCCCGCGCGTCCGGCGAGGCCGTGATCGGGATGATCGAGAAGGGCATCACCGCGCGGCAGATCATGACCAAGCAGGCGTTCGAGAACGCGATCGCCGTGGTGATGGCGTTCGGCGGGTCCACCAACGCGGTGCTGCACCTCCTGGCCATCGCGTGGGAGGCGGGCGTGCCGCTTGAGCTCGACGACTTCACGCGCATCGGCGAGCGCGTGCCGCACCTGGCCGACGTCAAGCCGTTCGGGCGGTACGTGATGAGCACGGTCGACCAGGTCGGCGGCGTGCCCGTGGTCATGAAGGCGCTGCTCGAGGCAGGGCTGCTGCACGGCGACGCACTGACCTGCACCGGCTCCACGGTCGCGGAGAACCTGGCGACCATCGACCCGCCCGGCCTCGACGGAGACATCCTGCGGACGCTCCACGACCCCATCCACCCCACCGGCGGCATCACCATCCTGCGCGGCTCGCTCGCGCCCGAGGGCGCGGTCGTCAAGAGCGCCGGGTTCGACTCCACGCGCTTCGAGGGCACCGCCCGGGTGTTCGACGGCGAGCAGGGTGGGATGGACGCCGTCTCCGACGGCACGCTGCAGCCCGGCGACGTCGTGGTGATCCGCTACGAGGGCCCGAAGGGCGGGCCGGGCATGCGGGAGATGCTCGCCGTCACCGGCGCCATCAAGGGCGCGGGCCTGGGCAAGGACGTCCTGCTGCTCACCGACGGCCGCTTCTCCGGCGCCACCACCGGGCTGTGCGTCGGGCACGTCGCGCCCGAGGCGGTCGACGGAGGGCCCATCGCGTTCGTCCGCGACGGCGACCGGATCGTGCTCGACGTCGCCTCGCGCACGCTCGACCTCCTCGTCGACGACGCGGAGCTGGCCCGCCGTCGCGAGGGCTGGACCCCGCCGACCCCGGACCCGGAGCTGCGCCGGGGCGTGCTCGGCAAGTACTCCAAGCTCGTGGGCTCGGCGGCGCAGGGAGCGGTCTGCAGCTGACGCCCCCGTGCGCGGATGGCAGTGCCAGGGCACTGCCATCCGCGCACGATCCGCGTGCCGGCGCGGCCTAGAGTTCGGCGCATGGTGGGAAAGAGGGAGATCCAGGAGGTCGAGGAGGCCGCCGAGGCGATCGGCGGGCTGCTCCGCCGGGCCGTGGAGGCCACGATCACCGACCGGGTGCCCGACCGCGCGCGGGAGGCGGTGGGGGAGTTTCTCTCCATCGACCGCAGCGCCGCGCCCGGCAGCACCAGCGGCCCGGCCCAGCTGCTGGCCACGCTGACGCTGTCGCGCTGGCTCGGTCTGGCCCGCGACCGGCTGGCCGACCGGCCGCAGCGTGTCGGCGAGGTGCTCGCCTGGATCGAGGAGAACCTGGGCAAGCGCTACCGGGCGCGGGCGCGCTACACCGCTCCCGTGCTGGAGAGCGAGGCCGGGGCGGGCGAGATCACTTCCTACCGGGCCGCGCTGCAGGACGACTTCCTGGCCACGCTGATCTGGCTGGTGGCCGGAACCGTCGCGGTGTACGCCGACGGCGACATCGCGTGGCTCGAGGCGCTGGACGCCGGCGCACCGCCGGTGACGAGCGGCCTGCTGTAGCGCGGCCCGTCACCGGCGCGGCCTCACGCGATGCGGTTCAGCGGCACGATGACGGGAGGGCCCGCGACGAGTGGGCCGAGCGCGGCGAGCCCCTCCTGCAGTACCGGGCTCGCGAGGTGCTCCCCGAGCAGTTCCTTGCTCTCCCAGACCTCGTAGAAGACGAACGTGGCGGGGTCGTCGGCGCCCTGGTGCAGGGTGTAGGCGACGTTGCCCCGATCCGCACGGCTCGGCTCGATGAACGAGTTGAGCAGGTCCTTGACCTGCTGCTCGTTGCCGGGCTTCGCGGTGATCGTCGCGACGACGGTGAGCAGGTCGCGGTTGTCGTCGGCGGGAACGGTCATGGGTGCTCCTCGGGGCTCGGCGGTGAACGTGATCACCGTAGTCCGAACGGCCGGAGGCCGACCCGCGAAGATGTGGTGGGCACCACGCCACCCGGGTCGACACAGCCTGGCGCGCGAGTCGAAACGGAGCGGTGCCTGAGCCGGCCACGGACGGTGGCCGCGTCGGGTCAGACCGCGCAGCTGCCGTCGGCGCAGGCCTCGCCCTGGCCACCGGCCGGGGTGAGCACCTGGACCGGGTGCGACTCGGCCCAGGCCTGGTCCAGCACCTGGCGCAGCGCGTCGGCGGGCTGGGCGCCGGACACGCCGTACTTCTCGTCGATCACGTAGAACGGCACGCCCGTGATGCCGTAGGCCTGGGCCTGGCGCTCGTCGGCGCGGACGTCGGCGGTGAAGCGGTCCGACGCCAGCACGGCGCGGGCCTCGTCCTCGTCCAGCCCGGCCTCGGCGCCGAGGCGGACCAGCGTCTCGGGGTCGCCGATGCGCTCGCCCTCGGTGAGGTACGCCTGGAAGAAGCGCTCCTTCACCGCGTCCTGGATGCCGTGCTCGGCGCCCAGGTGGATGAGGCGGTGGGCGTCCAGGGTGTTGCCGCCGCGGGCGCGCTCGAAGTGGAAGTCGAGGCCGTCCTGTGCGGCGGTCTCGGTCATCTGCGCGTGCATGCCCTCGGCCTGCTCGACGGACACGCCGTACTTCTCGGCGAGGTGCGCGGTGAGTGTGCCCTCGCGCTCACGGGGCGAGGCGGGGTCGAGCTCGAAGCTGCGCCACCGGACCTCCACATCATCGCGGTGCGCGAACCCCTCCAGCGCCTTCTCGAAGCGGCGCTTGCCGATGGCGCACCAGGGACACACGACGTCGGACCAGATCTCCACCTTCATGTGAGGGATCAACCGATCGGGCGGGGACCTTGTTCCAGCTCCGCGCGGGGGACCAGTGCCACCGCCCGGCCGTCGACGAGCACGAGGACCGGCGTGTCGCCGTCGATGCGGGCGCGGGCGTCGGCCAGGTTCTCCCCGGCGCCGACGGCCGCGGGCGGTCCGCTCGCGTGGTCGGCCACGTCGTCGCCCGCACGCTCCGGGTCGTCCCTCACCAGCCGCCGCAGCTCCTCGGGGACGACGGCGCCCAGCACCTCGGGGGAGGAGCGCGTCGGGGCGTCGGAGGCGCGGGCGGTGACCACGGCGACCAGCGCCGCGTCCTGCTCGGCGACGGCCCCGACGGTGTGGCCGGGGTGGGCCACCGCGAGCCCCCGTGTCGTGACGACGTCGCGGACGAACGGACCCTCGGCCGCGTCGAGGAAGCCGAGGTGGGCCATCCACTCGTCGTCGAAGTACTTGGAGAGGTAGTTGCGCCCGGAGTCGGGCAGCACCGCGACCACGACGTCGTCGGGTCCGAGCTCCGCGGCCACCCGCAGCGCCCCGGCCACCGCGGTGCCCGCCGAACCGCCGACGAGCAGGCCCTCCTCGCGGGCCAGGCGGCGCGTCACGGTGAGGGACTCGCGGTCGGGGATGCGCTCGAAGCGGTCGACGACGCCCTGGTCGTAGGACTCCGGCCACGCGTCGTCCACCGTGGCGGGGTGGACGTAGTGCCCGACGCTCTCGACGAAGTACGGGCTGCCGTCGCCGCCGGCGTAGGCCGACGACTCGGGGTCGACGCCGACGACCGTCACGCCGTGCTGCTTGAGGTAGCGGCCGGTGCCGCTGATCGTGCCGCCGGTGCCGACGCCCGCGACGAGGTGCGTGACGCGCCCGCCCGTCTGCTCCCAGATCTCGGGGCCCGTCGTGAGCTCGTGGATGCGCGGGTTGGCGGGGTTGTCGTACTGGTTGGCGTACCAACCGCCGGGTGTCTCGCCCGCGATGCGGCGGGCCATGACGTTGACGTGCTCGGGGTGCTCGCGGGGCACCTTGCTCTCGGTGGGCACCACCCGGGCGCCGTAGGCCTTGAGCAGGGCGATCTTCTCGCGGGCGATCGTGTTGGGCACCACGACGACCGCCTGGTAACCGCACTGTGCGGCCACCATGGCGAGCCCGACGCCGGTGTTGCCCGACGAGCCCTCGACGATCACGCCGCCCGGACGGAGGTCCCCGAGCCGCTCCGCCTCGCGCACCATCGACAGCGCGGCGCGATCCTTCACGCTCCCGCCCGGGTTGGTGAACTCCACCTTCACCCAGACCTGCGCGGCCAGCCCCTCGGTGATCCGGTTGAGCCGGATCAGCGGCGTGCCGCCGACGGCGTCGAGCAGCGACTCGTGAACGTCCACGTCCTGATCGTGCCCCACCGCGCGGCCCGGCACAGCCCGGCGGGCTCGATCGGCACCGCACGGGTTTGCGCGCGGCGGAGCCGCGCCCCGCGCGAGTCGGCACAGATCGGTGCGCGAGCCGACACGAATCGGTGCGCGAGTCGGCACGGTCCGCTGCGCGGATCGGCACGGATCGGCGGCCGTAGCCTGTCGGCCATGCCGCTGCCCGACGACTGGTCCCGCTGGCGCGACCAGGTCGACCTCGACCGCTACGACGAACGCTGGGCGCAGATGGCCGCAGCCGGGGAGAACCCCCACGGTGAGGCCGACCTCATCGCGTCCTACCGGCCGGCGTCGGTGCTCGACGGCGGATGCGGCACCGGACGGGTGGGCATCGAGCTCGCACGTCGCGGCGTCGTGGTGCTGGGCGTCGACGCGGACCCGGACATGATCGCGGCGGCGCGAACCAAGGCCCCGGAGCTGGACTGGCTGGCCGCCGACCTCGCCGATCTCGACCGGGCGCAGCGGTTCGACGTCGTGGCGCTGGCCGGCAACGTCGTGCCGTACGTGGCGGCCGAGCGCCGGGCCGCTGCGGTGGCGGCGTGTGCCCGCCATCTCGTTCCGGGCGGCCGGGTGGTCGCCGGGTTCCAGCTGCAGGACGGCTGGCCGACACTCGCCGAGTACGACGGGTGGTGCGCCGCCGCGGGCCTCACCGTCGAGGACCGGTTCGCGACCTGGGACCGTCAGCCGTATGACGACGGGAACTACGTGGTATCCGTGCATCGGCTCGGCTGACGAGCCGGCCGGACCCCTGTGCATCCCCGCCGATCCCCGCCGCCCGCGCCGAGGGTGGGTGCGTGGTCACGTCCGCTCGGCCACCGCCGCGTCGAGGGCCTCGCGCATCGCGTCGACCGGGCCGGGCCTGCCGGTCATCAGCTCCACCTGCGCCACGGCCTGGTGCAGCAGCATCTCCAGCCCGCTGACGACCCGCGCCCCGCCGGCCTGCGCCGTCGCCGCGAACGGGGTGGGCCACGGCGCGTAGACGACGTCCAGCACGATCGCGCCCGCACCCGTTCCGGCCAGGGCGTCGGCGGCGCCGCCGGGCAGCGTCGAGATCACGACGTCGGCCTTCTCGAGGACGGTCGCGGCGCGGGCGGCGTCGGTGAGGGCGTCGTCGACCACGGGGGAGACGCCCAGCCGCTCGGCCGTGGCCCTCAGCTCCGCCGCCCGGGCGGGGTTGCGGACCAGCACCGTGACGTCGTCGACGCCCAGGTCACGCAGGGCGGCGAGGGCGGCCTGC
>NZ_JAOPWR010000454.1 GCF_025965585.1 Pseudonocardia sp.
CGACCGCCTGCGTCGAACACATCCTGGCCTGGTCAGACTGGCGCCGACACCGACAACACCAAGCGCGAACCTGCCACTACCGACGCCGCGGACAACGACCACCAGACTGAGTGCCGTTGCAGTACTAGGAGCCCGCCTCAGGAGGCCTGGCGGTACCCCGTGCCGTGCCCGGGCGGGGTGGCCTCCAGCCAGGACAGGAACCCCGTCAGCACGCCGGGAGCCATCGCGAGCTCCAGGTCGGAACCGTCCGTGCGGCAGTGCAGCACCGAGGCCGCATGCGGGATCGCGTACGCCTCGGCGGCCAGCGGCGCCCGGCGGTCGACGATCTCCACCTGCGTGCGGTCGAGCACCACCGTCGGGCCGGGCCGGAACGACGTCAGCCGGTACCAGGCCAGCTCGTTGCCCCGGTAGCGGCCGACCCCGAAGTGCCAGCCCGCGGTGACGTCCCTGGGCCCGAAACGGGACCCGGACGCCGAAACGGGGCGGCGGCGCAGACAGACGTCCACTCCACCGCCCCGCATGAGGCGTACCCGCCGAAAGGCGAGGTATCCGAGGCACAGGCAGGCGACCAGCAGCAGGATGCCGACGACGGAGGCCGTTACTCCCACTGCCGACCCGGCTACTCAGCCGCGCCGGCGGCTCTCAGCCGCGCCTGGGCGCGGGCGGCGGCCGCCGCACCCTCGGGCTCGGAGTCGTCGGCGCGGTCCAGCGCCGACTTCGCCCGGGCCACGTCGATCTCCGTCGACACCTCGGCGGACTCCGCCAGGATCGTCACGCTCTCGGGCGTGACGTGGAGGAAGCCGCCGTGCACCGCCGCCGTGACGGAGTTGCCGTCCGTGCCGTCGACGCGCACGACACCCGCCTCCTCCAACTGCGCGAGCGTGTACTCGTGCCCCGGCAGGATGCCGATCTCACCCAGGGTGGTGCGGGCGAGGACGAAGGTGGCCTCTCCGGACCAGATCCGTCGCTCGACCGCAACCAGCTCGACCGTCATCTCCGCCAACGCGCACTCCTTCGTCGAGCGTGTGCCATGTCAGCCCTCGAGCCGCTTCTTGTTCTTCTCGAGGTCCTCGAGGCCGCCGCAGAGGAAGAACGCCTGCTCCGGGTAGGAGTCGAAGTCGCCCTTCGCGATGCGGTCGAAGGCCTCGATGGTCTCCTTCAGCGGCACCGTGGAGCCCGGCTGCCCGGTGAACTGCTCGGCGACCAACAGGTTCTGCGAGAGGAAGCGCTCGATGCGACGCGCCCGGCCGACCAGCTGCCGGTCCTCCTCGGAGAGCTCGTCGATACCGAGGATGGCGATGATGTCCTGCAGGTCCTGGTACTTCTGGAGGATCCGCTTGACCTCGTTGGCGACGCGGAAGTGCTCCTCGCCGACGTACTGCGGGTCGAGGATCCGCGAGGTGGAGGTCAGCGGGTCGACCGCGGGGTAGATGCCCTTCTGCGAGATGGGGCGGGAGAGCTCCGTCGTCGCATCCAGGTGGGCGAACGTGGTGGCCGGCGCGGGGTCGGTGTAGTCGTCCGCGGGCACGTAGATCGCCTGCATCGAGGTGATCGAGCGACCACGCGTGGAGGTGATGCGCTCCTGCAGCTCGCCCATCTCGTCGGCCAGGGTGGGCTGGTACCCCACCGCGGACGGCATACGGCCGAGCAGCGTGGAGACCTCGGAACCCGCCTGCGTGAACCGGAAGATGTTGTCGATGAACAGCAGCACGTCCTGGCCGGCGACGTCACGGAAGTACTCCGCCATCGTCAGCGCCGAGAGGGCGACGCGCATACGCGTGCCAGGCGGCTCGTCCATCTGGCCGAACACCAGCGCCGTGTCGGCGATGACGCCGGCCTCCGTCATCTCCGTGATGAGGTCGTTACCCTCACGGGTGCGCTCACCGACACCGGCGAACACCGACGTACCACCGAAGTTCTTGGCGACACGGGTGATCATCTCCTGGATGAGCACCGTCTTGCCGACGCCGGCACCGCCGAACAGGCCGATCTTGCCGCCGACCACGTAGGGGGTCATCAGGTCGAGCACCTTGATGCCGGTCTCCAGCATCTCGGTCTTGCCCTCGAGCTGGTCGAACGGCGGCGCCGTGCGGTGGATGCCCCACAGGTCCCCGGTGATCTCCAGGTCGGGCTTGTCCAGGCACTCGCCGAGTGCGTTGAACACGTGGCCCTTGACCTGGTCGCCGACCGGGACGGAGATCGGACGGCCGAGGTCGGTGACCTCCTGGCCGCGGACCAGGCCGTCGGTGGGCTGCATCGAGATCGTGCGCACCACGTTGTCGCCCAGGTGCTGGGCGATCTCGAGCGTCAGCGTCTTCGCCAGGTCGCCGAAGGCGACGTCGACGTGCAGGGCGTTGTAGAGCTCCGGCACCTGGTTGCGCGGGAACTCCACGTCGACGACCGGGCCGGTGACCCGGACGACCCGGCCAACCCTGGTCTGGGTGCCTGAATCAGCGGTGGCGGTCATCAGTTCTCACTTCCTGCGCTCACGAGAGCGTCGGCGCCACCGACGATCTCACTGATCTCCTGGGTGATCTGTGCCTGACGTGCCTGGTTGCTCTGCAGTGTCAGAGTACGGATCAATTCGTTCGCGTTGTCGGTGGCGGCCTTCATGGCCCGCTGCCGGTTGGCCGATTCCGAGGCCGCCGACTCCAGCAGCGCCGCGAACAGCCGGGCGCCGATGTACTTCGGCAGCAGGGCGTCGAAGAGCGTCTCGGCGTCGGGCTCGAACTCGTAGAGCGGCTTGACCTCGGCGGAGGAGGCCTCCTCCGCCGGGCTGTCGGCGTACTCGACCTCCATGGGCGCCATCCGCCGCGCCTGCGGCGTCTGGGTGACCATGTTCTTGAACTGCGTGTAGACGAGGTGCAGCTCGTCGACCGACTCGACCTTCTCGGCGGGCGCACCGGCCGCGTCCGCGGCCTCGTCGGTGTCCCGCTCGCCGGCGCCCGCCATGAACGCGGCCACGAGCGTGCGGGCCGCCTCGGAGGCGTGCGCGTACGTGGGCTGCTCGGAGAAGCCGGACCACGCCGCGGCGACCTCCCGCCTGCGGAACCGGTAGTACGAGATGCCCTTGCGGCCGATGACGTAGAGCACCGGCTCCTTGCCCTGCTCGCGGAGCATGGACTGGAGCTGCTCGGCCTCGCGCAGCACGTTGGCGTTGTAGCCACCGCACTGGCCGCGGTCGCTGGTGACCACCAGCACCGCGGCCCGCCTCGGCTGCTCCCGCTCGACGAGCAACGGGTGGTCGAGCGCCGAGTTGCTGGCCAGCTCGGTGAGCATGGCCGTCATCTGCTCGGCGTAGGGCTTGGCCTCCTCGACCCGCGCCCGGGCCTTGACGATCCGGGACGTGGCGATGAGCTCCATCGCCCGGGTGATCTTCTTGATGGACTGCGTCGACTTGATCCGCCGCCGCAGCACGCGAATCTGTGCCGCCATGGGTTCGCCTGTCCGATCAGCTCGTGGCCGGGGCCGGCTTGTTGACCTTGACGGTCTCCTGGTCGACCTCGTCGTCGTCGAGGGCCTTGGCGTCGGCCTCCTTCGGCACCACCGAGGAGCCGTCGGACGCCGTGAAGCCCTTCTTGAACTCGGCGGTGATCCTCTCGAGCTGCTCGACGGTCTCGTCGGTGAGCTGGCCCGTGTCGCGGATCGCGGCGAGCACGCCCTGGTGGTTGCGGCGCACGAAGTCCAGGAACTCGGACTCGAAACGCTTGACGTCGGCCACCGGGACGGAGTCGAGCTTGCCCGTGGTGCCCAGCCAGAGGGAGATGACCTGCTCCTCCATCGGCTGCGGCTGGTACTGGCCCTGCTTGAGCAGCTCGACCAGCCGGCTGCCGCGACCAAGGGCGCGCGCGGAGGCATCGTCCAGGTCGGAGCCGAACGCCGCGAAGGCCTCCAGCTCGCGGTACTGCGAGAGGTCCAGGCGCAGCGACCCGGACACCTGCTTCATCGCCTTGACCTTGGCCGCACCACCGACGCGGGAGACCGAGATACCGACGTTGATCGCCGGCCGGACGCCCTGGTTGAACAGGTCGGACTCGAGGAAGACCTGACCGTCGGTGATGGAGATGACGTTGGTCGGGATGTACGCCGACACGTCGTTGGCCTTGGTCTCGATGATCGGCAGACCGGTCATCGAGCCCGCGCCCAGCTCGTCCGACAGCTTCGCGCAGCGCTCCAGCAGGCGGGAGTGCAAGTAGAAGACGTCGCCGGGGTACGCCTCGCGGCCCGGCGGGCGGCGCAGCAGCAGCGAGATGGCGCGGTACGCCTCGGCCTGCTTGGACAGGTCGTCGAACACGATGAGGACGTGCTTGCCCTGGTACATCCAGTGCTGGCCGACCGCCGAGCCGGTGTACGGGGCGAGCCACTTGAAGCCCGCGGGGTCGGAGGCGGGAGCCGCGACGATCGTCGTGTACTCCAGCGCGCCGGCGTCCTCCAGCGACTGCCGGATGCCGGCGATCGTGGAGCCCTTCTGGCCGATGGCGACGTAGATGCAGCGGACCTGCTTCTTCGGGTCGCCGCTCGCCCAGTTCTGCTTCTGGTTGATGATCGTGTCGACGCAGACGGCGGTCTTCCCCGTCTTGCGGTCGCCGATGATGAGCTGGCGCTGGCCGCGGCCGATCGGCGTCATGGCGTCGATGGCCTTGATGCCGGTCTGCAGTGGCTCACTCACGCTCTGCCGCTGGACCACGGAGGCGGCCTGCAGCTCGAGCACGCGCTGGGTCTCGGCCTCGATGTCGCCGAGCCCGTCGATCGGGGCGCCCAGGGGGTCGATGACCCGGCCGAGGAAGTTGTCGCCGACCGGCACCGAGAGGATGTTGCCGGTGCGGCGCACCTGCTGGCCCTCCTCGATCCCGCCGTACGGGCCGAGGATGACCGAGCCGATCTCGCGCTGGTCGAGGTTGAGCGCCACCCCGAGCACGCCGCCGGAGAACTCCAGCAGCTCGTTGGTCATGACCGAGGGCAGGCCCTCGACGTGGGCGATGCCGTCACCCGTGTCGTAGACGGTGCCCACCTCCTCGCGGGAGGTCTCGGTCTCCAGCGACGAGACGTAGCTGGAGATCGCACTCCGGATCTCCTCCGAGGAGATCGTCAGCTCTGTCATGCTGTCGTCTTTCCTTCTCTGGTAGTGCGATCGACGTCGCGGGCGGTCATGGGTGGCAGCTCAGCCGGGCAGCCGGCGGCGGGCCGCGGCGAGCTTGCCGGACACGCTGCCGTCGATCAGCTCGCCGCCGACCTGGACGACGAGACCGCCGAGCAGGGAGGGATCGAGCTCGACCTGCAACGAGATCGGCCGGTTGTAGAGCCTGGACAAGGAGTCGGCGAGCCGCTGCTCCTGCTCCGCCGTCAGCCGCACCGGGGTGCGAACGTGCGCGACGTAGCGGTCCCGGCGGGCGGCCGCGAGCTCGGAGAGCTCCTCGGCGGCCACGTCGAGGTTGCGGCCCCGGGGCGTGCGGACGGTCTGCTCGAGCAGGGTCTCGGTGACCGGGGAGACCTTGCCGCCCAGCACCGAGCGGAGCAGCTCGACGCGCTTGTCGGCCGGGGTGTTCTGGTCGGCGAGCAGCGATCCGAGCTGCGGCTCGCGGTCGAGGATGCGCCCGAAGCGGAACAGCTCGTCCTCGACCCTCTCGAGGGTGCCGTCCTTCTCCGCGACGCCCAGCGTGGCCCGGCGGGCCAGCACCTCGAGCGCCTCCAGCAGGTCACCGGTCCGCGACCAGCGCGAGGACACGAGGTCCGACACGAGGTCGAGCGCGGGCCGGCTGATCTTGCCGTTGAAGAGGCGGTCGGCGAGGGCCGAGCGCGCCGCCGCGGGCGTGGCCGGATCGGCGAGCGCCCGCCGGAGCCCGGGCTCCTCCGACAGCAGCCGCAGCACGGCGAACAGGTCGTCGCCGAGCCGCGCGAGGTCACTCGCCGACGCGCTGTCGATGTAGGAGTCGAGCCGGTCAGCCGCCTCGGCGAGCGCGTCGCGGCTGGCGGACTGCAGCATCTGCGCCATCAGATCGCCCCTCCTCCGACAGGCGCGGCCTGCCGGCTGTCGGTGCCGCGAGCCGGCAGCTGGTCGATGTCGTTCAGGAAGCCGTCGACCGTGGTGCTCCTGCGCTTCTCATCGGACAGCTGATCGACGACGATGCGCTCGGCGAGCTGCATCGCCTGCGCACCCAGCTCGGAACGGAGCTGCCGCACGACCTGGTCGCGCTCGGCGGCGAGCTGCTCCTCCCCGCGCTGCTTGATCCGCTCGACCTCGGCCTCGGCCTGCTCCTTGAGCTCCTCGCGGATGCTGAGGGCGTCGGCGCGGGCGTCGTCGCGGATGCGGGCGGCCTCGTTGCGGGCCTCGGCCACCGCCGAGTCGTAGCGCTGCTGCGCCTCCGCGAGCTTGCGCTCGGCCTCGGCGGCGTCGTCGACCTGCTGCTGCACCACGTTCTGCCGATCGGCCACCATCTTCTTCACGAGCGGCCAGACGAACCTGTACAGCACGAGAATGATGATGACGAAGCCGACGAGTTCAGCGATGATCTCCATCAGGGCTTCCCTCCTGCGGTCGAGGGCTCCTCGAGCCCGGCCAGGAACTGCTCGACCGTGGTCCGGTGCGGCCCGTCCTCGCCCATCGGGGTGCCGAGCACCCGACCGGCGAGCTGCGTGGAGAGCCCACCGATCTCGGTACGCAGCTCCGCGACCGAGCGCGCACGCTGGGCCGCGAGCTCCTCCTCGCCACGGGCGCGGATCTGCTCGACCTGGCGGTCGGTCTCGGCCCGCATCTCCTCGCGGATGCGCTGCGCGTCGAGGCGGGCCTCGTCGCGGATCGCCGCCGCCTCGGCACGGGCCTCGGCGAGCGCCGAGTCGTAGCGCTCCTCGGCCTGCTTGAGCTTGCGCACCGCGTTGTCGCGGTCCTCGATCTGCTTCTTGACCATCTCGTCCCGCTCGGCCATCGCCTTGGTCAGCGGCGGCACGATGAAGCGGTAGAAGACGAACAGAACGGCCAGGAAGATCAGGAAGACGACGATGATCGTGGCGTTGGGCAGCAGGAAGTTGTTGGACGCCGCCGCCTCCACCGTTGTCGTCATGGCGTCTCGCTCAGCTCGCGCCGGTGACGAACACGAACAGGGCCATGAACGCCAGGTTGATGAAGTACATGCCCTCGACCAGACCGATGATCAGGAACATGGTGGTGTTCAGGCGGCCGGCCGCCTCCGGCTGGCGCGCGACACCCTGAATGACCGCGGAACCGGCCAGACCGTCGCCGACCGCCGCGCCGATGGCGCCGCCGCCGAGCGCCAGGCCACCACCGACCATCGCCAGGCCGAGGGTCAGGTTGCCCGAGATCCCCTGGGCCGCCTGTGCCAGAACCATTGCACTCATGTCTCTCCTCGTTCTTTCCCGCGCCAGGCGGTGCTCCGCATGGCACACATCGTGGTTGGGGTGGGCGTCGAAGCGGCTAGTGCGCCGCCTCCTCCTCGCTGCCCACGGCCTCACTGAAGTAGATCAGGGTCAGCAGCGTGAAGATCAGCGCCTGGATGACGCCGATGAACATGTCGAACAGCTTCCAGACCGCGTTCGGGGCCCAGAGGATGTAGACCGGCATGAGTCCGATGACGGCGACCATGATCCCGCCGGCGAAGATGTTGCCGAACAGCCGCAGCGCCAGCGACAGCGGGCGTGCGAAGTACTGGGTGATGAACTCGATCGGCGCGAGGAAGGCGTAGGGCTTCGTGAAGTGCCCGAAGTACGCCTTCGCCCCGCGCCTGCGGATGCCCGCCACGTTGACCCAGATGATGACCAGCAGCGCCAGTGGGTAGACGAGGTTGACGTCCGAGGTGGGCGGCGGGACGTAGTGCTCGGACGGCAGCGCGGCCAGCCAGTTGCAGGTCAGGATGAAGGCGAAGAGCGTGATGCACAGGCCGACGACACCACGCGGGGCTCGGAGCCCCATGCCCTCCTTGACCTGGCCCTGCACCCAGCTCGCGAGGGCCTCGAACGCGACCTGCAGCCCCGACGGCTTGCCCTTCGTGGCGCCACGGGCCATGTAGAGGCCAAGGCCGCACACGATCACGCCGGCGACGAGCGTGCCGATGATGGTGTCGATGTTGAACGTCAGGCCCAGGAACTCGACGGTGGAGTGTGCGCCCGGGGTGATGCTGCCTCCCTCGGCAGCGAGGACGAGAACGGTCATCCCAGATCGATCATTTCTGTCGGATCTCCTTGATCAGCGGCAGCATCGAGCTCACGATCGCGAGGAACTGGAACAGCGCCAGTCCGGCGAAGACGGCGATCCCGGCCGGGCGGAAGAAGTAGGCGCAGGCGAGGGCCAGCACCGTGATGACGGCCAGCCGGCCCAGCACGGAACCGGAGAACCGGGCCTTGGACGGTCGGGTGTTGGCGAAGTTCGCCACCGCCCGCATCACGGCCCAGGAGTTCAGCGTGCCGAGCGCGACGCCGACGGCCAGGAACAGGCCGTACAGGCCGAGCCCGGTGGCCACCAGCACCACCACCGCGACGGCGGTGACCACCACGGCCATCCGAGCGGAACGGCGGAACGTGGCCCGGGTGACGGGCGGTGTGTAGGGCGAGGCGCCTGCTACCACGGCCGTCTCACCTCGATCACTGGAAACCCCTGAATCACGAGAACCTCTTGAACTGCTTGTAGACGTAGGCGGAAGCGGCTACCACGCCAAGGGCCAGACCAACCATGGCGAAAGCCGGGAATGTGCCGAACGGAAGATCGACCAACCAGCCGAGCCCGAATCCGGCGACGACACAGAGGGCTAGAGTGAGGCCCATCGAGAGCAGATCACCGAGCTCGGGCCCGCTGCTGTCCACCCTGCTCGGCTCAGTGGATCCGGGCCAGGAGACGCTTTGCCCGGGTGTGAGCGTTCAAGAGCAACTCCTCGCCTCGACACTGGAAGCGGTTCGACCCCGGGCCACCCACAAGGAGTAACCCAACGGGACAAACCAGGCCGGTCACCGGCCCGTGTCACGGACGCTACCACAGGGTCACACGGCTTCCACGCACGCCCTGACCTGCGAGAAAGAGACGTAACCCAGGTCACTCCGTGCTAGTTGTCCGATTTTATTTGATCATGGAACGGGCTGCCGGGCACGCGCCGTGTCCGCCCGGCGGCGAGCCCGGGGCACTACGGATGCCAGCACGGCGAGCAGCAGCCCGATCCCCACCGCCCACAGAACGATGAACGGGTCCTCGATGAGCGAGAGCGCCACTGCGCCGAACGCCAGCACACCCGCCCACAGGTAGATCAGCAGCACGGCGCGCCGGTGGCTGTGCCCGATCTCCAGCAGCCTGTGGTGCAGGTGCATCTTGTCCGGCGCGAACGGGCTCATGCCCTTGCGTGTGCGCCGGACGACGGCCATGAGCAGGTCCAGCACCGGGATGAACACCACCGACGCCAGCACGATGAGCGGCGCGAACAGCGCCAGCGCGTTGAACGCCTGCGTGTCGCCCAGCGGGGTCTTGCCCGACTCGCTCGTGGTGGCGGCGGCGAGCAGCAGGCCGATGAGCATCGAGCCGGAGTCGCCCATGAAGATCCGGGCCGGGTTGAAGTTGTGCGGCAGGAAGCCCAGGCAGGCCCCGCCCAGCACGGCCGCGATGAGTGCCGGCGAGTAGTACGACGGGTCGTTGCCCACCTTGACGATCAGCCCGACCGCGAACGCCCCGCTGGCCACGGCGGAGATCATCCCGATGCCGGCAGCGAGCCCGTCGAGCCCGTCGACGAAGTTCATCGCGTTCACCAGCGCCACGGTCAGCAGCACCGTGAGCAGCAGCCCCTGCTCCTGCCCGAGCACCAGGAAGTTGCCCTGGCCGGTGCCGCCCCACGGCACCCACAGCGACACCCACTGCACGCCGAAGATGATCAGAACGCCCGCGGCCATGACCTGACCGGCGAACTTCGTCAGAGCGTCCAGGTCGTACCGGTCGTCCAGCGCGCCGACGATCGCCAGCACCACGGCCGCGAGCATCACGCCGACGACCTCGTTCGAGTAGTCGAACGCCAGCCGCAGCGCCGGCAGCTGGAACGCCATCAGCACGCCGCAGAGCACCCCGCCGAGCATGGCCAGGCCGCCCCAGCGCGGGGTCGGGGTGACGTGCACGTCCCGGCCCCGGGGCCAGGCGACCGCACCGAGCTTCAGCGCGAGCATCCGGACGGGCCCGACCAGCAGGAACGTGACGACCGCGGCCGTCAGCCCGGCGAGCAGGAACTCCCGGTACGGGACCACCAGCACGGACTGGGCCACGGGGTCGATGGCGGGCCTCCGGTGAAGGAGCGGCGAGACGTACGGGCGGTCAGGGCCGGGGGTAGGCGGGCGCGCGCGACACCAGCGTGCCGACGGCCTCGGCCACCGCCGCGAGCTCGGCGTCGCCTGCCGGGGTGCCGTGCTCGGCCTTGACCGCACGGGCCAGCAGCGACGCGATCTCGGCCATGTCCGACTCGACCATGCCCTGTGTGGTGACGCTCGGGGACCCGACGCGCAGCCCGGACGGCTTCATCGGCGGGGCCGGGTCGTACGGGATGGCGTTCTTGTTGAGCGTGATGCGGGCGAGCCCGGAGCGCTCCTCGGCCTCGGCGCCGGTGACGCCGATCGGCCGCAGGTCCAGCAGCGCGAGGTGGGTGTCGGTGCCGCCCGAGACGGCGCGCATGCCCTCGGCCTCGAGGCCCTTCGCCAGCGCCTGCGCGTTGGAGATCACCTGGGTGGCGTACGCCTGGTACTCCGGCTGCGCCGCCTCGCGCATGGCCACGGCCTTGGCCGCGACGGCGTGCATGAGCGGACCGCCCTGGGAGAACGGGAACACGGCCTTGTCGATGGCCTTCGCGTGCTCCTCGCGAGCGAGGATCATGCCGCCGCGCGGGCCGCGCAGCACCTTGTGCGTGGTGGCCGTGACCACGTCGGCGAACGGCACCGGCGACGGGATGGCCTTGCCTGCGACAAGGCCGATGAAGTGCGCGGCGTCGACCATGAGCTTGGCGCCGACCTCGTCGGCGATCTCGCGGAAGGTCTTGAAGTCGATCAGGCGCGGGTACGCGGTGGCGCCGGCGATGATCATCTTCGGCCGGTGCTCGCGGGCCAGGTCGCGGACCTGGTCGTAGTCGATCAGCTCGGTGTCCTGGCGGACGGTGTAGCTCACGGCGTTGAACCACTTGCCGGAGAAGCTGACCTTGGAGCCGTGGGTGAGGTGACCACCCTGCTTGAGGTCCATGGCGAGCACGGTGTCGCCGGGCTGGGTGAAGGCGGCGTAGACGGCGAAGTTGGCCGACGCGCCGGAGTGCGGCTGCAGGTTGACGTGCTCGGCGCCGAAGAGCTCCTTCGTGCGCGCGTTGCCGATCTCCTCGGCGCGGTCGACGACCTCGCAGCCGCCGTAGTAGCGCTTGCCCGGGTAGCCCTCGGCGTACTTGTTCGACAGCGTCGAGCCGAGCGCGGCGAGCACCGCCGGGCTCGTGAGGTTCTCACTGGCGATGAGCTGCAGCCCCCCGCGGAGGCGCTCCAGCTCATCGAGCACCACTCCCGCGATCTCGGGGTCCTGGTGGTTCAGCGCGTCGAAGTCCGGGCCCCAGAACGGGGTGCTCTGCTCAGCCGTCACGATGGGCCACGGTACCCGCTGCACCTGCGCGTTCCGCGCCCGCCGTGGTCAGCCTCGCAGTGTGACCGGGAAGAACGGCT
>NZ_JAOPWR010000037.1 GCF_025965585.1 Pseudonocardia sp.
GGCGCAGCAGGGTCGATCCCGTCCCGCGGCGCGCCGGGTGGGCGTCGTCCGCGGCTCGGACGCTCGAGGCCGTGCGCACGGTCCGATCATCCGTGCCCGGGGACGAGCCCCCGCAGCCGGGTCAGCCTCCGCGAGCCCACCCGGCAGGGTGCCCGGACACCTCCGGTAATGCCGGAAACACCGGAAATGCCGGTAACGCCGCTGTCGCCGTGAGCGACCATCCTGCAGAAGTTCCCAGCACGCCAGGAAGGACCGCACGTGGAGGTCGACCGTTCCGACCGCAACCGCAGGCCGGTGCACCGCCGACGCGTCACGGACCGCGTCGAGGACGCCGCCGCGTGGGCGTTCGCGGCCCTCGCCCTGCTGACGGTCCTGGTCGCGGTCACGGTCGGCCAGGCGGGCCACGCGTCGGCGCTGGACCGCAGCCGGGCGGAGACGGCGTCGCGGACGCCGATCCGCGCGGTACTGCTCGACGCGGCCGTTGTGGACGGCCCGCAGCAGGTCAGGGCCCGGTGGACCGGCGCCGACGGCGTCGAGGTGACCGGGGACGTCCCGGTGCACGAGTCCGGCCCCGCCGGGACCGTCGTGCAGGTCTGGCTGGACGCGGACGGCCGGGTGACGTCCGCGCCCCTGAGCGCGCGCGCCGCCGAGGCCACCGGCTTGGTGCGCGGCATCCTGACGGCCCTGTCGGGCTGGGCGCTGCTGGCCCTGGCCTGGAACGGGCTGCGGCGGCTCGTGGAGCGGCACAACACGGCGGCGTGGGAGCGGGACTGGGAACGTGTGGAGCCCGAGTGGTGCGGTCGCGTTCCGTGAGCTCGCGCTCGGGGCTGCCGGGGCCGGTGCCGGCATGACAGGGTGCAGGCGTGACCTACGACGTGCAGGCGGTGCGTGACCACTTCCCGGCGCTGAAGGCCGGCTACGCCCACTTCGACGGGCCGGGCGGGTCGCAGGTGCCCGAGGCCGTCGCCGAGACCGTGGCCCGCACGATGATGTCCCCGCTCGCCAACCGCGGGCGGGTCACCGCCGCCGAGCGTGCCGCCGACGACATCGTGCTCGACGCCCGCGCGGCGATGGCCGACCTGCTCGGCGCCGACGCCGGCGGCATCGTGTTCGGGCGCAGCATGACCCAGCTGACGTTCGACGTCGCCCGCGCGCTCGCCGCCACGTGGTCCCCGGGCGACGAGGTGGTGGTCACGCGCCTGGACCACGACGCCAACATCCGGCCGTGGGTGCTCGCGGCCGAGGCCGTCGGTGCGGCTGTCCGCTGGGCCGACTTCGACCCGGCCACCGGTGAGCTCACCGAGGACGCGATCGCGGCCGTGCTGTCGCCGCGCACCCGCCTCGTCGCGGTCACGGCGGCGTCCAACCTCATCGGCACCCGCCCACCGGTCCGGGCGATCACCGACCTCGCACACGAGGCCGGGGCGCTGGCCTACGTCGACGGCGTGCACTACTCCGCGCACACCGGTGTGGACGTCCAGGCGCTCGGCGCGGACTTCTACTCGTGCTCGCCCTACAAGTTCCTCGGCCCGCACTGCGGCGTCGTGGCCGCGGCACCCGCGTTGTGGGAGACGCTCCACCCGTGGAAGCTCGCGCCCTCGTCCGACGCCGTGCCGGAGCGCTTCGAGCTGGGCACGCTGCCCTACGAGCTGCTGGCCGGCACCACGGTGGCGGTCGACTTCCTCGCCGGGATCGCGCCCGGTACCGGCAGCCGCCGCGAGCGGCTGCTGGTGTCGATGCACGCCGTCGAGACCCACGAGGACGCGCTGCGGGCCCGGATCGAGGTGGGGCTCGCCGAGCTGCCCGGTGTCACGCTGTACTCCCGTGCCGCCCACCGGACCCCGACGCTGCTGGTCGGGCTGCCCGGCCGTCGTGAGCAGGAGGCCTATGCGTTCCTCGCCGAGCGCGGCGTCAACGCTCCGGCCAGCTCGTTCTACGCGCTGGAGGCGTCCCGCAGGCTCGGCCTCGGCGACACCGGCGCCCTGCGCATCGGGCTCGCCCCGTACGTCGACGACGCGGACGTGGACCGGTTGCTGGAGGGTCTGCGCGCGTTCTTCGCGGGCTGACCCCGGTGGCGGGCGGAACGCGGGAGGCGGGGCGCGCGGTCCTCGACGGCGCGCTCGCCGTGCTGGGCGCGTTCTCCCACGAGCGCCCGGGCGCTGGTGATCGACGTCGTGCCGCCGCTCGGGGTGCGGGACGAGCCGCTGGTGCTGGAGGTGGCCGTCGAGCCGGAGCCCACATTCGATCCGTGACGAACTAGCCTCGTGTGATGGGGGAGACCACGGTGAGCCGCGGGCCGTTGATCGGCGCGGTGATCGCCGGGGTGGCCGGGGCGGCGTGGGCCCAGTGGGCCGCGGGCGGGGCGACGGGACGCGCCTCGGTCGCGATCCGGGTCCTGGGCATCATGGCCGGTGTGGTCGTCGTGCTGGGCGCGGCCCGGCTGCTGCCCGCGTCCGAGGCCGACGGCGACCGGTCGATGTTCCGGACATGGCACTACCGGCTCACGGTCGTGACCGAGGTGGTCGCGATCGCCGCCGGCGCGGCCGTGCTCGGGACCGTCGCGCACGGTCAGTACGTGATCGTGTGGGTCGCGCTGGTGGTCGGCGCCCACTTCCTGGTCTTCGGCCGGTTCTTCCGGCCGGTCTTCCACCAGCTCGGTGCGGCGGTGGTCGTGGCCGCGGCCTCGGGCGCCGCGGTGGGCATCGCCGGGGCGGGGCCGGGTGCCGTCGAGCTCGTCACCGGGCTGATCAGCGCCGCCAGCATGCTCGTGGCCGGCGGGGCCGTCGTGCGCGCCGCCGTCAGCGACCGGGGTTGAGCCTGCGCTTCGCGAGGTCGCGGCGGAACAGCGGCGGCAGGTAGCGCAGCATCAGCGCCGACCAGGTCAGGTGCGTGAGCAGCGGCGCCTGGATCCCGCCCGTCGCCCGGCGCTCCAGCCCGAACAGCGCCCCCACCACGCCCGACGCGAGCACGAGCGCGGGGTTGCGGGTGGCCACCGTCGCCATCATGTAGATCCCCGTGGACGCGGCCACCGAGTCCTTCTCGGGCAGCGCGGCGTACAGCGCGCCACGGAAGAAGACCTCCTCGGCGGCCCCGTTGGTGAGCGTCGTGAGCAGGACGAGCCGGTCGTCGCCCTGGTCGGCGTACTGCAGCACCGAGGAGATGGCGCGGTCGAGCACCGGGATGCGCCGGGCCACGAGCGCGGCGCCGTAGAACGCCCCGAAGGCGCCGACGCCCAGCAGCACCGGGGTGACGACCGGGCGGCGCAGGACCGGGTTCGGGCCCGGGCCGCGGCGCTGCATCCAGCCCAGGTGCAGCGGCCCCGACGCCAGCCCGCCCACCACCCAGGTGGCGGCCGTGGCCGCGGTGAGCCCGTAGAACTGCTTCGAGCCGGGCTTCGTCGACAGCGACGCCCCGAGCACCCCGGCACCGGTGATCGCGGTGGCGGCCACCACCTTGCGCCGGCGGTGGAACGCGGCGTCGGACTCCCGGTGGTCGCGGGGGACCTTCTCCGTGAGCCACGAGGGCAGCACGCGCGCGGCGCGCCCGAGGAGCGTCACTCCCCCCTCCCGGCCTTGGCGCGTTCTCCCAGTGCCGCCAGCACGGCCGCGTCGTAGTCCATGGGCTCGAACGGTACGAGCTCGCGGATGCTGTCGTCGCGCACCACCACCTCGTTGACCATCGAGTCGACGAGCGAGCGGCCCGTCTGCAGGTCGACGTCGGTGACGAGCGACAGCCAGCGCGACGACAGCTGCGGCGAGAGGAGCGGCACCGGGACGACGACCATCATGCGGCCCTCGATGGCGGCCACCCGGCGCATCATCTCCACGTACTCGAGCACTTCCGGGCCCCCGACGTCGAACGCCCGCCCGGCCGCCTCCGGCACCGTCAGCACCCCGACGAGATAACGCACCACGTCCGCGATCGCGATCGGCTGCGTGCGGGTGCGCACCCAGCGCGGTGTGATCATCGCGCGCAGGCGCTCGACGAGCTGGCGCGTCATCTCCCACGAGATGCCGCCGTGGCCGACGATGATGCCCGCCCGCAGCGTCGTGACCGGCACGCCCGCCGAGCCGAGCAGCTTCTCGACCTCGCGACGGCTGCGCAGGTGGGTCGAGAGGTCGTCGGCGTCGTCGCCGAGCCCGCCCATGTAGACGATGCGGTTCAGCCCGGCGTCCGCGGCGGCCGTGGCGAACGTGCGCGCGGCGTCGGCGTCGCGCTGCTCGAACGCGGCGTCGTCGAGCGAGTGCACGAGGTAGTAGGCGGCCTCGCAACCGGTGAGCGCGACGGCCAGCGACGCGGCGTCGTGGACGTCGCCCTGCACGGCCTTGCCCGCCCCGTCGTACCGCTCGGGGCTGCGGGTCATCGCCATCACCTCGTGCCCGGCCGCCTCCAGGGCAGGACACAGGCGCCCGCCGACGAAACCGGACGCACCGGCCACCAGAACACGCATGGGCCCACCCTCCCGTGCCCGGCCGCGCCCCGCGACCGCAGGCGGCCCCCGGGTGGTCGGCGCCACCCGCGCGGCGCGCGCGTGGTCAGGCGCGGCGGCCTGCGGCCCGGGTGTGCTCGAAGATCAGGTTCGTCTCCGTGCCGGCGATGGCGGGGTCGCGGTTCAGCTGGTCGCCCACGAAGTCGCGCAGCTCGTCGGTGCTGGAGGTGGCCACATGCACGAGGAAGTCGTTGGCGCCGGCCACGAAGTACACCTCCAGCACCTGCGGCCGCCGGCTCAGCCGCGCGACGAACTCGCGGATGGCGTCGCGGGCGTGCGGCTGCAGCCGGATGGCGATCATGGCCTGGAGCTCGTGGCCGAGCGCGCGGGGATCGATGTCCGCGTGGTACCCGCGGATCACGCCCGACTCCCGCAGCGCCCGGACCCGCGCCAGGCACGTGGACTGTGCGATGCCGACGCGCTCGGCCAGCTCCTTGTTCGACACGCGCGCGTCGTCGGCGAGGGCGCGCAGCAGCGCGCGGTCGGTGGCGTCGAGTGGGCGAACTTCCTGCGGGCGAAGGGGTTTTGCGGGGCGTGCTCCCGCAGGTGGTAGCGGCATGATCGGCCTCCAACGAAAGTTCTGCGGTTGGGTTGTACCGTATCGCCAGGATCTTCACTCTTAGGTCATGAGAATCGGTGTGCCTCGTGAGGTCAAGAACAACGAGTTCCGCGTCGCGCTGACCCCCTCGGGGGCGCACGAGCTCATCCGCTCCGGGCACGAGGTGTTCGTCGAGCAGGGGGCCGGGCTCGGCAGCTCGATCACCGACGCCGACTTCGAGGCCGTCGGTGCCCAGGTCGTCGACGACGCCGACAAGGTGTGGGCCGCGGCCGACCTGCTGCTCAAGGTCAAGGAGCCGGTCGCGGAGGAGTATCACCGCCTCCGCGAGGGCCAGGTGCTCTTCACCTACCTCCACCTCGCCGCGTCGCTGCCCTGCACGCAGGCCCTGCTCGACTCCGGCACCACCGCCATCGCCTACGAGACCGTCCGCCTGGCCGACGGCTCGCTGCCGCTGCTCGCCCCGATGAGCGAGGTCGCGGGCCGGCTGGCCCCGCAGGCCGGTGCGAACGCGCTGCTCGCGGCCTCCGGTGGCCGCGGCGTGCTGCTCGGCGGCGTGCCCGGCGTGCGCCCCGCGAGCGTCGTCGTGATCGGTGCGGGCGTCTCCGGCCAGAACGCCGTCGCGATGGCCGTAGGTCTCGGGGCCGACGTCACCGTGCTCGACCTCGACATCGCCAAGCTGCGTCACCTCGATGACCGCTACGCGGGCCGTGTCCGCACGGTCGTCTCGAACACCCACGAGCTGGAGAAGGCCTGCCTGGACGCCGACCTCGTGATCGGTGCCGTGCTCGTCCCCGGCGCCCGCGCCCCGCGCCTGGTGAGCAACGAGCTCGTCAGCCGGATGAAGAAGGGGTCCGTGCTCGTCGACATCGCCATCGACCAGGGCGGCTGCTTCGAGGACTCGCGTCCCACCACGCACGCGGACCCGACCTACACGGTGCACGGATCGGTCTTCTACTGCGTCGCCAACATGCCCGGCGCGGTGCCGCACACCTCCACCTACGCGCTGACCAACGCCACGCTGCCCTACGTGCTGCGGCTGGCGAACCAGGGCTGGGAGGCCGCCGTCGCCGCCGACCCGGCGCTGGCGCTCGGCCTGTCCACCCACCGGGGTGCGCTGACCAGCCGCGAGGTGGCCCGTGACCTCGACCTGCCGTGGACCGACCCGGCCACGGTCGTCGGCGCCTGAGGCTCCCGGAAGCGAACGGCACGCACCGGGAGGCGCGTGCCGTTCGATGGTGTCCGGCGCCCTCCCATAGGGTTCCGCCGTGCCTGCCGAGTGGTGGTTCGTCGCGCTAGCGGTGCTGGTCGCGGTCGTGGTGCTCGGGGTGGTGGCGTTCGTGATCCGGCGGGAACGCTTCGCCGCGGCCGCCGCCGAACGCCTGCCCGCCGGGGACGACGACCGCCCGCTGCCCGCCGTGGTCGTCAACCCGACGAAGATCGCGCCCGGGACGCGGGACCGGATCACCACGGTGTGCACGGGCCTGGGCTGGGCCGAGCCGCTGTGGCTCGAGACCACCGTCGACGACCCGGGCACCGGCCAGGCCGCCACCGCGGTGGACAAGGGCGCCGACGTCGTCCTCGCGTGCGGCGGCGACGGCACGGTCCGCGCGGTCGCGCAGGCGCTCGCCGGCACCGGGGTCGCGATGGGGCTGGTGCCCCACGGCACCGGCAACCTGCTCGCGAAGACGCTCGGCACCCCGCTGGAGCTCGTGCCCGCCGTGCGGCTCGCCCTGACCGGTGACGACCGGCCCATCGACGTCGGCCGCGTCCGGGTCGACGGCGGTGAGGAGGAGCACGTCTTCCTCGTCATGGCCGGCACCGGCTTCGACGCGGCGATCATGGAGAACACGCCGGAGGGGCTCAAGAGCCGGGTCGGCCCGCTGGCCTACGTCGTGTCCGGGCTGCGGGCGATGCGCGGCAGCCGCACCCGCGTCACCCTCACCTTCGACGACGGCGAGCCGATGCGCCGTCGCACCCGCACGGTGCTCGTGGGCAACAGCGGCACCCTGCTCGGCGGCCTCGTGCTCATGCCCCGTGCCGTGCTCGACGACGGGCAGCTCGACATCATCAACCTCGCGCCGAAGGGCATGGTGGGCTGGGTGGCCGTGGCCGCCCGCGTGGCCAGCCGCAAGCGCCGCGGCAACGAGCGCGTCGAGCACTGGCAGGCGCGGTCGATCGTGATCGAGGCCGACGAGCCGCAGCCCTCCCAGATCGACGGCGACCCGGTCGGTGACGCGTCCGAGCTGCGGATGCGTGTGGAGCCGCGGGTCCTTGTGGTGCGCGTCGCGGACGCGGAGCCTCCGGTGGACGAGGAGCAGCGATAACGTCGGGGCCGTGCGTACGATCCAGGTCATCGGCATCGGGTCCGGCGACCCCGACCACCTCACGCTGCAGGCCGTCGCGGCGATGAACCGGGTGGACGTGTTCTTCACGATCGACAAGGGCGCGGCGAAGACCGACCTGTCCGCCCTGCGCACCGAGCTGCTCGCGCGGCACGTCACCCGCCCGCACCGGATCGTCGAGGCCCCGGACCCCCGCCGCGACCGCGCCGCCGAGGCGTACGAGGCCGCCGTCGTGGACTGGCAGGACCGTCGCGAGGCCCTCTACGAGCGCATGATCGCCGACGAGCTCGACGACGACGGTTGCGGCGGCTTCCTGGTGTGGGGCGACCCCGCCCTCTACGACGGCACGCTGCGGATCCTGGACCGGATCGCCGCGCGCGGCGAGGTGGCGTTCGACGTCGTCTCGATCCCAGGCATCAGCAGCGTGCAGGCCCTCGCCGCCGCGCACCGGCTGATCCTCAACCGCATCGGCCGCGCGTTCACCGTCACCACCGGACGCCGGCTGGCCGAGGGCGGCTTCCCCGCCGACGCCGACGACGTGGTCGTGATGCTCGACGCCCGGCACGCCTACGCCGGCCTGCCCGACACCGACCTCGACATCTACTGGGGTGCCTACGTCGGCTCGGCCGACGAGGTGCTCGTGCGCGGCGACCTGCAGCAGGTGAAGGACGAGATCCGCCGCGTCTGGACCCGGGAACGCGACCGCAAGGGCTGGATCATGGACACCTACCTGCTGCGCCGCCGGGTGCCGGAGCCGGACGGTGCCGCGTGAACGTCCTGGTCCTCGGGGGCACGGGGGAGGCCCGGCGGCTGGCCTCGGCCCTGCACGACCGGCCGGGCTGGGTGGTGACGTCGTCGCTGGCCGGACGAGTGGCGGTGCCGTCGCTGCCGCCCGGCGACGTGCGGGTCGGCGGCTTCGGCGGCGTCGACGGGCTGCGCCGCTGGCTGCGGGAGAAGGGCGTGGACGCGGTGGTGGACGCCACGCACCCGTTCGCCCGCCAGATGACGGCCCACGCCGTGCAGGCCACGACGGACACCGGCGTGCCGCTGCTCGTGCTGCGCCGCGAGCCGTGGCAGGCCGGTCCCGGCGACCGCTGGCGCCGCGTGCCCGACGCCGCGGCCGCCGCGGCACTGCTGCCCGGGCTGGGGGAGCGGGTGTTCCTCGCGACCGGCCGCGGCGACCTGGCCGTGTTCGTGGGCCTCGACCGGTGGTTCCTGCTGCGCGCCGTGGACCTTCCGCCCCCGCCGCTGCCCACCCGGCACCACCTGGTGCTCGGCCGGGGTCCCTTCACCGCCGACGCCGAGCGGGCACTGCTGCGCGAGCACCGCGTCGACGTCGTGGTCACGCGCGACAGCGGCGGCGTGATGACGGCGGCGAAGCTCGTGGCCGCCCGCGAGCTGGGCCTGCCGGTGGTGCTGCTCGACCGGCCCCCAGCACCCGACGTGCCCACGGTGGCGACGGTGGACGAGGCGGTCCGCTGGCTCGCCGCCCGGTGATCACCACCTTGCGGCGCCCGGTGGTCCCTGCCCGCGCAACCTGACGCATCTCGTCGCCTGCGCCGGGTTGCGGGATGGGCGATCACCGGTGGCACAGTTCCGGTGTGCCCGCGCCTCTCCGCACCCCCTACGCCGTCGTCGACGTCGACGTGCTCGACCGGAACGTGGTCGCCATGGCCGCCTCCGCCCGGGCGCGCGGGCTGGACCTGCGGCCGCACGCCAAGACCCACAAGTGCGCCGAGATCGCCCGCCGCCAGCTCGCGTCCGGGGCCGTGGGCCTCACGGTGGCGACCGCCGGCGAGGCCGAGGCGATGGCCGACGCCGGCTGCGCGGACCTGTTCGTCGCCTACCCGCTGTGGGTGGACGCCGACCGCGGTGCCCGGCTGCGCGAGCTGGCCGACCGGGTGGCGCTGCGCGTCGGCGTCGAGTCGGTGGAGGGGGCCGAGGCGCTGGCGCGGCACGCCGGTCCCGTCGACGTCGTGGTGGAGGTCGACTCCGGACACCACCGCACCGGGGTCGCCCCCGAGGACTCGGGCGCGGTGGCGGTGGCGGCGGCGCGGGCCGGGCTGCGCGTGCGCGGAGTGTTCACGTTCCCCGGGCACGGCTACGGACCGGGCAGCGCGCCGCGGGCGGCCTCCGACGAGCTGGCGGCCCTCGGCCTGGCCGCGGCCGTCGTCCGGGCCGCCGGTGTCGAGATCGACGTGGTCAGCGGCGGTTCCACCCCGACGGCCCCGCTGACGTCGGGGGAGCTCACGGAGATGCGCCCCGGCGTCTACGTCGTCAACGACGCGCAGCAGTGGGAGCTGGGCACCTGCGGACCCGACGCGATCGCGTTCACGGTGGCGGCCAGCGTTGTGAGCAGGCGGCCCGGCCGGGTGGTCCTCGACGCCGGGAGCAAGGCGCTGGGCGCCGACCGTCCTGACTGGACCACCGGTTCCGGCCGCCTCCTCGACGTCGCGGGTGCGCGCATCGTCGCCCTCTCCGAGCACCACGCCACCGTCACGTGGCCGGACGGCGAGCCGCCTGCCCTCGGCGCGGTGCTCCGGGTGGTGCCCAACCACGTCTGCGCCGCGGTGAACCTGGTGGACGAGCTGGTGGTGACGTCCGGCGGCGACGTGGTGGACCGCTGGGCGGTGGCCGCCCGCGGCGCCAACTCCTGATCTCAGGAACGTTCGAACTCCGCACGCACCCCCACCAGGCGGACCGCGCGACCCTGCCGGAAGAGCCCGAGCACCTCCAGGGCTCCCGCCTCGATGGCCTCCGCGTGCTGCGTCGGGGCGTCGAGGGTGATGCTGCGGGTGCGCGTCGTGAAGGGGGCGAAGCGGATCTTGACGGCCATCCGGGCCACGTCCCGTCCCTCGGCCGCGACGTCGTCCGCCACGCGGTGGGCCAGCGCCACCACCTCGGCGCGCACGTCGTGCCAGTCGGTGAGGTCGGCCGGGAACGTCGTCTCGCGGCTGCGCGAGCGCGGCACCCACGGCGTGCCCTCCACCCGCTCGCGGCCGATGCCCCGCCCGAGCTGCACGTAGTACGGCCCCAGCGTCGGGCCCAGGTCCGCGGCGAGCGTGGCCGGATCGGCGGCGGCCAGCTCGCCCACGGTGCGGATTCCGCGGTCGGCGAGCTTCTGGCTCGTCTTCGCGCCGATGCCCCACAGAGCGCGGGTAGGGCGACCGGCCATCACGTCGTCCCAGTTCTCGGCGGTCAGGGTGAACACGCCCGGCCCGGGCGGCTTGCCGAGCTCGGTGGCGATCTTCGCCCGCAGCAGGTTGTCGCCGATCCCGATGCTGCAGTGCAGCCCGGTGCCCTCGAGCACCGCGCGCCGGACGTCCGCCGCCAGGCCGTCCGGGTCGTCGGTCCGGCCGCCGAGGAACGCCTCGTCCCAGCCCATCACCTCGAGGACCTGGCCGGGCCCGAAGCCGCGCAGCACGTCCATGACGCCCTCGGACGCCACCTCGTAGGCGGGGTTGTCGGCGGGCAGGAACACCGCGTCCGGGATCCGCTTGCGCGCCGTGCGCAGCGGCATCCCCGACCGGACGCCGTGCTCGCGCGCCGCGTACGACGCCGTGGCCACGACGCCGCGCTGCGTGGGATCACCCTTCCCGCCCACGACCACCGGCAGCCCGGCAAGCTCCGGGCGGCGCAGGATCTCGACGGCCGCGATGAACTGGTCGAGGTCGACGTGCAGCACCCGGTACACCGGCACGGTCTACCGTGCGGCCGCCGGATCCACCAGCCGCACCACCGATGACGCCAGGCGCAGCGAGCCGACCCCGGTGGGGTGGTAGGGGAACGGGTCGGCGAGGCCCTGGATGTCGGGTCCGAGCCCGTCGGCGGCCCGATCCTCGGTGACGGCGGCATCGGAGCCGGATCCGGACGCGCACAGCGGGCGCAGCTCCGGCCGGGCCACGGCGAAGCCGTACTTCTGCGCCCCGGCGGTGAGCACGTCGTTGAGCCGCTGGTTGCGCTCGGTGAGCAGGTCGATCTTCCCGGCGTCGAGGCCCGGGTAGCCGGCCGCGCGCATGTCGGGGCACGACTGCTGGTCGGCTCCCGTTCCGGGGAACGGGTCG
The DNA here is from genome assembly GCF_025965585.1 of Pseudonocardia sp. GTDB lineage: Bacteria > Actinomycetota > Actinomycetes > Mycobacteriales > Pseudonocardiaceae > Pseudonocardia. Next base: position 11,455 of record NZ_JAOPWR010000037.1, read on the forward strand.
TAGGAGGTCATGACGATCACCTGCGGGTGCCCGGGCAGCTCGGCCAGGTCGAAGAGCAGGTCGCCGTAGGCGCGGTCGAACGCCGCCAGCCGGTAGTCGAACTCGCCCTGCGTCAGCTGGTCGGCGCAGTCCTGCACGCCGTAGCAGTAACGCAGGAAGTCGGTCCAGCCCACGTCGTTGGGGCCGATCGCCACGACGACGAACCTCAGGTCCTGCACCCGCTCGAGCACGCCGACCTGGGCAGGCACGCGCGTGGCGCCCACGTTCTGGGGCCCGCGCAGCCCGTCCGCGACGGTGGCGTCGGGACAGGCGAGGTTCAGCATCCGCGCGGGCAGCAGGTGGCCGATCTCGGCGGCGAGGGAGTCGGAGCTGCGGCCGCACGTGGCGTCGTCGGGGCGTGCGTCCGGGCCGGTGGCGGCGACGGGCGGGCCACCCACCCGGGACGCCCGCGAGTCACCGATGACGGCACCCTCGTAGCCGGTCAGCGCCGGGCCGACCGGCTCGGGCGTGAGGTGGTAGGCGCCCACGATCTGCGCCAGCGACGTCACGCCGGACAGCCCGCGCACCGCGCCCGTGTAGGCGAGCGCACCGCAGGCGCCCCAGGCCACCGCGGAGACCGCCACGGCCACCACCGTCATCCGGCGCGCGGCCCGCACGCTCCGTGCCCAGATCTCGGGGAGCGGCGTGCCGGGTGCCGCGGGTTCGCGGCCGTGGTCGTGGCTGTGGCGGCGCAGCACGAGCAGCGTCCGCAGACCCGCACCGGCCATCGACGCCACGAGCGTGATCGCCAGCAGCCCGAGACCGCCCCACAGGAACCAGGCCAGGAACCCGTCGCCGAGCGCGCCGACGGCCTCCTGCGCGATACGCGGGGCCTGCAGCGGGTCGAACACGGCCTCGGACTCGGCGTTGCGCTGGATCGGGCCCATCGTGAGCTGCGGGCGCAGTGGCCCGTAGACGGTGAGGCGGTCCAGGTCGAGGGAGGTGTTGCCGACCTGGACGACGCGGGCGGGCCCGGCCAGTGACGGCTCGGGCGGCCGCGCGCCGACGGTGATGTGCTGGCCGAACGCGTCCACGCCCTGCGCGGGCGTGAGCAGGATCGTCACGGGCAGCCCGACGAGCAGGCAGAACAGGACGAGCAGGGCCGTCGGGCCCTGGCGGCGGAGCAAATTCAGGCCTCGGTCCCCCCTGGATCGATCCGGACCCCTCCAGGATGCGTGCCCGCGACGCTCTTGGGAACCGTCGAGCGGCGCAACCGTGGCGCAGCCCACCGTCCCGACCGGTCGCCGCGGGGCCCGGATCAGGTCTGCGCACGCATCGCCAGCAGCGCGATGTCGTCGCCCCGGGCGTCGGCGGAGAAGCGCTCGACCTCCTCGCGGACGGCGGACACCAGCTGGGCCGCCCCCGCGCCCGCCGCCTTGCCCGCGGCGGCGAGGAGGCGTTCGGCCCCGAAGTGCTCGGCACCGTCGCGGCGCTCGGTGACGCCGTCGGTGTAGACGAGCAGGGTGTCGCCGGGCTCGAGGTGGTGGCGCGTGGCCTCCAGGTGCACCGTGGCCAGCAACCCGACCGCGGTGCCGAAGTGGCCGACGAGCTCCGCGGTGCCGTCGGCGCGGACGATCACGGGCTGGAGGTGCCCGGCGAGCACCAGGTCGATGTCGAGCCCCGGGGGTACCCCCGGCCGCGGCCTGCTGACCATCGCGGTGGCGAGCGTGCAGTACTGCAGCGGGTCGCCCGCCTCCATCATCACGTCGTTGAGCATCTCGACGGTCGGCACCAGCGAGCGCCCGCCGCGCACCAGCACGCGCAGCACGTCGCGGACCAGCCCGGTCCGTGCCGCCGCGCGGGCGCCCTTGCCGCAGACGTCGCCGATGGAGACGAGCCAGTGCGACGGGTCGACGGTGAGCACGTCGTAGAAGTCGCCGCCGACGTCGCTGCCGGTGCTGGCCGGCAGGTACTCGGCCGCGAACTCGACCCCGGGGACGATCGGCAGCGCCCGGGGCAGCAGGGCGTGCTGCAGTGCCTGGGAGACCGCGACGTGCGCGGCCGTGCTCTGGGCGTTGTGGATGGCGAGCGCGGCGCGGCGGGCGATGTCGGCGATGAGCACGACGTCCTCGGGGTTGTGCGGCCGGTTCGCGGGCCGGCCCACCACGAGCGTGCCGATCGTCACACCGCGGGCCCGCAGGGCCACGGCGAGCCCGTCGGTCGGCACGGCGAAGCGGACGGGCGCGGATCCGTGGCGCGCCAGCGCCGCCAGCTGCGTGCGCAGCTGCGGGGGGAGGCCGGGCCGGGCGTCGGGGTCGAGCACCGCGCGCAGCTCAGGGAGCTCGTTCTCGTCGGCGTGCGTCAGCGCCGCGAGCCGGAGCCGTCCGACCTGGTCGACGAGGTGCACCGCGCACCAGCGGCCCAGCCGCGGCACCACCACCTGCGGCACCACCGCCACGGCCAGCTCGACATCGAGCGACTGGCCGAGCAGCTCGCTCGTCTCGGCGAGGTAGGTCATCCAGGCCCGGCGGCGCTGGTCGACCTCGCGCAGCCAGCGGGACTCGACGGCCATCGCCACGCGGTAGGCGATGAGCTCGGCGAGGTCGCGGTGGCGGGTGGTGTCTGCCCCGGCCGGCGAAGCGGCCGTACCGGCGCGGGCAACGATACGGAGGGTGCCCCGCAGCGGGGGCGTGAGCGGGAGCGGCACCTCCACCGGCGGGCCGCCGGCCGGCGGCGTGGACGCGGAACCGTCGCGGGCCACCTCACGCGGCCCGGTGCCGTCGCCCTCGTCGACCTCGACGTGCACCCACTCGGCGTCGAGCAGCTCCCGCAGCCTGCGCAGCAGCTCGGCCACCAGCTCCATCGGCTGCAGCCGGTCGACCAGTGCGGGGGGCACGTGCAGCAGCCAGCGGGCCTGCTCGGCCTCCGACCACACCCGCTCGGCGTCCAGGGGCGTCACCGGCGGCGCGGCCGCCGCGGGGGGACCGGAGTCGTTCAGCGCCAGGGAGAACCAGGTGACGTGGCGGCCGCCGGTCTCGTGCCGCGTGCCCCACGCGGTGGACAGTCGCTGCACCATCTCCAGGCCGCGCCCGTGCGAGGCCGCGCGGCCGTAGCGGCGCCGGGGCTGGGCGAGGTGCAGCTCCAGCGGCCCGGCCCCGCGGTCGGCGACCGACACGGTCAGGGCCGCGCCGGGGTCGTCGCGGTCGTCGACGGCGAGCGTGATGTCGAACTCGGTGCCGGCATGGATCACGGCGTTCTCGCACAGCTCGCTGGCCAGCAGCACCGCCGTGTCGACCAGGTCGGCGTCGGCCCCGACGGCGTCCAGACCGCTCCCGGGATCGGCCAGCGCGTCCTGCAGCAGCCGTCGCGCCCGTCCGGCGGATCGGGCGTCGGGCGGAAGCCGCATACGCCGCTCGAGCTGAACGGGCACGGGTGCAGTGTGCCCTGTCGCTCTCCGTAGCGCTCGAGGCTCCGCTCGGATGCAGGTCCGGCCCCCCTCCGATCCCGTAGGGTGTTCGCCTACGGTGACGGAACCGGTCGCGGTGCGAGGCGTCGCCGGACACCCGCCGGAGACCAGGGGAGGACGGCGGCCATGACGACGGCACGGCGCGCGGGGGCTGGCGCGGGCCCGTCGGATCATGCTCCCGACGGTCACGACGCGAGCCCGGACGACCTGCTGCGGGAGCTCGCCGAGGGGCTCTCGCAGGTGCGGCAGGGACGGTTCGACGTGCGCCTGACCCACCGCGACGGCGCGGCGGGCGAGGTGGTCGACCAGTTCAACGAGATGGTGGCGCTGCAAGAGCGGCGTAACCGCGACCTGCTCCGGATCGGTCGCGTGGTCGGGCGCGAGGGCCGGATGACCGACCGGCTCGACGAGGAGTCCTACGACGGGGCCTGGGCCGCCGGCGCGAAGGCCGTCAACGCGCTGATCGACGACCTGGCCGCGCCCACCGCCGAGATCGCACGGGTGATCGAGGCCGTCGCCGAGGGCGATCTCTCGCAGCACATGGCGCTGGAGATCGAGGGCCGCCCGCTGCGTGGCGAGTTCCGCCGCATCGGCCGCACGGTCAACACGATGGTCGACCAGCTCAGCTCGTTCGCCGACGAGGTCACGCGCGTGGCGCGCGAGGTGGGTACCGACGGACGGCTCGGCGGACAGGCCAACGTCCCCGGAGTCGCCGGCACCTGGAAGGATCTCACCGACTCGGTGAACTCGATGGCCGGCAACCTGACCGGCCAGGTCCGAAACATCGCTGAAGTTGCGACCGCTGTGGCCCGAGGCGACTTGTCCCGCAAGATCACGGTGGACGTGAAGGGCGAAATTCTCGAACTGAAAGACACGATCAACACGATGGTCGATCAGTTGAGAGCGTTCGCTTCCGAAGTCACCCGTGTGGCCCGCGAAGTCGGTACGGACGGGAGGCTGGGAGGTCAAGCGCAAGTGCCTGGTGAGAAACTTCTCCGCCGTGACAACGGCCGTGGCCATCGGGGACTTGTCCAAGAAGATCAGGGTGTACGTGAAGTGGGAATTTATGGAGCTGAAGGACACGATCAACACG
>NZ_JAOPWR010000487.1 GCF_025965585.1 Pseudonocardia sp.
TGAGCCACGAGACGATCTACCAGGCGCTCTACCTGCAGGCCCGCGGCGGGCTGCGCCGCGAGGTGGCCGCGGCGTTGCGCACCGGCCGGGCCCGACGCCGACCCCGACGCGACCCGCAGGCCCGCACGTCCCGGGAGCAATCGTCAAGACCTGTGGATGAAGATCTTTAGGCGGCTTCGGGTTGAGGGGTCTCGTCGGGTCGTTCGACGAGCTTGCCGTTGACGAACACCGCGCCGGCGCGGACGAGCGCGACGAGATGTGGGGCGTTGACCGCGCGCCAGCGGTCCTGGGTGGCCTCGATCAGCTTGAACGCCATCGCCAGCCCCGCGGCGCGTGAGCCGGGTCCGCGGGTGATCTTCGTGCGGTGCCGGACGGTCGCGAAGGTCGACTCGATCGGGTTTGTGGTCCGAAGGTGGATCCAGTGCTCGGCGGGGTAGTCGTAGAACGCGAGCAGCACCTCGAGGTCGTCGGTGATCTTCGCGACGGCCTTGCCGAACTTCGCGCCGTAGGCGGCCTTGAACGAGGTGACGGCGTCGAGGGCGTGCTGCTTGTCCTCGGCGTTCCAGATCTCGGCCAGGGCCTTCTTCGCCCCGGGATGCGCGCTCTTGGGCAGAGCAGCCAACACGTTGCCGATCTTGTGGAGCCGTAAGGAATCAACACGGCGGTTGCGCGGGGCTCGGTGTGTCGGTCGGCAGGACCGAGGCGAGGAGCGTGGCGGCGGTGGAGAATCGCGGTCCGGGAACGGGTATCGGCAGGTAGTTGTCCTGTTCCAGGAGCGGGCGGACCTCGAGCAGGGCGTTGCCGATGGTGCGTGGGCTGACGTCGAACAGCTCGGCGAGTAGTACTTGGCGGGTGCAGACTCGGCGCTGGTAGAGGATGGTCGCCAGGATCCGTTCCGGGTCGGTGATCTTCTGCTGGAACACGCCGCCGCGGGCTCCGGGGAGACGTTCCGCGCCGCGGCGGCGGTAGCGGCGCCGTTCGAGCTGTGCTGCTTGGCTGGTGGAGAGCCGCTCGATCATCTGGTTCAGCTCGGCCTTGGTCATCCCGGTCAGTTCCGGGGCGGACAGTAGCTCCGGTAGTTGGGGTCGTTGCGGTGTGGAGCCGTGGTCGACGAAGTCGGCGAGTGCCAGTGCGGTGGTGAAGCGCAGGGTCGTCGGGGAGATGCTGCGACCGCGCTCGTCGAGTAGTTGCCGGGTTTCGGCGATCGCCTGGCCGATCGAGTTCGGGTTGACCTCGAGGATCTCGGACAACACGTTCTGGGAGCAGATCTGCCGGAGGTAGACGATTGTGATCAGGACCCGGTCGGCGTCGTCGAGCAGGGAACGGCTGCCTGCTCCCGGGGCGCGGCGTCGTTGTCCCCCTCGTTGTTCGTGGCGGCGCTGCGCGGTCTGAGCGGCTTGGGCGGGTGCGAGGTCGGCGGCCAACTCGTCGAGCTCTGCCCGGCTGATGCCGGTGAACCTCGGATCCGACAGGACTTCAAGCGCGTGGGTCCGGGCCTGCGCCCGATCGCCATGGTCGCTTGCGATCTGCTGGCCGGCGGGGGTGTCCTCGGGGTTCTTCCGGGCCGCGCTGAGGGTGTAGTTCCATGATCCGCACCATGCGTGCGGTGCTAGCGGTAGCGCGTGCATCCGCGCCGCGCTGACCGCGACCCCGAGCGGGTAGATGCCGGTGTCGAGCTCCGCTTCGACGCGCAGTCCGGTGCTGGTTCGGGTCGAGGCGATGGTCTTGACGACGACTTCATGGCTGGTCAAGGGTCTGCCGCGCCAGTTGAGGGTGATGTGGGAGAACAGCCGGTGCTCGACCTTGTTCCACTTCGAGGTGCCCGGCGGGAAGTGGCAGACCGTGATGTCCAGGCCCGTCTCGGCGGCCAGCCCGGCCAGCTCGGCTTTCCATAACCGGTAGCGATAGCTGTTCGAGCCACCCGCATCGGCAGTGATCAACAGGCGGCGGGCGTGCGGATAGTCACCGGCGCCGCGGGCCTGCCACCAGGCGCGGATCGAGGCGACGGCGAACGCCGAGGTGTCGTGATCGACACCGACATTGACCCAGCCGGTATCGGCGGTGATGTCGTAGACGCCGTAGGGGATGGCCTGGGCAACCTCGGGCCCCATGGCGAAGAAGCTGTGGTCTTCGACCTCGACCGGTTCCCCCGCCGGGCGCCACTCACGGCCGGGGTTGGGCAGCCGGCCCAGGTGCTCCTTCTTCTTCGTGTCGACGCTGATGACCGGCTCCCCGGCGGCCCGGTGGTCTTTGACCTGCTCGTTGATGTAGCGGAACTGGGCGTCCCGGTCGGGATGCTGGTGTCCTTCCAGGGTCTTCGCGTTGGCCTGGAGGCTGAATCCGTTGTCCCGCAACAGTTTCCCGACCGTCGGCGCCGACACCGCGTGCCCTTGACGGGTCAGCTCGCTGGCGAGATGACGCAGAGACTTGGTCGTCCACCGCAACGGCGACATCGGATCGCCTCGCTCGTCGGGTTCCACCAACGCCAGCAGGGACGAGAGCAGCATCGGGTCCAGCTCGGTCGCCGGTTTACGCCCACCGCCCCCGCTCCGGACTCGACCGATCGGTAGCGGATCCGCACCCCGTTCGAGTTCGAACACGCCCTTGCGGACGGTCGTCTCGCTGACCCCGGCGATGCGGGCGACGACTCGCACACCGCCGTGCCCTAGCAGCCGGGCCTCCGCCGCCAACGCCAGACGCTGCTGACGCTCGTTCAGGTACGGCAACAGCACCTCGAACCGCGCGACGAGCTGCTCACGAGCAAGGTCCGAGATCGGCATACCACCTCATCGCACCCTGGCCCCAAAATGCACACGTTGATTTTTTACGGCTCCTGTGGAACCAGCAGCGCTGTTCCCGCGTCTGCGGGAACACCTCACGCAGCGCGCCCCAGAACCCGAGCGCACCGTCGCCCATCGCGAGCGCTGGCGCGCGCATGCCGCGGCGTGCGCAGTCGCGCAGCAGATCCGCCCAGGACTCGCTCGATTCCCGATAGCCGTCGCTCAGCGCGACCAGTTCCTTCCGCCCGTCAGCGCGCACGCCGATCATGACCAGCAGGCACAGCTTGTGCTCCTCGAGGCGGATGTTGACGTGGATGCCGTCGACCCAGAGGTAGACGTAGTCCACGTGGGAAAGATCTCGGGTGGCGAAGGCGCGTTGCTCGACCTTCCAGGTCTCGGTCAGCTTCGTGATCACCGGTCCGGACAGCCCAGCAGTGGAGCCGAGGAACTGGCCCAGGGCGGGCACGAAGTCCCCGGTCGAGAGGCCGTGCAGGTACAGCAGCGGCAGCACTTCGGTGACCTTCGGGGTCTTGCGGCACCAGGCGGGCAGGATCACCGAGGCGAACCGGGCCCGCTCGCCCGTCTCGGGGTCGGTGCGCCGGTCGTTGACTCGCGGCGCGGTGACCTCGACCGCCCCGGCCGAGGTCAGGACCTCGCGGGGCTGGTGCGAGCCGTTGCGCACCACGAGCCGGCGCCCGTTCTCGTCGCGCTCGGCGGCGAACCGGGTGATGTAGTCGTCGACCTCGGCCTGCAGGGCTTCGGCGAGCATCTTGCGGGCGCCCTCGCGGACGAGGTCGTCGATCAACGACACACCACCGTCCCGGCGGGGGTCATCGGCGTCGGCAGCTCCAG
>NZ_JAOPWR010000502.1 GCF_025965585.1 Pseudonocardia sp.
CCGGCGTCCCGGCGCAGCAGGTCCTCCCGCCCGGCCGAGATCAGCGCCGGCTCACGGACGTCGCCGCGGCTGCGGTAGAGCAGTACCCCGGAGTCGACCACGAGGTGATCGGGATCGTCGGTGGCGAAGGTGCGCACGTTGGTGAGGTGGTGGCGCAGCCGCGAAGGGGGGTCCTCGGTCCACGCGTGCTCGGTGAGGAAGCGCGCGACGCGCCGGCTCAGCGAGTACTTGTTCTCGTCGAAGTGGGCCATGCCGGGGGCGGAGTCGTACCCGGATCCGAGGGCCGTGGTGACCCGCACCGGCATGATGTAGTGGATGTCCTCGGCGAGCAGGGCGAGCCAGTCGTCGTAGTTCTGTGCGTCGAGGATGTAGGCCTCGTCGACCATCCACCGGTGCATCTGCAGGTGCCGGTCGTCGGAGAACGGCAGGGTCGCGCCGGAGCGTTGGATCGTGGAGGCGTGCCCGCCCAGGGCCGACTCGGCGGAGTAGGGGCCGCCGTTGCCGGTGGGCCGGACGCGGGTGGACTCGGTGCTCATGCGGTCACCGCCGCGTCGTCGTCGCTCCCGGGGACCCCGCTCACCTGGACCTGCCGAACGTGGTCGACGGGTCGTTCCAGGTAGTCCGCCCAGCGGTTCAGCAGGTGGCGCTGGTTGTACTCGCCGTAGCCGACGTGGGCCTCGCCGGGACCGGCGAACTGGTCCCGGGTCAGGGCGGGGACCACCTCGCTGCCGTCCTCGAGCAGGCCCATCCGGCTGTTGAGCAGCAGCCGGCGGGCCATCGCGCCGCCCGCGGTGCTCGTGAGCGACACCCAGTTCTCCACGTCGTCCTGCTCGAACATCCCGGTGCTGCCGAAGCACATCAGATAGGCCTTGTAGGACAGTGCCTTGAACTCCTCGGGCGCCTCGGCGTCGACGGCGAACCAGGACAGGACCTCGGTCTCGTCCGGGCCGATCGGCTGCCAGGTCCGGATGGAGATGAAGGGCAGGACGTCCTCGGAGTCCTCGACCCTGGGCCAGTTGTGCACGAAGCTCAAGTTCGGGAACACCGACGCGGCGGAGATCATGAAGCCGTCACGGCCGACGACGTCGAGCTGGTCGGCCGACCACGTCTGCTTCATCTTCTCGATCATGACGTCGGGGTAGCCGACGTAGCGGAGCTTCTCCTCCAGGGTCCCCGCGGGCAGCTTGTAGGTCGTCCCGCCGCCGTTGCCGGCCCAGTAGGTGTTGCCGTCCTTGCGCTTCTCGGCCTTCGGCTCCCGGAACAGGCCGATCTCCACGACGGACGTGTGGGTCTGCGGGGTGTGGTACATGTCCCCGGCGAAGTTCTCCGCGCCGATCTTCCAGTTGGCCTTGACCCGCCAGCGCTGCGGTCCGCGCAGCTCGATCCCGCCGGTCGACTGCTTGGTGTAGTAGTCAAGGTAGAAGGCGAAGTCGCCGAGGTACTCCCGCAGCGGCGGTGCCTCGGGGTCCATGCTGACGAAGATCAGCCCGTTGTAGGTGTCCAGCGATGGCGCGGGCAGGAGCGTCTGCCCCTTGCGCCGGAACCCGGCCTCACCGCCGTAGGCGTCCTTGTGGAACGGCAGCCCGACGATCCGGCCGTCGTTGCGGTAGGACCAGCCGTGGTAGGGGCAGCGGAAGTGCGAGGCATTGCCCATCTCCGCCCGGCACACCTGCATGCCGCGGTGCAGGCACATGTTGAACAGCGCGCGGACCTGCCCATCCTCGCCGCGGGAGATGATGAACGAGTCCTCCAGTATCCGGCGTACCACGTAGTCGCCGGGCTGCGGGACCTCGGACTCGTGCCCCACGAACATCCACGCGCGACTGAACAGCCGCTCGCGCTCGAGCCGGAAGATCTCCTCGTCGTTGTAGATGTGCGCGGGGATCATGCCCCGTCGCACGTCCTCGAGAACGAGGGCCTGATCGGTCATCGATGCCTCCCACCTCGCGTCGGCTGACCTGTCGAACCCGACCGGCCACGAGGAGCCGTGAACCCCTCGACCTCTTCTCTGTAATACAGAGAAGTACTCCGTCCAAGAGAATCGCTCGACGGATGGGCGACTGTCAAGAGGACAACGCGGTCGCGATCCCGACGGCCGTGGGGAGCGGGAGAGGCCGGCCGGACGCGTCTCGGCCTCGGTCGGCCGCCGGCGGTGAGGCCGTTCGCGGCAGGGGAGGGTCGCCGCGTCACCCGAGGGGTGCGCGTATCGCCTGACGCGGTCGCGCCCCGTGCGGGCGGCGCGGCTCGTCGGGTACGGATCGCCGGCCGACCCGGGGTGGGGCTCAGCCGTGGAGCAGCTGAGCGGCCTCGGCGACCGTGGCGCCCAGGGCGGCCCCGATCGTCTCCTGGTCGCCCGGGGACATGCGGCTGGTGGGCACGGAGACGTTGAACGCGATCCGGGCGGGGGAGTTGCGGAAGGGGAACGCGACGGCGACCGACGAGACGCCGCGCTCGCTCTCCTCGGTGCTCAGGGCGTAGCCGCGGGCCCGGACGGTCTCCAGCTGGGCCTCGAGCTCGGCGCGTGTCCGGACGCTGTTCTCGGTGAGGCCCGCGAGCTCCTGGGTCGGGTAGAGCGAGTGCAGCTCCTCGGGGGAGAGCTGGGCGAGCATCGCCTTGCCGGTCGAGGTGGAGCTCGCGGGCATGGATCGTCCGAGCCGGGACGCGACCCGCACGGCCTGCGGGCTCTCGATGGCGTCGATGAACCGCACGGTGGTGCTGTCGAGAAGGCCGAGGTGGACGGTCTCCTGCAGGTCGACGTTCAGCCGCTCGAGGAAGGGGTGCAGCACGCTCCGGAAGTCGAAGCGCTGCAGGATCGCGAACGCGACCCCGGTCAGGGCCGTGCCGGGGCCGTAGGCCTTGGTCCGTTCGTTCTGCCGGACGAACCCGCGGTACTGGAGCATGGCGAGCAGCCGGTGCGCGGTCGACGAGGCGACGCCGAGGTACTCGCTGACCTCGGTCAGCCGCAGTTCGGATCGCTCGCCCAGCAGGAGCAGCACCTTCAGGGCGTTGTCCACGGATTCGATCGGGTACTGCGGAACCCGGGCGCCGGGCGATGCACTGGCATTCGCACCGTTCTTCCTCACAGCAGAGACCTTAGCCGGATCACGGGCGTGCCCGGCCGAACCCGGGCCGGTCCCCCCCGCTCGTGCATCGCGCGGCCGGAGGGTTCAGGAGGTGAGCAACGGCCCACGCAACACCTGCGGCAGCTCCTCGGGGACGGCGGCCTCGCCCGCCTCGCCCTCCTCGCCCGCGTCGTCCGGCGAGGTCGACGAGCCGAGGTAGTGCCTGCTCACCTCCTCGTCGGCGAGCAGCGCGGCGGCCTCGTCGTCGCGGACGACCTCGCCGTTCTGCACCACGACCCCGCGGTGGACGCAGCGCAGGGTCGCGGCGGCGTTCTGCTCGGCGAGGAGCACCGTGACGCCGTCGTCGGCGAGTCGGCCCACCGTCGCCAGGATCTCGGTGACCAGCCGGGGCGCCAACCCGAGCGAGGGCTCGTCCAACAGCAGCACCGCGGGCCGCCGGACGAGGGCGCGCGCGATCGCCACCATCTGCTGCTGGCCGCCCGACAGCAACCCGGCGCGCCGGCCGAACGCGTCGTGCAGCGCGGGGAAGAGCCCGCAGGCCTCCTCGATGCGGGCGGCGACCTGCGAGCCGCGCACCCCTGTGCCGTGCAGGCCCATCCGGAGGTTCTCGGCCACCGTGAGCTCGGCGAACAGCTGCCGTCCCTCGGGCACCAGGCACAATCCGCCGCGCGCCAGGCGGTGTGCGGGGGTACCCGTGATGTCGACGCCGTCGAGCAGGACCCGCCCGCCGCTGGGCGGATGGAGGCCGGCGACAGTACGGAGCAGGCTGGTCTTGCCCGCTCCGTTGGCGCCGATCAGTGCGGTGGCCCGGCCGCTCTCGGCCTGCAGGGACACCCCGCGCAGCGCCCGGACCGCCCCGTAGCGGACGTCCAGACCCTCGATCACGAGCGTCATCGGTTCTCCCGTTCGTCGGGGTGCGTGCCCGCACCGTCGATATCGGGCTGACCCAGGTAGGCGGCCAGCACCGCCGGGTCGGTGCGGACCACTGCGGGCGGCCCGTCGGCGACGACGGCCCCGGCGTCGAGCACCAGCACGTCGTCGCTGATCGACATGACCATCTCGACGTCGTGCTCGATCAGCACGATCGCGGTTCCCGACCGGGCCACGGCGCGCAGCACCGCGGCGAGCTCGCGCGTCTCGGTGCCGTCCAGGCCCGCGGCGGGCTCGTCGAGCAGCAGCAGCCGGGGCGCCCCGGCCAGCGCGCGGCCGACCTCGAGCAGCCGCTGCACCCCGGTGGGCAGGTCCGAGCCGGCGGTGTCCGCGAAGCGACGCAGGTCGAGGAACTCGAGCACCGCGTCGGCCCGCTCCTCCAGTGCGCGTTGCTCACGCCTGGCCCGGGGCAGTCGCAGGCCGTCGGCGAGGAAACGGGAGCGGGTCAGATGGTGCGCCCCGAGCATGACGTTCTCGCGTACCGACAGCCGGGGGACCAGGCGGGCGGACTGGAAGCTGCGCATCAGGCCGACGCCGGGCAGCCGGTGCGGCGGCATCCGCAACACGTCGTGCCCGAGGAACGTCACGCTGCCCTCGTCGGGCTTCGTGAAGCCGGTGACGAGGTCGAGCAGGGTGGTCTTGCCCGCCCCGTTCGGGCCGATCACGGCGCGGACGGTGTCCGGCCGGACCGTGAGGTCGACGTGGTCGACGGCGGTGAGGCCGCCGAACCGCCGGGTCAGACCCGTGACCTGCAGGATCGGCTCCGGCTCGGTGTCCGGGACGGTCTCGGTGGGTGCGGGCGCGGTCATGGGGTCCTCCCTCGGGCCAGGACTCGTCGGAAGACCGCGCGCAGCCCGCCCCAGAGCCCCTCGGGCAGGTAGGTCAGGACCAGGATCAGGACGATCCCGGCGACGAGTGGCTGCCACAGCGCGAACGACTGCCCGACGAGCGGCAGGCCCTGCAGCAGCAGCACGCCGAGCAGCGGGCCGACGACGGAGCGGACCCCGCCCAGGGACAGCATCACGACGATGCTCAGCGCGACGGTCACGTTGATCACGTCGGGGGAGATGAACCGCAGGTAGTAGGCGTAGAGGCTGCCCGCGATCGAGGCGAACACGGCGGAGACGACGAATGCGCCCGTGCGGTAGCGCGCCGCGTCGATCCCCAGCATCGCGGCGGCCTGCGGGTCGTGCGCCACCGCGGCCAGCGCCCGGCCGGTCTGGCTGCGCCGCAGGTTGGTGGTGAACAGCGCGCCCAGGGAGCACAGGACGAGCAGCACCATGTAGTTGGCCTCGTCGGAGAACACGACCCAGCTGCCGAAGGTCAGGCTCGGCACGCCGACCAGCCCGGACGGGCCGCCGGTCACCGCGTTCCACCCGGTGGTGGTCGCCTGGGTGACCACCGCGAGCCCCAGCGTTGCGAGCGCGAGGTAGTAGCCGCGGAGCCGGAGGAACGCCCGGCCCAGGACGGCGGCGACGAGCGCGGCGAGGACGGCCGGCGCGAGGGCGGCCAGCCAGGTGGGCCAGCCGGCGCGGACGGTGAGCAGCCCGGCGCCGTAGCCGCCGATCGCCATGAAAAGCGTCTGCCCGAGTGACACCTGCCCGGCCTGTCCGGTGAGGACGTCGAGCCCCAGGACCACCAGCAGGAAGATCTGCACGATCACGAGCAGCTCGGTCCAGCCGGGCGTCAGCCAGGGCAGGGCGATCAGCACCGCGGCGGCGACCAGGGCCAGGCCGATCCGGCGCCGGCTGCGGGGCCGGGGCCGGGGCCGGGGGTCGGCCCCGGCCCCGG
>NZ_JAOPWR010000504.1 GCF_025965585.1 Pseudonocardia sp.
GCAGGCCCACCGGGAACGCCCTACCGGGGCGGCGGCACGCCGCTGCGCACCCACCACGAGGCCGGCCCCGCCACCGTCGCCGGGGCTCGACCGGCCCTGGCCGGCCGGACCCGGGCCGTCGCCGAGCGCACGGCACCGCGGACAGGCGGCAGCGGGCCAAGAGGACCGGAGCGGGCCAGGACCGCGCGGCAGCGGGTGCGCCGCTGGCTATGGGTACTGCTGGGCGTGGCCGTCGTCGGCCCCTTGCTCGCGTTCGTGATCGGCTGGATCGTCTTCCCGGTCCCCACGGCCGACGACGCCTCCCTCACCCAGACCGCCACCTTCACCTTCTCCGACGGCTCCCCGCTGGCCGTCGTGCGACCGGAGAACGTCAACCGGATCAAGGTCACCATCGACAAGGTCCCGATCACCGTGCAGAACGCGGTGCTCGCCGCCGAGGACCGCACGTTCCGATCGAACCCCGGCTTCGACATCATGGGCATCGGGCGCGCGCTGGTCAGCCAGCTCAGCGGCGGCGACGGTGGTGGTTCGACGATCACCCAGCAGTACGTCAAGAACGCCACCGGCCAGGACCAGGCCACCCTGTGGCGCAAGTACAAGGAAGCCGTGATCGCGGTTAAGATCTCCAAGCAGGAGACCAAGGACCAGATCCTCGAGAACTACCTCAACACGATCTACTTCGGTCGGGGCGCCTACGGGATCGAGGCCGCCTCCAAGGCCTACTTCAACAAGGACGTCAGCCAGCTCACCATCTCCGAGGGCGCGATGATCGCCGGCATCATCCAGTCGCCCACCGGCGGTGACCCCGCCAACGACCTCACCCAGGCCAAGGCCCGCTGGACCTACGTCGTCGATGGCATGGCACAGGCCGGCTGGATCACCCCGGCACAACGGGAACTACAGGTGTTCCCTGCCGACTGGCTGCCCCGCGCCCCCGTCATCGGCGGGGTGCCCGACGACGACCGATACCACATCTACGACGAGGCCAAGGCAGAGCTCGCCGCGGCCGGCATCACCGAGGACCAGATCAACACCGAGGGTCTCACCGTCACCACCACCATCGACCCGGTGAAGCAGAAGCAGGCCGTCGACGCCGTCAACGCCACCATGAACGACCAGCCCGCCGACCTGCGCACCGCACTGGTGTCGGTCGACCCCCGGACCGGGGCGATCGTGGCCTACGACGGAGGCTCGCAGGGCCTGGGCACCGACTACGCCCAGGCCCTGCGTCAACCCGGGTCGGCGTTCAAACCGTTCGTGCTCTCCGCGGCACTGCAGGCCGGCAGCGGCATCGGCCTCGGCACGACCTACGACGGTTCATCGCCCCAGACCATCGCCGGCCAGGTCGTCAGCAACTCCGACGGCGTCAACTGCGACCACTGCACCGTCAAGACCGCCATGACCGACTCGATCAACACGATCTTCTACCAGATCGGCATCCAGACCGGCGTGAACAAGGTCGCCGACGCCGCCCACCAGGCCGGCATCCCCGCCGACCTGATCCCCGTTGCCGACGGCGGCATCTCCCTCGGCGACCAGGAGGTGCACCCCGTCGACATGGCCTCGGCCTACGCCACCTTCGCCGACGACGGCGTCCGCCACATCCCGCACATCGTCGCCAAGGTGGTCGCCGCCGACGGCCGGGTCCTCATCGACAACACCACACCACCCGCCGGCGACCAGGCCGTCCCGCCACTGGTCGCGCGCAACGTCACCGAGTCCATGCTCGACGTCGCCAGCACCTCCCGCATCGCCCTTGACGACGACCGGCCCAACGCCTGCAAGACCGGAACCGTCCAGCTGGGCACCACCAACGACAACAAGGACACCTGGACGGTCGGCTACACCCCGTCGCTGTCCACCGCCGTATGGGTCGGCACCGACCAGTCCGATCCCGTCCGCACCCGCTCCGGCGCCCCGGCCTACGGACGCACCCTCGCCGGGGCGGTCTGGCAGAGCTTCATGAACGACGCGCTGAAGGGCACGCCCGTCGAGCACTTCTCACCGTTCGTGCCGATCGGCACGCCGCCGCCCGCCCCCACCCCGGTCGCCATCGAACCGCCCACGACGACTGCGCCCAACGACCCGAACCAGGGCAACGGCAACAGCGGCGGCAACGGGTACTACGACCCCAACACCGGCACCTACTACAACCCGGACGGCACGACGACCGCACCAGGCAGCAACAGCGGCGGTGCGAACGGCGGCAATGGCGCCGGCGGCGGCGGATGACAATGCCCGCGCGGCGTTCTGATGATCTTGACGTCGATGGCGGTGGAGACCCCGGATCCGCAGCGAACGCCACCACCGCCGGGGTCGACCGAAAGCGGCATGACCCGGCGAAGGTTCGTGGTCGAGCACTAGGTTGGCCATGTGAAGGTACTTCTGTTGGAAAACATCCACCCGGTCGCGACAGAAGCGTTCCGCCGCGCCGGCTTCGAGGTCGAGGTGCGCGCGGGCTCGTTGAGCGAAGCCGAGCTTCTTGATCAGCTGCCAGGAGTGTCCTTGCTCGGGATCCGTTCCAACACCAAGGTCACCCCACGGCTGCTCGAGGCCGGGAAGGATCTTCTGGCGGTGGGGTGCTTCTGCATCGGGACCAACCAGGTGGACGTGGCCGATGCGGCCGACCGCGGTGTGGCGGTCTTCAACGCGCCTTTCTCCAACACCCGCAGTGTCGTGGAGCTGGTGGTGGGCGAGATCGTCGCGTTGGCCCGCCGGCTGCCGGAGAAGACCCAGCGGATGCACGAGGGGATCTGGGACAAGTCGGCCAAGGGCAGCCACGAGGTCCGCGGCCGCACTCTGGGCATCGTCGGCTACGGCAACATCGGCACCCAGCTGTCCAACGTGGCAGAGGCGATCGGGCTGCGGGTGATCTTCTACGACACCGCGGACCGGTTGGCCCACGGCAACGCGAGGCGGGTCGGCTCGCTGGACGAGCTGTTGGCAGCGGCGGACGTGGTGAGCATCCATGTCGATGGCCGCCCCGGCAATGCGGGGCTGTTCGGCGCGGACCAGTTCGCCATGATGAAGCCCGGGGCGGTGTTCATCAACGCCTCCCGCGGGATGGTCGTCGACGAGGCCGCGTTGCGGGACCACATCCTGTCCGGGCACCTGTCCGGCGCCGCGATCGACGTCTTCCCGGCCGAGCCGAAGGCGCAGGGGGACCCCTTCGACTCGCCACTGCGGGGCCTCCACAACGTCATCCTCACTCCCCACGTCGGCGGCTCGACACAGGAGGCGCAGGAGGAGATCGGACACTTCGTCGCCAACAAGCTGATCGGATTCGTCACGACGGGTGGCACTGCACTCTCGGTCAATCTGCCGGAGGTGGTGACGCCGCAACCTCAGGGCGTGTTCCGGACGGGGTATCTGCACGCGAACGTGCCTGGGGTGTTGGCTGGCATCAACCGGTTGCTCGCCGAGGCAGGGGTGAACGTGGTCGGCCAGTCGCTGTCCACCCGAGACGATCACGGCTACGTCGTCACCGACACCGACGGGGTGCTGACCGACGCCACGCTGTCCGCCTTGCGTCAGTCGCCACACACCGTCTGGCTGCGTTCCTGGACGCGCTGATTCCATCAGCCGGCTGAGCCGCCCCGACCCGTCCCAAGACGTCCCCGGCCAGTGGGGCCACTTCGGTCGGCGCCGTCCCGTCGGCACCGGCGTTGATCCGCGGCCGGATCTGGCGAGCCGGCTGTGTGGCAGTCACACCGAAGCGGGGTCTGTGCCGGCAGGGTCCATCGGTAGCTGGTCGGTCGCGGCGTAGACCTTCGGCATGAGCAGTCCGGCCACGACGGTGAGTGCGGCGGCAACGAGCACAGCCAGGAAGACGGCGGCGCCGGCGTCGGTCGCGGCAACCGGGTCGGTCCCGGGACGGCCAGAGGCGGTGACGACACTGTTGGCGACGGCGCCGAGGCCCGCCGCGCCGACCGCGCTCCCGATGGACCGGGCGAACATGTTCGTGCCGGTAGCGACGCCTCGCTCGTGCCAGTCGACGCTGGCCTGGGCGGCGATGAGCGAGGGCGCTGCGACCAGCCCCATTCCCAAGCCTGTCACGAAGCACGTGACCGCGACGAGGGCCACCGAGGGCGAGTGCGCGAGCAGCGCGAGCGTCCCGGTGCCGAGGATGACGAGGCCGAGCCCGACAAGAATGGTCGGCCGGAAGCCGAGGCGCAGGTAGAACAGTCGGCCGGACAGGCCGGCCGACAGCGGCCAGCCCAGGGTGAGCGCGGCGAGGGCCAGGCCTGCGATGAGCGGGGGCACGCCGAGCGAGTACTGCAGATAGGCCGGCACGTAGGAGGTCAGCCCGATGAGCATGACGCCGATACCGAGGGCGAGAAAGGTGGTCGTCACGAGTAGCCGTCGGCTGAACACCCATGGCGGCAGGATGGGCTCGGCGGCGCGGCGCTCGGCCAACGTGAACGCGACGAGCAGCGCAGCCCCAGCGGCGAACACGGCGACGCTCGGCGGCGAGTTCCACGCCCAGGCCTGGCCTCCCTCGAGCACCCCGAGGATGGCGAGAGTCATCCCGCTGGTCAGCAGCACCGAGCCGAGGTAGTCGATGTGGTTCTCGCGGCGCTGCACGGTCTCATGGAAGTTGCGCATGATCAGTACGCCGGCCAGCAGACACAGCGGCACGTTCACGTAGAAGATCCACCGCCACAGCCCGAGCTGTGAGAACACCCCGCCCAGCGTGGGCCCGACGACCGATGACATGGCCCAGACGCTGGCGAGGTAGCCCTGGGCGGTGGCCCGCTCGGCCACGGTGTAGATGTCACCCGCGATGGTGATCGCCATGGGCTGGACCGCGCCGGCGCCGAGACCCTGCACGGCGCGGAAGGCGATGAGGGCCGGCATGCTCCACGCGACGCCGCACAGGACACTCCCGGCGAGGAACAGAACGATCCCGAACAGCATGATCGGCTTGCGGCCGAAGGTGTCGGCGAGCTTGGCGTAGACCGACACCGACACCGCTTGGGCCAGCAGGTACACCGAGAACAGCCACGGGAACTGGGCGTACCCGCCGAGGTCACGGACGATGGAGGGAACCGCGGTCGCCAGGATCGTGGCGTCGATCGCGATGAGGCCGGTGGAGACCATCAGCGCGAGCAGAACCGGCCCGCGTTCGGAGCGCAGGCCGACGGCGGCATGGGAGGGCTGGCTCACACAGGCTGACAAGTCGCAGGTGCGCCCGCGAATTCCCGAGGGGCGTCAGCGGTGGCTCCCACACGGACTTCAGCCGCCGTAGGTTCGCGCCGGTAGTCCCCGGATGCCCGGGACGACGCGAAACAGCGCACCGGCCCGCGGCTCGTCAGCTGGTCCGAGGGCCGACCGCGACGTCGTGATGAACAGTTCGTCGAGCTGTGACCCGCCGAACGTGCACGCGGTGACGTGGGTGACCGGTACCGGGACGACGGCGTCGAGCCGCCCATCGGGGCCATACCGGTGGACCGCGCGGCCACCCCACAACGCCACCCAGATACCGCCCTCGGCGTCGACCGTGAGTCCGTCCGGTGCGCCGGACGCCGTTGGTATCTCCACGAGCGTTCGTCGATTGCTCAGGCCCGACCCCGCGTCGTAGTCGAACACGTCGATGCGTTGGGTCGGTGAGTCCACGTAGTACGCCCGGCTGCCGTCCGGCGCCCACTCGAGACCGTTCGACACCGTGACGCCGCTGAACATCAGCCGCGTCGTGTGGTCGGGTTCGAGGCAGTACAGGGCACCGCGACCCGCTGCCTCGTCGTACGCCATCGATCCGCAGTAGAACCGGCCGTGTGGATCGCACGATCCGTCGTTGAACCGCACATCGGCGCCGGACCACAGCTCACCGAGGTGCCGCAGCGGAGATCCGTCACCGGCGTCGAGGGCGAATCCACGCTCGACGGCGAAGACCGATCCTCCTGCCGCGCGAGGACGCATGGCGGCCACGACCCGGTCGACATGCCGGCGGCTGACCTGACCGTCCGGCGCCAGTGACAGCACGTCGCCTGCCAGCATGTCCACCCAGCGCAGGCCGCCCCACCCCACCCACCAGACCGGGCCCTCGCCATGGTGGGCGACGGGGGGAGTGATCTGCTCCGCCTGGTCCACGGCTGCTCTCAGCGCTGGCTGTTGAAGGCCGCGTCGAAGCTCGCCGCCGGCGGCTCGAACTGCAGCGCCTTCAGGAACCGAAGGCTGTCCGGGGCACCGACCAGCCGGTCCATTCCGGCGTCCTCCCACTCGACCGAGATCGGTCCGTCGTAGCCGATCGTGTTGAGCGCCCGGAAGCACTCCTCCCACGGCACGTCGCCGTGCCCGGCCGAGACGAAGTCCCATCCGCGGCGCGGGTCTCCCCACGGCAGGTGCGACGACAGCCGGCCGTTGCGGCCGTTACCGAGCTTGCGCTTGAGGTCCTTGCAGTCGACGTGGATGATCCGGTCGCGAAAGTCGAGGATGAACCCGACCGGGTCGAGGTCCTGCCACATGAAGTGGCTGGGGTCCCAGTTGAGTCCGAAGGCCGGGCGGTTGTCGATCGCTTCGAGCGTACGCACCGTGGTCCAGTAGTCGTAGGCGATCTCGGAAGGGTGCACCTCGTGCGCGAACCGGACACCCACCTCGTCGAACACGTCGAGGATGGGGTTCCAGCGGTCCGCGAAGTCGCGGTAGCCGTCCTCGATCATCGCCGCTGACGCCGGTGGGAACATCGCGACCGTCTTCCAGATCTTCGAACCGGTGAACCCGACCACCGTCCGAACACCCAGCTTCGCCGCCGCGCGGGCGGTCAGCTCGACCTCCTCCGCCGCGCGCCTTCGCACGGCCTCCGGATCGCCGTCGCCCCAGATCCGCGGCAGCACGAGGTCCCGGTGGCGCTCGTCGATCGGGTCGTCACAGACAGCTTGACCGGCCAGGTGGTTCGAGAGGGCCCATACCCTCAGGTCGTACTTCGCGAGAATCGCCAGCCGCTGCTCGACATAGCCGTCGTCCTCCATGGCGCGGACCACATCGAAGTGATCACCCCAACACGCGATCTCGAGCCCGTCGTATCCCCATCCTGATGCGAGGCGGCACACCTCTTCGAACGGCAGGTCTGCCCATTGGCCGGTGAACAGCGTGAACGGACGGGACATCGTGTGCTCCTGAACTCGAGTACCTGGACTGACTTGCTAGACCGCGACGAACCCTCCGATGCTCGCCGATCGCAGCACGGCGTCGACCACGGCTGCCGCCCGGGCGCCGTCGTCGAATGTCGGCAGCCCGTCTGACCAGTGTCCGCGGATCGCCGCGTAGCTCTGCTCGACGAACAGGGCGAAGCAGTCCGAGAACCCGTGCGGGTGACCGGGCGGGACGATGTTGACAGCGGCTGCCTGCTCCGCCTGCCCGGATTCGCCGCGCGGGATGATGGTCACCGAGTCTCGTCGGCCAAGCCACAGCGAGTCCGGGCTTTCCTGGTCGAACACGGCGGACGCGTCGGTGCCGTCGAACTCGACCCACAGCCGGTTCTTGCGGCCGGGCGAGACCTGGCTGATCACTGTCGAGCCGACGGCTCCGGATTCGAAGGCGAGCAGCACCGTGGCGACGTTGTCGGCGCCCAGCCCCGTGCCGGCGTCGCCGTCCGGCCAGCCCGAGAGGACGGCTGACACCCTGCGGATGCGGTCCCCGGTGACGAACTCGACGAGGTCGCACCAGTGCGAGCCGATGTCGGCGAAGGCGCGTGACCGGCCGTTCTTCGCCGCATCGAGGTGCCAACTCGTCGATGCACCACCCGCCAGCCAGTCCTGCAGGTAGCTGCCGTGGATGAGTCCCACTCGGCCGAGGCGGCCGCCGTGCACCTGCGCCCGGGCCTCACGTACCGAGGGGTAGTACCGGTAGGCGAACGGCACGGTCGCGACCAAGCCGGACTCTCGGGCCCGTTCCTGCAGTTCCCGTGCTTCGACGAGGTCGGTGCCCAGCGGCTTCTCGCAGATCACGTGCTTGCCGGCGGCGAGCGCGCTGCGCGCGTAGGAGAGGTGGAGTGCGTTGGGCGTGCAGATGTGCACGACATCGACCTGCGGATCGGAGGCCACGTCGTCGGGCGTCAGATAGACACGCCGTGCCCCCAGTTCCTCGGCCGCGGTGGCGCCCTTCGCCGCGCTCGAAGCACCGACGCCGACGAGCGTCGCCCCGGCAAGCCTGGCGGCACGGGCATGTACCCGGCCGATGAAGCCGGTGCCGATTACCGCCGCGCCGAGCGGCCTGCCTGCGACCGCGGCCTGGTTCACGTGGTCAGATCCGCGTCACGCACTGCTTGACGTAGGCGTCCGCCTTCGCCAGCTCCGCGTTCACCTTGGCCAGCGGCCAGCCGGCCGTGCCATGGCACTTCACGCTGGCCGGACCCTCGTACCCCACACGCTTGAGCGTGCCCAGTGTGACGACATGGTCGAGTGTGCCGTCAGGCCGCGCGAGCTGTTTCTCACCCGGACCGAAGTTCAGCCCGTCCACGCCGTGCTTGTAGGCCCGGTCGATGTCCCAGATGTAGTAGTAGAACAGTCGCTTCCGTTCGGCGAGGAACGTGATCGCCTCGCTCACCGATTCGCCCATGACCCACAGGTGCGGTGGGGCGAGGCATATACCGACGTTCGGGTCGTCCACCTCGCGCACGAGGCGCTTGATCTGGGCCAGTGAGTCGACCGCTTCTTCCCAGCGCTTGTTCTCGTTGCCACCGGATTCGAACTCCGGGGTGAACGGTACGGCGAGGTGGTTCTCCACCGCGATGCGCACACCGTTGCGTGCGGCCGCGGCTGCGATCGGCGGCAGGAACGTCGACACGAAATCGGAGTAGTTGGCCTCGCAGTCGAAGATGATCGTGTCGATCCCGAGGTCCCGCGCGAGCTCGACGCGAGCGATCATCCCGTCGACGTCATTGCCGTAGGCCGTGAGGCCACACGGTCGCATACCGTAGCGGTCGAGCAGCGCACGGATCTTCGACACGTCGTCGCCCGGCTGGACGTGGTCAGCAAGTGGTCGAGCGGCCGACCAGAGGTTGACCTCGGTGAACCCGAGCCGTGCGAGCTCGCGGATCGAGACCTCGAGCGGGTAGTCGTGATAGGGCAGGATCTCCGCGGCGTAACGGAACATCGCCTCTCCTCGTCTCTGAGGTCGCTGAGCTTTCGGTGCGGCTTGTGATGGTCAGGCCCAGGTGAATACGGCCTTCTCCGTCTCGCGTCGATCGAACGCGCGGAAGGCCTCCGGTGCCTCGGCGATGTCGTACCGGTGGGTTACCAGGCCTTCCAATGCCGGCTTCTTCTCCACGACGAGGCGCGCGATCTCCTCCCACTCCCCGAGCGGGAAATACCAGCCACCGACGACCCTGAGCAACTTGCGGATGATCTGGTCGCTGGGGTTGATCTCGGTGGCGCGCGACTCGCCCACGAACGCGACGGCCCCCAGCTTGCAGGCGACGTCGAGCGCGGCGTTCTGCGCCTGCGGAGCCCCGGAACAGTCGATCGCCACGTCCACTCCGCGCCCACCGGTCAACTCGCGGATCACCTCGACCGGGTCATCGATCTGACTGTCGACCGTCGCCATTGCCCCGAGCGTCGACGCCAACTCGAGCCGCTCCTTGATCAGGTCGACTGCCACGACCTCAGCGCCGAATGCCTTCGCCACGAGTATCGAAGCCGCCCCCATCGGTCCGAGACCGAAGACGGCTACCGTCTTGCCGCCGCGGACGTCGAGGCGCTTCTGCGTGTGGTACTGGCTGCCGAACATGTCGGTCATCAGCGCGCCGGCCACGAAGGACACCTCGTCCGGCAGCGGCAGGCAGTTGCGCGCCGGGAGCACGAGATAGTCCGCGTCGCCGCCGTCGACGTCCGAGCCGAGACACTTCCATCGGGCGCACAGCATCAGGTAACCGCTCGCGCAGTACTCGCAGTGGTCGCAGCCGATCGGCAGGTACCCGGTGATACGGTCGCCGACACCGAGGCCGGTGACGCCTTCCCCGAGCTCCGCCACCTCGCCGGCGGGCTCGTGCCCGGGGACGATAGCGCCGGCGCCGGCTGTGTCCCCCCCGATCACGGGGTTGCCGTGATAGAGGTGGATGTCGCTGCGGCAGATGGCGGAAGCCCGGGTACGGACGAGCACCTCACCGGGCCCAGGCCTCGGCACGTCGCGATCGACGACGACCACCGTTCCATTGCCGGGGAACAGCGCTGCCTTCATCAGAGAGCCTCCGCTTCTGCACGATGGGGGATGTCCATCCGCTCCAGGTCGGCCACTGCCGCGGCCTCGCCGCCGAGTTCGAGTCCGGTCCGGGACGCGAAACAGCCCATGATCTGCTGGCACGTCTCGACATCGATCCGGCCGTCCTCGATCGAGGACAGGGGCCGTCGTCCCTCGGTGACCATGTCGTGGAACGCCTCGAGTTGCAGCTCGAACGCCTCGGCCGTCGAGCGGTGCACGCTGCGACGTTCGAACCCGCGGATGTACTCGGTCACGGTGAGCTCGGTGGGCGCATGCAACAGATAGGGCGACGGGAACGCCAGCTCGAGCGTGCCGTTGCCGTGATGGATGCTCACCGTCTCGCGGTAGGCCGGATAGTCGGCCAGGTAGTGCCACCGCAACGACACCCGGGCGTCCCCGGGCAACCGGCCGGAGATCGCGATGGACGGCGGATGTTGCCCGAGCGCGCGTGTGTCGCGACCGACGTCGCGCCGCCTGTCTACCGAGGGCACGTGCCACATGTCGACGTAGTCGATCGTCGTCGGCGGCCCCGTCATCAGCCTCAGCAGCGACAGGTCGTGGCTCACGCTGCTGAGGAGCGTGCCGCTGTAGAGCCGGTTGACCGCATCGTCCTGCTCGCCGAGTGCAGCCCGGTGGACGGGCCGGTCGTCGGCCTGCGGGACGTCACCGGCGAAGGGCACCAGACGCGCGAAGTCCAGCTGCGATGCACCGGTCGGATGCAGCACGGTGATCTCGACGGAACGCACGTCGTCGATCTCACGCAACCGCCGAGCCGTCTCAGTCACAGCAGGGTCGTACTGCTTCATGTAACCGAGCAGCAGCGATGGCATCGAGGAATCCGGCACCGCCGCCTCGATCTGTTCGATCTCGCCGCGAGTGAAGGCAAGCGGCTTCTCGCAGAACACCGGGTAGCCGCGCTTGAACGCCGCGATCACAGCCGGTGCGTGCGACTGGCCGGTGAAGATCATCACCGCATCCACGGCCTCGCCGTCGAGCAGCGAGTCGATGGACGCGTATCGCCGCGTCGTCGGCACGCCGAAGCGATCGCCGACGGCGGCACGCAAGGCGGCGGACGCGTCGTAGACGGATACGAGCTCGAACAGGTCCGGCCGCCGATTGATCAGCGGCAGATGCACCGCCTGTGCGACGGCGCCCAGTCCGGCGACAGCGACACGTAGTGGTGTCCTGCCTTCGGCACGACTCATCGGTCAGAAGCCCGTCAGGACGGACTTGACGTTGCGGCCGGCCTGCATGGCGTCGAACGCCTCGGGCCACTGCGTGACGTCGTACACGCCGCCGATCACCGGGTCGAGGTCGACCTGTCCGGTCGCCAGCAGTGCCAGGGACCGCTCCCAGGTCCGGAAGTTGTGGCTGAACGACCCGAGCAGGGTGATCGCCTTGGCCACCAACGGGTCGAGCGAGAACCCGAGCGGCTGCGGTCCCCAGCCGATCTTGGCGATCTGCCCCATGGGCCGGACGAACTCCATGGCCTGCTGCAGCGACGCGCTGACCCCGGTGGCGTCGACCACGACGTCCGCGCCCCACCCCTCGCCCATGTCCCTGAGCACTGCCAGCGGATCCTCCCGCGCAACGTTGAGGACGACGTCAGCGCCGAGGGCCCTGGCGACCTCGAGCCTGGTGGAGTCGGCGTCCGTGCCGCAGACGATGACAGCGCCGGCGCCACTGGCCTTGGCGACCTGCAGCGCCATGATCCCGATCGGGCCGGCACCCTGCACGAGCACGACATCGCCCGGCGAGATCCGGGCACGCTCGACGAGCCCGTTCAGCGCCACGCAGAGCGGCTCGGCCAGTGCAGCATGGTGGTCCGGCACCGAGTCCGGGATGCGGTGCACGATCTGGGGATTCACCGACAGGTAGCGGGTGAACGCCCCATCTGCCAGGGCGCCGTATCCCTGCCGGTGGGGGCACAGGTTGTAGTTGCCGCTGTGGCAGTACTGGCATCGGCCGCACACGTGCGCGGCCGTTTCGCACACCACCCGCTCGCCGACGTGAAACCCCGTCGTCTCCTCCGCGTCCACGACGACGCCGGCCATCTCGTGCCCGAGCACCACGGGGAGCTTGACCTCCCAACTCTGGTGATTGCGCCACATGTGCACGTCCGAGCCGCACACGCCCGCGGCGTGCACCTCGACGAGGACGCGACCGCGGACGGGCTCCGGCTCGGGGATGTCGCGGACCTCCAGCTCGCCGTCGCCGAGCCCCCACTTCACCAATGCCTTCACCGGGTCTCCTCCTCCGTGGGGTTGGACGTGCCGCCGAAGTACTTGTTCCGCATGACCTTCAAGAAGTCGATCGACCCCTTGATCTCGTCGAGGCCGTTCATCCCGTCCTCGACACTGACCCAGCCGTCGTATCCGGCGTCGGAGAGCAACCGGAAGATCGTGTCGTAGTCGTTGAGGCCCTGTCCGACGACGCCGTGCTTCAGGCCTGCGGCGTAGCCGGGGCCACCGTCGGCCGCGCGCAGGCTCTCCAGAGTCGTGCCCGGCTCCAGAGAGCGGTCGCTCGCCTGCATCGTCACCACGCGGTCGAGCACTCGGCGGAGCAGCTCGATCGGGTCATCACCAGCGACGATCGCGTTGGACGGGTCGTACTGCACGCCGAAGTGCTTCCGCTCGTCGATCGCGGCCAGCACCTCGAGGAACACGTCCTGCTGCTGGGCGAATTCGGGATAGGCCCACTGACCGTCCTTGTAGTGGTTCTCGATCGCCAGGACGACGTCGAGCTCGCGGGCGAGGGGGATCAACGAGGTGATGGAGTCCACGGCCCATTCCAGACCCCGCTCGAGTGACACTCCCGGGTGCCGCTGGCCGGTGAGCACCCGGCATGACGCGCCGGGACCACCGAGCGTGCGAGCGACCTGCATCATCGCTGCCTCGCGCTCGAGGGCGCGCTTGCGTGCGTCGGCGTCGGGGTGGGTGAAGTCGGGTGAGCAGCACAGCATCGGCATCTCGAAACCCGCGTTGTCGAGGGCGTCGGCGATGGTCGCGATGTAGCCGCTGTCGAGACTGGTGAAGAAGCCCTCGTAGAGTTCGAGGCCGTCCGCACCGAGCGAACGCGCGTCCTCGATCCAGTCGAAGACGGTCATCGTGCGTGCGACGGAGATCTGGTCCAGGTAGCACTTCGGGAAGGCCGCGATCTTCATCCGTGAGCCGCCGCCGGACGAGCCTCACCAGGTGAGCGGACGTCGCGGCCGTGCACCCTGCTGCAGATGTCGTGCAATGCTGCGTACAGCTGCTTGTTGTTGGCGCTGAAGCTGTCGGCGGCGATGGCCAACGGCGCACCGATGACGACCATCGGCGCTCCGAAGTCCGGGCAGCTGACGGCCTGTTCGATGGACAGGCCGCCGACGGCCTGCACGGGCACGCCCGCCTGGTCGACGACATCGAGCAGCTCGTCCATGGGGCTCAGGCCGGGCGCTTCACCGCGCTCGTCGTACCCGATGTGGTGGATCACGACGTCCACGCCGAGCGAGGCGAGCCGTCGGGCCTCGGCCACCCGATCGGCCGCCCCGAGGTTGTCACCCATCACCGCGACACCGAAGTCACGGCCTGCCTCGACGACGCGCCGGATCGTCGCGTCGTGCGCGCGTCCCATGACCACGACGAAGTCCGCCCCGGCCTTGGCCATCATCTCCGCTTCGAGGTAGCCCCCGTCCATGGTCTTGAGATCGGCGACGATCGGGTGGCCGGGGAATCGCTGCTTCAGCGCCTCGACGGCATGTAGTCCCTCGGCCAGCAGCAACGGCGTGCCGGCTTCGATCCAGTCCACCCCGGCCTCGACCGCGACCTGCGCGGTCTCGAGCGCCTCCTGGAGCGATGTGAGGTCGAGGGAGACCTGAACGACCGGCTTCGACAAGTTGACCTTCGTCAATGGGATGACCTCATAGCTCTCTTCTGCATCGACGGCTCCGAGCCGGAGACACATCGCAGGGCGCGGTCGGTCTCGACCGTCTTGATCGTCGGACCGTGCGCGGCCGCTCGGGACCGACCCGCTGTCTGGCGAGCTCACGTGATGGAAGTAGTCTCCCGTCTACAAAGTTTGGCGTCAAGATGTGAACACAAGTAGGATCCATAGGGTGATCTCAGCCTGCACACAGCACCTCGCGGCAGCCTCCGAGGTTGGATCACTTCGTATCGTCCGATTACCGTCACGGCGACGCCCGAGTGTCCAGCCGAACCGATGTCCTGGGATGGTGGCGCATGACCCGACGCACGCGCACCGGTGATCTGCCCTCGCTCCGGCACGCCAACCGGTTGCGGGTGCTGCGTGAACTGCAGTTCGTCGGACCGGTGCCGCAGGCGGAACTCGCGCGGAAGACGGGTCTGTCGCCCGCTTCGGTGTCGAACATCGTGGCCGACGCCCTCCGGGCCGGGCTGGTCAACGTGACCGAGGGCGTGCGGGGCCGGCGCGTGAAGCTGGTGTCGCTCTCGCCCAGTCTCGGGCTCGCAGCCGGAATCGCGGTCGACCATCGCCATCTCACGGTTGTGGTGGGCAACCTGTCGTCGCAGGTACTGCACGCGGCCACCGCACCGATCCCGAGCGGAGCCGATCCGGCCGCGGTCATCGAGATCGCCGCACGGGTGACCGAGGAAGGGGTGGCGACGGCCGGGAAAGGCCAGCAACTGGTCTCGGTCGGGCTGACCATCCCCACCCCTGTGGCGTCCCGCCCGGACGGGGACCTGTCGGTGATCAGAAGAGCAACGGCGCCGGGCTGGTGGGAGATGCTTCCTGCCGAGTGGGTCGCGTCGCGCTTCGGTGCCCCGGCATGCATCGACAACGAGGCGAATGCCGCTGCCTTGGCGGAGTGGAGCCTTGGCGCCGGTAGCGGTTGCAGCGACCTGCTCTATGTGCAGGTCGGCGACGGGGTCGGGGCGGGACTGATCCTGGACGACCGGATGTACCGCGGCGCAGGGGGGTTCGCGGGCGAGATCGGTCATATCGTCCTGGACCCGGATGGGCCGCTGTGTCGGTGGGGCCACCGGGGGTGCCTCGAGGCGCTCAGCTCCGTTCCGGCGGTGCTCGACGCCGCCCGCGTCACCTGCCCCGACGTGTCGACACTCGCCGAGGTGATCGCCCGCGCAGAGGCCGGCGACCCCGGATGCGCCCAGGCGCTGACCGACGCCGGCGCGGCGATCGGGAGGGCGCTCGCGATGGCGGTCAACCTGCTCAATCCCCAGCGGGTGGTGATCGGTGGCCTACTCATGGCGGCGGAGGCAATCGTGATGCCGGAGGTGCGCACTGCCTACACCCGAGGCGTCCTCCCCAGCATGGTCGTATCCACGGAGCTCGTGGTGGCCACGCTCGGCAGCGACGCCGGCGCCCTCGGCGCACTCGCGCTGGCCATCCAGGCTCTGCCCGACGTCGCCCTGCTGGGCTCTGCGGTGGACAGCTGAGGATCGGGGACTGCGCCCTACTTCACCGCGCCGAAGGTCAGACCGCTGACGAGGCGTCGTCGCGCGACCAGTGCGAGAAGGATGGCCGGTGCGGCAATCGCCACCGAGGCGGCGCACAGCAGGCCCCACTGCGTGCCGTACATGCCCGTGAGTTGGAGGACGGCCGCCGGCGCCGGCTCGGTGGCGGAACTCGTCAGCATCAGGCTGAACGTGAACTCGTTCCAGACCAGTATCGCGGTGACGATGAAGCTCGCGCTGATGGACGGCATGGCCAGTGGCAGAGCGATGCGTCGCAGGATGCCTATCCGGCTCAAACCGTCGAGCATCGCAGCCTCCTCGATCTCGATCGGGATGTCCTCGACACCGCGGCGCACCAACCACACCACGATCGGCAGGTTGAAGGCGATCTCCGGAATGATGATCCCCGGGTAGGTACCGAGCACTCCGATGTTGCTCTCGAAGAAGAAGACCGGGACAACCGTCACGATCGACGGGAACATGTACGTCGAGAGAATCCATGAACTCAGGAAACGCCGCTGCCGGAAGGTCTTGATGGTGAGCCCGTAACCGGCGAGTGCGCCGAAGGCAACCGTGAAGACGGTGACGACGCCGGTCACGATCAACCCGTGCACGAGCAGCGGCGCCATGTTCGGAGCGCCACCGGTGCCCTGGAGAATATCGGTGTAGTTGCTCCCGGTCGGAGCGAACTTCCACACCGGCGGGTTCGCGAGGGCAAGATTTTGAGGCTTGAACGACGTGATGACCATGAACAGCAGCGGTACAGCCGACAGCGCGATCCACAGCAAGAGTCCGATCCGGCCGGCGACCGTGGCGGAGCTGGGCCGCTTCCGCGGCGACACTCGGTCGGAACGCAAGGCGGCCGTGGCGGTGATGCTCGCCATCAACTCGCCCCCCTTTCGTGTTCGGCGTACCTGCCGACGATCCTCATGAGCAGCGGCGTGAGAACCAGCAGGACGACGAGTACGACCACCGCTACCGCAGCACCGAGTCCGATATCGAAGTTCTGCACGACGAGCCGATACACACTGAGGTTGGCGACGGTCGTCGACTCACCCGGTCCCCCGTTCGTGAGAACGAGGAAGCTGTCGACCGTCTTGAAGGCCTGGATGGTGCGGAGCACGCCCGCAATGGCGATGAACGGGGTGAGCAACGGCAGCGTGATGTACCGCAGCTGCTTCCAGGAACTCGCACCGTCCATCGCCGAGGCTTCGAGCACCTCGCGCGGAAGGCTCTGGATTCCGGCCAGCAGGATCAACGCGACGAACGGCGTCCACGACCACACGTCCAGTGCGATGAGGCCGATCCAGGCCATCGGAGCATTGGAGAGCCATTGGATGGGCTGGGAGGTCAGCCCCCAGCTCTGCATGTAGTGGTCGACCCAGCCCGACGACGGGTCGAGCAATATCCGGAAGATCATGGCGCTGACTGCCGGGGTCATGGCGAACGGGATGAGCATCAGGATGCCGACAAAGCCGTTGCCACGGAATCGTTTGGCGAGCTGGAAAGCGAGAAAGCCTCCGATCAGCAGTTCAAGGAGAACTGCAACCACGACGAAGCCGATCGTGCGAATCAGGTCGCCGAGCAAGTGATAGGTGCGAAAGGCATCGGTGTAGTTGCGCAGGCCGACAAATGTACTGCCCCCGCCGAAGTTGTCGACATGGTACAGGCTGATGTAGAAGACATACAAACCCGCGACGAGTGTCATGGCGACGAGCACTGCCAGTGCCGGCAGGGTCAGCAGCCAGCCTTCCGTCGAACCACGGAATGGATTGCGCCGTGGCCGGGCCGGCAAACCGGCCGGGGACGGCGCCGCCACGGCGGCCTCGCCCGGACCTGAGGGTGAGCCCCTGGACTCGTCCGCCTGTCTGAAGCCCTCGTGTATCACCTGCATACCTTCCACTCCGCTTGCCTGCCCACTCCGCTTTCCTGCCACGGAGCATTGCGATCGTGCGCCGGCCGTCATGTGGATCAGCCGGCGCACGACCGGGTGCTCGTCAGGCCCCGACCCGGGCGTTGCTGTAGCCGATCGACTGAAGCGTCTGCACGGACGTCTGAGCTGCCGCGTTCAGTTGCTCGCTGACGCTGCCCGAGCCGGTCTCGGCCAGGTTCAGCTTCTCGATGATCGGCTGGACGACCTGCGTGTAGTTCTTGACGCGCGGACGGCCGACGCCCACCGTCAACGACTGCTCGAGCACGGAGTAGAAGTTGCCGTACTTCGCTGTGATCTGCGGGTCGTTCTTGGCCTGGTCGAACACGGAGGCGCGCGTGGCGTGCAGCTGGGTGGGCAGCATGGCGATCTGGGCGTCCTTGCTTGTGAGCCAGGCGATGGCACGGTAGGCCCACGCCTTCCTGTTCGGGTCGAGCCGGGCCGGGATGGAGAACTGCCAGGTACCGAAGTGGGGAGCGTTGGTGACCTTCTTCGGCATGAGCGCATAGCCGATCTCGCCACCTTGGACGCTCGAGCTCAGCGATTGCGGACCGTAGTTCCACGTCATCGCCGACTGGCCCGAGCTGAAGGTCGCGATCGCCTGGTCCCAGCCGGCTGTCGTCGCGTTTGCCGGCGTGACCTTGTACTTCTGGATCAGGTCGACGTAGAGCTGCCACGCCGCGATCGCCTCGGGGGTTGCGCATACCACGCCGAGGTTCTCGTTGATGATGTGTCCATCACCACCGAAGGACCCGACCATGGTCTTGAAGTCGCAGAAGTCCCAGCCTTCCTGCGTGCCACCGAGCACCGTCGTGCCGTACATACCCTGTGCCGGGCGGGTGAAGAACTGCGCCACCTGGATGAAGTCGTCCCACGTGACCGGCGGGGCCAGTTCGCGGCCGAAACGCGCCTGGAACGCCGCCTTCTCCGTCGCGGACTCGAACAGGTCTTTTCGGTAGGCCAGGGTCAGCGCGTTCGACTGGATCGGCAAACCCAGGATCTCGAAGTTCTTCGACACGATGTTGTTCACATCGACGGGCGCCGTGCCGTCCGGGAAGTGAATCGACGGGTTGTCGATCTGGTACACCGAGGTGTCGTAGAACACTTTGGAGATGAAGTCACCAGGATTCAGATCGATCTTGTCGTTCAGCGTCGGACTGTTCAGATAGGAGCTCAGCGGTTCGAGGACGTGCGTGAGGGTCGGTGTCCAGGGGGTGTCCATGATGTAGATGTCGTGCGCCGGAGAGCCGGCGGCCAACTCTGCAAACGTCTTGGCCTGCAACGACTCATACGGCATGTTCTCCATTTCCACCGTGATGCCGAGCACGTCCTTCAACATCGGTAGGACGCTCTGCACGCCATCGGCGTCCGACTGCGATCCCGCGTTCAACAACTTCAGTGAAGCCGGACGGGGTCCGAGGGAGGCCGGGGCCGCCGACTGGCCCGTCGTCGAGCCACCGCCGGGCGAGCACGCCGCGAGCGCCGACGCTCCCGCCAGTGTCCCGACCGCGGTCATGA
>NZ_JAOPWR010000532.1 GCF_025965585.1 Pseudonocardia sp.
GGGGGCGGCGCACCGGGGCAGGGCGGCCCCGGCGGCGACGCGGCCCGCGGCGACCTTCAGCGCGGCGGTGGAGCGGGGATGGGCATGGGCGGACCGGGGGGCGGGGAGGCCGCTACCGA
The DNA here is from genome assembly GCF_025965585.1 of Pseudonocardia sp. Lineage (GTDB taxonomy): Bacteria > Actinomycetota > Actinomycetes > Mycobacteriales > Pseudonocardiaceae > Pseudonocardia. Next base: position 120 of record NZ_JAOPWR010000532.1, read on the forward strand.
CCCGGCCCTCGTGGCGCTGCTGAAGAGCGCTGACACGAAGTGGTCCGCCGCCACGGTGGGTGCGATGGGTGGGGCGGGGCTCGCGCTGTCCAGCGACACCAACATCATGAGCATCGGCGGGTTCATGGGTTCCGACCCGGCTCCGACGCTCGCGCAGTTCCAGGCCTACGTGGCCGCCGGGGACGTGCGCTGGTTCGTCGAGGGCGGCGGCTTCGGCGGCGGGGGCGGCGACCCGGCCCAGCTGATCGAGCAGCTGCCGCAGTCGCTGCGCGAGAACCCGCGGTTCGAGCGGTTCCTCGAGCAGATGCAGAGGGGCGGCGGACCCGGCGGCATGTTCGGTGGCCGCGGCACCAGCTCGGAGATCACCACCTGGGTGACGAGCCACTTCACCGCCACCACGGTGGGCGGGCGCACCGTCTACGACCTCACGAAGCCGAAGTAGCCCACCGACTCGTGCGTCCCGATGGCGCACGATCCGCCCGGCGGGTCCGTCGTCGCACACCCCCCGGCGACGGTGGACCTGCCGGGCCCTCCGGGCGGGCGCAGGCCGTCGTGCACGCCTGCCGTTGGCCCGAGGACACTCGGGCCCGTGGACATCGCGGGGTGGGCCCGGAACGTGGCCGAGCAGGCCGTCGGCTCGACGCGAGCGGTGGTGGAGCTGACGAAGTCGGGCGTGGTGCGCCCGGTCCGGCCCGACCGCCTGCTCGGCATGGGCGAGGCACTCGTCCGCTACGGCGCCACCGTCGCCGCGGGGGTCGTTGCCGGCGCCGCGCGCCATCCCGACCGCACCGCGATCGTCGACGACCGCGGCTGGCTCAGCTACGCCGAGCTGGATCGGCGCAGCGACCGCCTCGCCCGCGCGCTGGGCGACACCGGCGTCGGACCCGGGGCACGCGTCGGGATCCTGTGCCGCAACCACCGCGGCGTCGTCGAGACCCAGGCGGCGCTCGGCAAGCTCGGCGCGGACGCCGTGCTGCTCAACACCGGGCTGTCCGCGTCGCAGCTGACGACCGTGGCCGGCGAGCTGGAGCTGCACACCGTGGTCGCCGACGCGGAGTACGTGCCGCCGCTCGACGGGACGGGCTGCGCCGTCGTCACCGCGTGGGGCGAGGGCACGCCCTCCCTGGAGGACCTCATCGTCCGCGACGGCACGGGCCCGCTGCCGCTGCGCCCGCCGGCGGGCCGCACGATCGTCCTGACGTCCGGCACCACCGGCCCGCCCAAGGGCGCGCGCCGTCCCCCGCCACACAGCCTCGCGCCCGTCGCGGCCGTGCTGTCGGCCATCCCGCTGAAGGCCGGCGAGCCCGTCCTCATCGCGGCGCCGTTGCTCCACACCTGGGGCAACGCGGCGCTGCTGCTGGCGCTGCTGCACGGGGCGCCCATCGTGCTGAACCGCAAGTTCGACCCGGCCGGCCTGGTGCGCACCGTCGAGGAGCACCGCTGCGACACCGTGTTCGCGGTGCCGGTGATGCTGCAGCGCCTCCTGGAGCTCGACGACCTCGACGACGCCTGGACGGGGTACCGGCCGCGGATCGTCGCCGTCAGCGGGTCGGCGCTGCCCGCCGCGCTGGCCACCGCGTTCATGGACCGCTTCGGCGACGTCGTCTACAACCTCTACGGCTCCACCGAGGTCTCCTGGGTGAGCATCGCCTCCCCCGCCGACCTGCGCGCGGCCCCCGGCACCGCGGGTCGCGCCCCCGCGGGCACCCGCCTCGTGATCCTCGACGCCGACGGCAGGTCCGCCGCTCCCGGCGAGGAGGGACGCGTGTTCGTCGGCAACGACATGCCGTTCGAGGGTTACACGCGCGAGGGCACCGACGTCGAGCGCGTCGACGGGCTCATGGGTACCGGCGACGTCGGCCGCATCGACGCCGACGGGCTGCTGCACCTCACCGGCCGGGCCGACGACATGATCGTCAGCGGTGGGGAGAACATCCACCCCGGCCCGGTTGAGGAGCTGCTCGCCGCGCGGCCGGAGGTGCGGGAGGCGGCCGTCACGGGCGTCGACGACGAGGACTACGGGCAGCGGCTCGCCGCGTTCGTGGTGCTCGCCGAGGGCGCGCAGGTCGACGCCGACGACGTCCGCGGGTGGGTGCGCGGAGAACTGAGCCGCTTCGCCGTCCCTCGTGACGTGGAGTTCGTGGCGGAGCTCCCCCGCAACGCGACGGGCAAGGTGGTCCACCGCGACCTCCCGGGCTGACGTCCGGGCGCCCGTTCGGGTTAGGGCACCCTTCTGTAGCGTGCCGACATGGATGCTCGGGACGAGGTGCGGTGCGCCGTACTCTCCCGTGCGTTGGACGAGCCGCAGGCGGGCACCGCGCCCGTGGCGCCCCGGTGGGCCTGCCTCGAGCACCGCGGCGCGTGGCCGCGGGACCTGGCCGACCATCCCGATCCGGCCGTCGCCGCGTTCGCCGCGCGGGTCACGGCGTCCGGGTGGCGGCTGCTGCTGATCCGCAGGCCCGGCCGGCACCCCGCCGACGACGCCGCGCGCCTCTACCTGGTCGACACCGCTCCGCCACGGGCCCGCGCCACGTTGCTCACCGTCGACGGCCCGAACGAGCTCGCCACCGTGCCCCTGCCCGGTGCCGGCGAGCCCCTGCCCGGCGCCGCCGTCGACGACCCGCTGCTGATGGTCTGCACCCACGGCCGCCGCGACCGCTGCTGCGCCCTCGACGGCCGCGCGCTCGCCGTAGCCGTGGCGGCCGCGGGCGAGCCGGACGTGTGGGAGTGCAGCCACCTGGGTGGTCACCGGTTCGCCCCCACCGCGCTGGTGCTGCCCACCGGCTACCTCTACGGCCGCCTCGACCTCCCCACCGCCGTCGCCGCGCTGAAGGCCGCCGGGCTGGGCGAGGTGGAGACGGCGCTGTGCCGGGGGCGCTCGACGTGGTCGCCGGAGGGCCAGGTGGCCGAGCTGGCGGTGCGGGCGGCGACGGGCCTGCGCGACGCCGACGCCCTGACGGTGGCCGGAGGGCAGGTGCTCGCCCGCGACGGCGGCAGCTGGACCGTGGACGTCGTGGAGCAGAACCTCCCACCCCGCCCCGCCTCGTGCGGAGCAGGCGCCACGCTCTCGCGCCCCCTGCACGTCACATGCCTGACCCGCACCGCCTGACCCCCGGCTTCCCTGCGCCTCACCGGCCACGGCCGAACGGCCGTCGCCGCGTAGCGTTTCCCGGGTGACGATCACCCGGACCGCCGCGGACGCGGTGGAGGAGCTGTTCACCCCCGACCCCGACCTGGCCGCGCATCCGGCGATCCGGGCCGCGGCCCGGATCGCCGACGTCCTCGCCCCGCACGCCGCCGCAGCGGACGACCCGGCCCACGGCGTCGACCCCGCCCACCTCGCGCTGCTGGCCGAGCACGGGCTGCACCGCGTCAGCCTCCCGGTTGCCGAGGGCGGGTTCGGGGCGGGTGCGCGCGTCGACGCCGAGGCGGTCGAGCTGGTCAGCGGGGCCTGCGCGGCCACCTGGTTCGTCGACACGCAGCACCGCTCACCGCTGGCGCTGTCCCGCGGACCGGTCACCGGCCTGGCCCCGGACGCGTTCGCCCCCGGCCCGGCCGCCGCGCGGCACCGCCCCGGGCTCACCGCGGGCACCACCCGCGCGGGCATCGCGATCACCCACATCCGCCGCCCCGGGCCGCCCGTCGTCCGTGCCGACGCCGACGGCTCCGGCTGGCGGCTGTCCGGCACAGCCGACTGGTGCACCGGGTGGGGCCTGATCGACGTCGTCATGATCGCGGCGGGTACCACCGACGGGCGGATCGTGTTCGCGGTGGTCCCGGCCCGGGAGCAGCCCGGGCTGCGGCCCGGCGCGCCGCTGCCGCTGGCCGTGATGGGCGGGACACGCACCGTCGCGCTGGAGATGGACGAGCTCGCGGTCGGCGCCGACGACGTGATCGCCACGGTCGACGCCCGGGCCTGGCTGGCCCGCGATCTCGCCTACACGGCCAACGCCACGCCCGCATCACTGGGCCTGCTGCGCCGGGTGCTCGTCGCGATGGCCGAGCTGGGCACCGCCCGTGACCGCCCCGAGGCCGTCGAGACGGCACTGGCGATCGCGCCGCGGGCCGCCGCGCTGCGCGCCGAGGCATACGCGTTGCTCGCCGACGTCCCCGTCGCCGAGCGGGTGCCCGAGCGCACCGCGCTGCGGGCGGAGATCACGGAGCTGACCGTCCGGGCGGCCCACGCCGCGATCGCCGCCCGGTCCGGATCGGCGATGCTGACGGGCAGCCCGGAGCAGCGCTGGGCGCGGGAGGCCGCGTTCCACCTGATCCAGGCCCAGACCGCCGGCGTGCGGGCCGCCCAGCTGGAGGCGTTCCGCCGCACGTGAGCCGCCAGGGCCGGCCCGCTGTCCTGACACCTGTCATGCCGCAGGCGCCCGGTCACCGGCACACTGCGGACATGGCCCCCGCCACCATCACAGCACTGCCGCTGCGCCCGCCCGCCCACCAGGTCAGCCCGCGGGCCGTGCGGTGGTGGCAGCTGCGCGACCTGATCAGCGTGCTCGTCCTGCTCGCGCCGCAGATCGTGCTGGGGATCGTGTTCGGCACCGGCTGGCTCGTCGTCACCGCGATCGTGACGGCCGTCGCCGGGCTCGCCTATGTCCTCCTCGTCCCGCCGCTGCTCTTCCGCATCCACCGCTGGGAGATCACCGACGACGCCGTATACACGCTCTCGGGCTGGCTGGTGCGGGAGTGGCGGATCGCCCCGATCTCGCGCGTGCAAACCGTCGACACCGAGCACGGGCCGCTGCAGCAGTTGCTCGGGCTGGCCAGCGTCACGGTCACCACGGCGTCCGCGAAGGGGCCGGTGAAGATCCGCGGCCTCGACGCCACCGACGCCGCCGAGCTGGCCCGCACCCTCACCGAGACCACCCAGGCCACGCCCGGGGACGCGACGTGACGGGTGACGTGACAGCGCCTGCCGCCACCGCCGTCGAGACGCCGTGGCGGCGCCTCGACCCGCGCATGCTCGTCGTCAGCCCGCTCTCCGGCCTGGTCCGGCTGTTGCCCGCGTTCGTGGTCGTGCTCGTCACCGGCCGGGAGGGCGATCTCACCCGCGTCTGGATCTCACTCGGGGCGGCGGGGCTCGTGGTGCTGCTCGGCGTGGTGCGCTGGCGCACCACGCGGTACCGGATCACACCCGAGCGCGTGGAGCTGCACAGCGGGTGGATCCGCCGGCAGCGTCGCTCCGTCCCGCGCGACCGGATCCGCACCGTCGATCTGACCTCGCGGCTCGAGCACCGGCTGTTCCGGCTCAGCGTGGTCAAGGTCGGATCGGCATCCGGCTCGTCGACGGAGCACCACGGCCTGAGCCTCGACGCCGTGAGCAAGGCCGAGGCCGACCGGCTGCGCCGTGAGCTGCTCGAGCACTCGCCGGCCGCGCCCGCCGTCGCGGCGAAACGGCCGCCCGAGGCCGTCCCGGCCGAGGTACTGGCGCGGCTCGACTGGTCCTGGCTCCGCTTCGCGCCGCTGACGTTCTCCTCGCTCGCCGGCGTCGGCGTCATCGCCGCCGCGATCTTCAACCTCCTCGGCGAGCTGGGCGTCGACCCCTCGGAGATCGGGGCGGTCGACGACGCCGCCACGCGGCTGTCGAGCGCGCCCGTCTGGATCGCGGTGGGTGTGGTAGCCGTGATCGTGCTGGCCGCAGCCGTGCTCGGAGCGCTGCTGCTGTTCACCGAGCGTTGGTTCGCCTACCGCCTGACCCGCGAGCGGACGGGCGAGGGCAGCGCGTTGCGGGTGCACCGCGGCCTGTTCACCCGGCGCTCGCTGTCGGTGGCCGAGCGGCGCATGCGCGGCGTCGAGATCGTCGAGCCCCTGCTGCTGCGGGCCGGGCGCGGGGCGCAGACCCGCGCGCTGTCGGCCGGGCTCGCCCGCGACGCGCAGGGTGGCGTGCTGCAGCCACCGGTGCCGCGCGCGGAGGCGCACCGCGTGGCGTCGGCGGCGCTGCGGGAGCACCCGGCCGAGATCACCGGTGCACCGCTGCGCAGCCACCGCCGCACGGCGCTGACGCGCCGGATGACGCGCGCGCTCGGGCCGACGGCGGTGCTGGTGGCGGCCGCGTTCCTGGTCGGATCGGTGGTGCCGTCGCTGTCGTGGGCGGGCCCGACGAGCGTGGTGCTGCTCCCGATCGCCGCGCTCGTGGGCTGGGACCGCTACCGCAACCTCGGCCACGCCCTGACCGGTCGCTACCTGGTCAGCCGCCAGGGCTCGGTGGCCCGGCGCACCGTGGCCCTGCAGCGCTCGGGCGTGATCGGCTGGACCGTGCGACAGAGCATCTTCCAGCGCCGCACGGGCCTGGTGACGCTGGAGGCCGTGACGGGTGCGGGAGCGGGTGGCTACCCGGTGCTCGACCTGGCCGCCGCCGACGCCATCGCGCTGGCCGACGCGGCCGTCCCCGGCCTGCTGGCCCCGTTCCTGCTCGCCCCGCCGCCGACCCGCCCGTGATCACGGGCAGAGGGTCGTTCCCGGTGGTCCACCGACCGCCGTCCGGCCGTGATCGACGGACCGGGCGGGACGTCAGCGACGGCGGGTGCCGAACAGGCCGCGCGTGATCTCCCGGCCCAACGCCGTGCCTGCCGACCGCAGGAACGACTTGACCATCGGCGAGCCCAGCACCTCGGCCACCACGCTCGGCGCCTCGCGCTCCCGGCGCTGCTCGCGCGGGGGCGGCGACGGGGCGTCGGCGGGTGCGGGCGCCGGCTCCGGGGCCGGCGCGGACTTGGCCAGCAGCTTCTCGTAGGCCGACTCGCGGTCCACAGTGGTGCCGTACTTCGGGAAGAGCGTGGACCCCTTGGCCTCCGCGGTGACCGCCTCCTCGCCGATGGCCGCCATGAGCGAGCGCGGCGCGCGCATCCGCGACCAGGCGACGGGGGTGGGCGCGCCGGTCTCGGACAGCACGGTGACGATCGCCTCCCCGGTGCCCAGCGAGGTCAGCGCCTCCTCCATGTCGTAGTTCTTGGTGTTGGGGTAGGTCTTGACGGTCTTCTTCAGCGCCGTCTGGTCCTCCGGCGTGAACGCCCGCAGAGCGTGCTGGATGCGCGCGCCGAGCTGGGAGAGCACGGCGTTCGGGACGTCGGTGGGCAGCTGGGTGCAGAAGAACACGCCGACGCCCTTGGACCGGATGAGCTTCACGGTCTGCTCGATGCGCTCCAGGAACGCCTTGGACGCGTCGGTGAACAGCAGGTGCGCCTCGTCGAAGAAGAAGACGAGCTTGGGCTTGTCGAGGTCGCCCGCCTCGGGCAGCTCCTCGTAGAGCTCCGCGAGCAGCCACATGAGGAACGTGGAGAACAGCCGCGGGTTGGACGCCTGGTCTGCCAGCTCCAGCAGGCTCACGACCCCCTTGCCGTCCACCACGCGCAGCAGGTCGGCGGGCTCGAACTCCGGCTCGCCGAAGAAGTCCTCGCCGCCCGCGGCCTCGAGGTTGACCAGCGCGCGCAGGATCACCCCGGCCGTGGCCGAGGAGACGCCGCCGATGCCCTTGAGGTCGGCCTTGCCCTCGTCGGAGGTGAGGTGCTGGATGACCGCGCGCAGGTCCTTGGTGTCGAGCAGCGGCAGGCCCTGCTGGTCGGCCCAGTGGAAGATCAGGCCGAGCGTGGACTCCTGCGTGTCGTTGAGGTCGAGCACCTTGCTCAGCAGAATCGGGCCGAACTGCGTGAGCGTGGCCCGGATCGGCACGGCCGAGCTCGTCCCGCCCAGTGACAGGAACTCCACGGGGAACGCGGTGGGCGTCCAGTCGTCACCGGTGTCCTTGGCGCGGGCGTCGATCTTCGGGCCGGGCGCGCCGGGCTTCGCGAGCCCCGACAGGTCACCTTTGACGTCGGCCAGCAGCACCGGGACGCCCGCGTTGGACAGCTGCTCGGCCAGCCCCTGCAGGGTCTTCGTCTTGCCGGTACCGGTGGCGCCCGCGACGAGCCCGTGGCGGTTGAGGGTGGCGAACGGGATCCGGACCCGCGCGGTCGGGTCGACGGTGCCGTCGATCACGACGCAGCCCAGCTCGAGAGCCGCACCTTCGGTCGCATAACCCGCAGCGATCTGCTGGGCTGCGGAGTTCTGGGCCTCAGGAGCCGTGTTCTCTGCCACGAGGCGGAGCGTAGCGCTTAGGCTGCGTGGGTGAACGACCGTCTGGTATGGATCGACTGCGAGATGACCGGGCTGGATCTCGCGCGCGACGCCTTGATCGAGATCGCCGTACTCGTGACCGACGGGGACCTCAACGTCCTCGGCGAGGGCGTCGACGTGGTGATCCACGCCGACGACGACGCGCTGGCCGCGATGCCCGACGTGGTGCGCGACATGCACGCCCACTCCGGTCTGACCGAAGAGGTGCGCAAGGCCACCATGACCGTGTCCGAGGCCGAACAGCTCGTGCTCGCCTACGTGCGCGAGCACGTGCCCGACGCCCGCACCGCCCCGCTGGCCGGCAACTCGATCGGCACCGACCGGAGCTTCATCTCGCGGGACATGCCCGAGCTCGACGCCCACCTGCACTACCGCCTGGTCGACGTGAGCTCGATCAAGGAGCTGGCCCGGCGCTGGTTCCCCCGGGTGTTCTACGCGAAGCCGGAGAAGGGGCTGGCGCACCGCGCGCTGGCCGACATCCGCGAGTCCATCCGTGAGCTCGACTACTACCGTCGCACGCTGTTCGTGGCCCCGCCCGGCCCAACGTCCGAGCAGGCCCAGGCGGTGGCCGCGGGGCTCGCCGACCACGCGTGACAACCCGCTTCGAGGCTCCGCGGATGTCACGCTAGGATTGCCGAGTCGCCGGTCGAGGCCGGTGCCGCATGGTGGGTGTAGCTCAGCTGGTAGAGCACCTGGTTGTGGTCCAGGGGGCCGCGGGTTCAAGTCCCGTCACTCACCCCATGCCGCGGGACCCCGCAGCACGGTCGTCCGGAAGCCCTTGCTAGGGTCTCTCCAGCCGCCGCGCCGCAGGATCGCGAGGCAGGCGCCGTTAGCTCAATTGGCAGAGCAGCTGACTCTTAATCAGCGGGTTCGGGGTTCAAGTCCCTGACGGCGCACAATCACAGCAGGTCAGGGGC
>NZ_JAOPWR010000022.1 GCF_025965585.1 Pseudonocardia sp.
GGCGCCACCCGTCCCGGCCGAATGCGTTTTCCGGTCCGGCGAGCGGGTACTGGCCCTGACATGGAGATCGGCTACAAGCTCGCGAGCGAGGCTTTCGGTCCGCAGGAGCTCATCCGGCAGGCGGTGCGCGCCGAGGAGGCGGGGTTCGACTTCGTCGAGATGAGCGATCACTTCCACCCCTGGCTCGACGTGCAGGGGCACAGCCCCTTCACATGGACGGTGTTGGGTGCGATCGCGGCGCGGACGGACCGGATCGGGTTGGTCACGGGCGTCACGTGCCCGACGGTCCGCTACCACCCGGCGATCATCGCCCAGGCCGCGGCGACGCTGGCCCTGGTGGCCGAGGGCCGGTTCACGCTCGGCGTCGGGGCGGGGGAGCGGCTCAACGAGCACGTCGTCGGCCGCGGCTTCCCGGCGGTGCGGGAGCGCCACGAGATGCTGCGCGAGGCGCTGGAGATCATCCGGTTGCTGTGGCGCGGCGGCTACCGCTCGTACGAGGGGAAGCACCTCCAGCTCGAGGACGCGCAGGTGTTCGACCTCCCCGAGCGGCTGCCGGAGATCGCGGTGGCCGTGAGCGGGCCGGGATCGGTGCGGATCGCCGCCGAGCTCGGCGACGGGCTCTTCGCCACCGAGCCGAAGCCCGGCCTGGTGACGGGGTACCGCGACGCGGGCGGCCGGGGCCCCGGCTACGCCGAGGCGCCGCTGTCGTGGGCGCCGGACGAGAAGTCCGCCGCCGAGGCCGCCCTGTCCACCAACCGCTGGGCCGTCACTGGCTGGAAGGTGATGAGCGAGCTGCCCAACCCGGCCAACTTCGAGGCCGCCACCACCACCGTCCGACCCGAGGACATGGCCGCGCAGTTCGCGTGCGGCCCCGACCCGGACCGGCACGTCGAGGTCGTCCAGCAGTTCGTCGACGCCGGGTTCGACCGCATCGTGCTGATGAACGTGGGCCCGGACCCCGACGGGTTCCTCGACTTCTTCCGCGACGAGCTGGCCCGCCGGGTCAGGGCGCTCGGCCCGACGACGACGAGCGCCGCGTGACCCTCACCGACTCCCGCGAGCTGACGATCCTCGACCCCCGCACCGGCGAGCTGGTGGGCCGGGTCACCGGCGCCTCCGCGGAGCGCTGCGACGCCGCCGTGTCCGCCGCCCGCGCGGCGGCACGCGGCTGGGGCGCCACCCCAGCTGCCGATCGCGGCGGGGCCCTCCACGCCGCCGCCGGCGCAGTCCGGGACGCAGCGGCCGAGCTGGCCGCGCTCACCGAGCGGGAGACGGGCAAGCCGTTCGCCGATGCCCGCGGCGGCGTCGAGGCCGCCGTCGGCACGCTGGTCCAGTACGCCGAGCTGGGGCCGGTCCACCGCGGCCGGAGCCTGCAGGGCAGCTGGGCCGCCACCGACCTGATGGTGCCCGAGCCGCGCGGTGTGGCGGTCGTGCTCACCCCGTGGAACGACCCGGTCGCCGTCGCGGCCGGTCTGATCGGCGCCGCGCTGGCCGTCGGCAACACCGTGGTGCACAAGCCCAGCGAGCGCTGCCCCCACACGGGACGGCGCTTCGCCGAGATCGTCGCGCGGCACCTGCCGGACGGTGTGCTGGAGATCGTCGACGGAGACGGTGCCGTCGGTGCGGAGCTCGCCGCGGCGCCGGTGGACGTCCTCGCGCACGTGGGCAGCACGGCCACCGGCCGTCAGATCGCGGCGGCGGGTGCGCGCACCGGTGCCCGCGTGCTGCTGGAGAACGGCGGCAACGACCCGCTGCTCGTCGACGCGGGCGTGGACGCGGGCTGGGCCGCCGCCCAGGCGGCGCTGGGTGCGTTCGCCAACGCCGGGCAGATCTGCGTGTCCGTCGAGCGGATCTACGTGCACGCCGCCGTCGCCGGGGAGTTCCTGGACGCGCTGGTCCGCGAAGCGCGGCAGTGGGAGCGCCGGATCGGCCCGCTCGTCGACACCACGCACCGCGTGCACGTCCACGGTCACGTCGCGGGCGCACTGGCGGGCGGGGCCCGCGCCCTGACCGGCGGCGCGATCCCCGACGGGTCCGGTGCGTACTACCCGCCCACCGTCCTCGTCGACTGCGACCCGGACATGGACGTGCTGCGTGAGGAGACCTTCGGCCCCGTCGCGCCCGTCCGTGTGGTGCGCGACTTCGCCACGGCGCTTGAGGAGGCGTCCGACGACGGCTACGGCCTGGCGGCGTCGGTGCTCACGGCGGACATGGCGCACGCCCAGACGGCGTGGCGGCAGCTCCCCGTCGGCACCGTGAAGGTCAACGACGTGTTCGGAGGGGCGCCCGGTGGGTCGGCGCAGCCGCGGCGGGCGAGCGGCCAGGGGTTCGGCTACGGCCCCGAGCTGCTCGACGAGATGACCACGACCAAGGTGGTGCACATCGCGGCGGCCCCGGCGTTCGGTCAGCAGCGCGCGGGCAGGTAGGCCGTGAGCATTGAGGACAACCACATGAACGACCCCCCGGCACCGGGAGGGACCCCGCAGTCTGGGAAAGGAGTACCGCGCGCAGTCCGTGACGTGTCGACCACGTTGTTCGACGGAGACAAGATCGGGCTGCTGCTACGACACCGCGGCCTCCGCCCCCGTGCCCGCCACCGTTGGTGAAGTCCGTGGGTGGTCCGGTCACGGACGCCGGCGCCGACGCCGGCGCACCGAGCGGGTCAGCAACAGCACGAGGACGACGCCTGCCGCAGCCACGATCGTGGGCTGCTCCTGCACCGCCGACCGCAGGGCGCGCGCCTTCTCGTCGACCACGTCCCGCGCCTTGGCGACCTGCTCCTGCAGGCGCTGTACGGTCTGGTCCTTCGTGGCTCGGGCCCGGGCCGGGATGTCGGCGCGGTGCGCGAGCTCCTCGACGGTGTCGCCGAGCTGCGCCCGCAGCTCCCCGAGGTCGTCACGCAGCTCCTCGGGCGTGCGGGCGGTCTCCTCGGCCCGGTGCGCGCCGGTCACCGCCGCACCGCCCCCTTCACCGTCGCCACGTCGTGCTGGACGTTCTCCACGGCCTGCCGGGGAACCGGAGGCACGGCCTTCTTGATGCTGCTGCGCCCGGCGAGCGCCAAGATGCCGGCGACGACCAGGAGGACCACGCCGACGATCACCGCGGCCAGCCAGACGGGCACGACGAGCGCCAGCGCCGCGATCGCGGCCGCCACGAGAGCGCCGGCGCCCAACAGCGCGACGACCGCGCCGGCTCCGGCCAGGCCGGCCCCGACGCCGGCGCGCTTCGCCTTCGTCGCGAGCTCGGTGCGGGCCAGCTCCAGCTCCCCGCGGACGAGGTCGGAGAGCTGCGTCGACAGGCGCGTCAGCAGCTCGCCCGTCGTCTCGGTCTCGAGAGAGTCCGACACCGGCTCGGGGCGTCGTGTCGATGAGTTCATGGCCCCGGACTACCCGCATCGGCGGGGATCACACGGGGCGTCCGTCCGGACGGGGAGTCTCAGCCGGGCCGCCGCCGAGGAACCGCTTGATCCACCGCGGCACGCCTCGTCGCGCTGCTCAGGGCCACCCCTACCCGCCGGCCTGGCCGGAGCTCGGGGTGAGGTCGGCGAGCGCGTCGGCGACGGTCACGACGCAGGTGGCGCGGACCTGGGCCGGCTCGATCTCGGGGTCGCGGCGCCGGTGCACCTCGGCCGCCGATCCGGCGATCGCCTCGGCCGGCCCCTCCGGTGTGCCGAACCGGTCGGCGGTTGCGTCGACGGCGGCGGCGAGCTGGTCCAGCAGGTCGGCGAGCCCGGGATCCGCGTCCTGGTCCGCGAGATCCGCGATGTCCCCGAGGAGCACGGCGATCTGGGCCGTCCGCTCGCTCAACCGGGCCACCCGTTCCACCGCCTCGGGCACGGCAAGCCGCACGTCGGACGGCCGGATGGAGCGGCGCCGCGGGTTCCAGCGCACGCTCTCGCGACCGAACCAGACGGCGTCGTCCGCCCGCCGCACCGCCGCGCGCACCGCGCGGGCGTGGGCGACCCAGCCCGCGGCGTCACCGGCGCCCCAGCCCTCGCGGACCCCCTCCGCCATCGTCCGCAGCCGCAGCGCGATGTCGCCGGCGAGGGACTGCACGGCGTCGTGCGCGTCCCGCAGGTGCAGCGGCGGGAGGAGCAGCGTGTTGACGGTGGCGCCGATGGCCGATCCCACCACACTGAGCACCACCCAGGAGACGAGCAGCGCCGGATGCCCGGCGACGCCGTTCACGATCAGCAGCAGTCCGGTGATCGCGATCCACTCGCGGTCCCCGCCGAAGCGCCGCCAGCGCCCGAGCAGCAGCCCCACGACCACGACCGCCGCGAGGGCGCCCGGGGTGGACGGGACCAGCAGGCCCACCCCGTAGGCCAGCACGACCCCGACGACGAGCATCGCGGCCTGCCGGGCTGCCCCGGACCAGGACCGGCGCACCGTCGTGGTCACGGCCAGCACGGCCGCGTAGGGCGCGAGGAACGGCTGGGCCCCGCCGATCGCGCCCGCGGCGAGCAGAGCGAGCACGGCGGCCAGCGCTGCCTTCAGCGCCTGGACCACAGCCTCCTGCTCGCGGCTGTGCCGGCCCACCAGGTTCCTGAGTCGATCCATGATGACGGGGTGCCACGTCACCGGAGGCCCCAACCGTCCGGGACCCGCCGGGCTCAGACCGGAGCCGATCGTCCAGCCGGGTCGCTGCCGCGGCGCGATACCTCGTGCGGTGACGGTCCTCGTCCCAGGCGAGGAGGACACGCCAGCCTCAGAGGACCGGAGCGCCGGCTCAGCATGCCCGCGACGCCTGGTGCTACGCGTGTCGTGCTGAACCAGCTCGCCGAGCTGATGCCCGCCTGCTCCGCGCCGGCTGCGGGGGCTCAGTGATTGCGCAGCGCCTTCACCAGCTCGCCCTTGGACATGCTGGCCCGCCCGGGGATCCCGACCTTCTTGGCCCGCTGGTAGAGCTCGTCCTTGGTCATGTCGTCGTAGCTGGGGGACTTCCCGCCGCGCCGGGAGACCTTCTCGTGGCCCTCGGCGGCGGAGGCGTTGGCGATGCGGGCGGCCTTCTCTTCGGATGCACCCTGCTCGCGGACCTTCCGGTAGGTCTTCTCGTCCTTGACGCTCGGGTTCGGCACGGATCCTCCTCGGTCGGTTCCGGGCATGTTGTTGGTCACCAGCACGTGGTGGCCGACATCTGTGCATGAGATCCCCGCAGCAGAGCTGATCCAAACAGCTCGTCGCCGGTGCGCCGGTGGGAGTCGGGCCGCTACCAGCCGCCCGCTGCGAGGGCCGTGCCGGCCGCTTCGGCCGGTGACAGCGCGGCGGGTCCGCCGCTGGTCACTCCAGTCGTGTCAGGACGAGGACGGCGATGTCGTCGTGGGCGTGGTCACGGCCGACGAGTTCGGCCATGACCGCGGCCGCTACCTGCTCGGCGGGGTCGGCGTGCAGCGCGCGGCGGAGCCGTTCGAGACCGGTGTCGATGTCGGCGTCGCGGCGTTCGACGAGCCCGTCGGTGTAGAAGCAGATGGCGCCACCGGCGACGAGGTCGACCTCGGTGACGTGCCGGGGGCGCGTCGTGTCGACGCCCAGGGTCAGGTCGTGGGGCAGGTCGAGCAACACCGCGTCGCGACCGGGCCGGGCCAGCGCCGGGGGTAGATGCCCGGCGGTCGATACCAGCAAGCGCTGGTGGCGGGGGTCGAGGACGGCGCACAGCGCGGTCGCGAGCGTGGTGGGTTCGAAGTAGCGCAGGTGCTGGTCGACTCGGGCCAGCAGCCCGGCCGGGTTCTCGACATCGAGGGCGTGCGCGCGGAACACCGTGCGCAGCCTGCCCAT
>NZ_JAOPWR010000044.1 GCF_025965585.1 Pseudonocardia sp.
GTTCCGATCGGTTGCGGGTGGCCGCACGGTGGGCGTCGATCACCTTGTGTGACGCGATGCCGTAGACGAACGCCAGGAACGGGCGGCCCTGCACCCGATACCCGGGCAAGGCCGTGAGCACGGCCAAGCACACCTCCTGCGCGACGTCCTCGGCCGAGACCGACGAACGGTCCATCCGGCCCAGGCGCGCACGGCAGTACCGCACGACCATCGGCCGGATGATGGCGAGCACGCGCCCCACCGCTCCGTGGTCCCCTGCCATCGCAAGGGCCACCAGTTCATCCGGCACGTCTCCCGCGGCATCACGCGGTCGCCGCGCAGCGTTGTCGTGGGTGCCGCGCAGGTCCTTTCGGATAGCGCGATCGACTGACGGCTCAAGGATTCTGTACGCGAACGTCAAGAACGGAAGTCCGCTGTCAACAAAGGCGGGCAGCGCCGAAAGTATTTCCGAGACAGCGGCCGTGGCCGCGTTTGATACATCGCCCTCCGGGATGCGTCCCGCACAGTATCGAGCTGAAAGGGTTACAAGAATTCGCTCCAGTTGGCCGACGGCATGAGCGTCTCCGGTCGTGGCAAGGCTAACCAGTGCGGTTGTAACCTTGACACTGCTGCTCTCCATCGATGTCATTGCTATAACAGATGCCATCGATTCAGGGATCCGTGACGTCAGGCTCCTCGTTACGGGCGCACCGAGGGAGGAGCGTTGAATCAAATCGGCGATCTGTGTCAGGTCCTCGCTCATCCCGTCACCTCCGTGACCCTGTCAGCCGGCTCCGATGCTCGCCGCAGCGACGAGCGCCCCCCTCCGGTCGGTGACCTGCACGGACGCGAGCAAGCCGGTGTCGAGCGGACCGCCCCAGTAGGCGTCGCCGCCGGTGAGCGTCAAGGTGCCCGCCACCGAGCGCGTGCCGTCGGCATGGACGAGTGTGCAGGTGACGGGGACGGCGGCCGGGGGCCGGTCGAGATCGAGGTACATGTAGAGCCACGCCGGCGAGCCGGGGTGGACGAAGGCCTCGCCGATCCGCCGCCCGTTCGCGACGACGTCGGCGACGCGGAGCACGGGAGCCGCTGTGGCGACGGCGTCCGGGGGCGCGGTGGCCACCACGCCACCCGCCCACCCAGCGCCGAGGAGCGCCGCGGCCATGACCGCGACCAGCGCGTACGTGCGGCGGCGCCGTGGCCGGGGGCGGGGCAGCCGTGCGAGCACCCGGCTCTCGAAACCTGCGGGCGGGTCCTGCGCGGGCGGCAGGGCGCTCAGGGCATCCTGGACGCTGGCGAGCCCCTCGACGTGTGCACGGCAGGCCGGGCAGCTGTCGAGGTGTGCGAAAGCGGCAGCCCGCTCGCGGCCCGTCACCAGCCCCAACGCGAGCTCCGGGGCCAGGTCGCGGGTGGTCTCGCAGGCCGGCGGGCGCATCGGCTCAGCCATTGTCGACCCACCTCGGTTCGAGCACGTCGTGCAGCCGCAGCATGGCCGCCCGGATGCGGGACTTCGCGGTGCCCAGCGGGATCTCCTCGCTGACCGCGATCTCGGCGGCCGTCATCCCCCGGAAGGCGGCGAGGACGAGCGCCCTCGCCTGCGCCGGGGGCAGCGCGGCGATGGCGGTGCGCAGCTCCCGTGCGTCCTCCGTCGCCAGCGCGTTCCCCTCCGGGGTGTGGATGACGGCGGTGAGCAGTGCGTCGAGGTCGGCAGGGTCGAGCGCGGTGGGGC
Source organism: Pseudonocardia sp. (assembly GCF_025965585.1). GTDB lineage: Bacteria > Actinomycetota > Actinomycetes > Mycobacteriales > Pseudonocardiaceae > Pseudonocardia. Next base: position 1,709 of record NZ_JAOPWR010000044.1, read on the forward strand.
GGCGGGCCCGCACGACGTCGACGGCGAGGTTGTGGGTGATGCCGGCCAGCCAGGCCGCGACCGAGCCGCGCCGGGCGTCATAGACGGCGGCGTGTGTCCAGGCCCGCTCGAAGGCCTGCTGGGCGACGTCCTCGGCCAGCCGGGCGTCGGCGAGCACGCCGAAGGCCACCCCGAAGACCGTGCGCTGGAAGCGGCGCACGAAGGCCAGGGACAGCTCGGGATCGGCCGCGCCGAGGCCTGCGAGGAGCAGGTCGTCGGAGCGGCCGTCCGCGACTGGGCATCGGGACGGCATAGCTCTCCTACGGGCTGCCGGCCCGCGGGGATGACGTCTCCGCAGGATTTCTCCGCCCGCTAGGTCACGATTGCATCACGACGGCGGCGCGGGCAATATCCGCGGCGGTGGCTGCCGTAGCCGTCGCACACCCGTCGGATCCCACACCCTTCGGATCCCGGAGGCGACGATGCGCACCACACTCATCCACGGCGGGCTGGTCGCGGTAGTGGCCCTGGTGCCGGCCGGCTGCGGAAGCGCGGTTGAGGCCGCCAACCTGACCGCGTCTGTGAGCAGCAGCTTGTCGTCAGGCGGCGCTGTGGTGGTCGGACGCCCGGACCCGTCGCCGCTACCCCCCGTAACTGAGCTGTTTCATAGCGGTAACACACGTCACGCTTCAAGCGACGTGAGGGGTTGAGTCCGAACGCGCCGTGACAAGGGGTCTGTGTGAGTCTGCCAGTACAGCCGCCGTATCCGCCTCAGCCGCCGGCCGAGCCGCCCCGGTCTCCCCGCAACCGTCTGGGCGCCGTCACCTTCGTGCTCGTCATCCTCGGGGCTGCACTCGCGGTCATCCCCGCTACCGCGGGATTCGGATTCGCACTTTCCTTCCTTTTGATCGTCCCGGCTCTCGTGGCGTTCCGACGCTTGCGTAAGGGCGCCGCCGATAACCGGCGCCGAGCCGTCGCCGCGGTGGTTATGGCACCACTGTTTTTCCTCGTCGCCCTTGTTGTCGGAGTGTCCACAACACCCCAACCGGCGACGGCCACCAGCACAACCAGCGATAGATCTACTCTCGCTTCTGCTCCGAACGCGGCTCCTGCACCCGCCTCGGTTGCGGCGCCTACTCCGGTTGGGGCTCCCGCCCCGCTTGTCGGTCCAGCTCCTGCCTCGGTCGCGGCCCTCGTAGCGGCCCCGTAGCTGCTCCGGCTCCGGCTCCGAGTACGGCCCCGGTTGCGGCTCCAGCCCCGGTCGCCGTCGCGGCTCCCGCCCGGGTCGCTGCTCCGGCTCCTGCTCCGTTTGTCGCCGCCCCACACCCCGCCGCCCCTGCACCTCCGCCGCCGCCGCCGGCGCCGGCGCCGTCATGCGACGAGGCCACCCACTACATCAACGTGGACCACGTGTGTGTCCCGCGGCCAGTTGCGTCTTCGTCCGCCCCTGCCGGGGCGACGTACAAGTGTGGGGACGGTGCATACAGCTTCAGTAAGCATCGCCAGGGAGCGTGTTCAAGTCACGGCGGTATCGCGCAGACGCTCTGAGGCCGAGCCGCCTGACACCGAGCGTCAATGCGTGTTGCCTGGGGCTCGCCGGGCGCGTGGCTTCAGAGGTGCTCGCCGGCTGTGAGCACCTGTTCAGCGAGTAATCCCATGCCGTTGTGGCCCTACGGTCGGTGGTCGTCGCCGAGCACTTCCGGTATCAGCTATCCGTCCCGCAGGTCGGGCGCCGCTTCATAGGGCTCACGAAGCGATGCGGCTCGCAACGCATCCGCTACTTGTCGGCATTCGTCGCGCGTCAGCTGGATCGTCGTTCCGCGGACCGCCAGAACAGCAAACGGGTCGTAGTGGTCGACGTTGACCGTCAAGATTTCCGGGCCGGCCGAAGTGGATATCGCAACGATCGCCTTCATGGCGGGGACTCCCTGTGCCTGGTGTAGGGGCGAGGTGGAACTGAGCTCTGTTCATCGGGGCCGCGGCGGGGCGTTCGTCAGGTAGACGACGCGAACCGGTGCGACGTGAGCCGACATCGACGCCGGCCAGTGCGGTGGCCACGAACGTGGCCGGGTCGGTCGCGGGATCCAGGTGGTTCCTCGCAAGGCGCCGTCCGCAGCACATACCGGGGTATTCGCCAGGGCGTCAACGCCGCGAGGGGCCGCATGGGTGCGTAGGAGTGCGTGGCGCGCGCAGGTGTGTGTGCTCCAGCGTCGCCACCACGACCTCCTCGACCTGGTCCAGGCGCTCACGTTTCCGGGCCCGGGGGCGTCCTCTGAGTGAGATCCGAGGGAAAGGAGATGAGATGGCAAGCACCACCGCTTCACCGGCGCGCTGGTACACGGTCGTGCCGACGGCACTAGGGCAGTTGACTCTCGTACGTGACGCCGACGCGCTGCTGGGCCTGTACTACCCGCATCACTGGTACAAGCCGAACCCGGCGACTTTCGGCCCCCGCTCGCATGAGGGGTTCTCCGGGGTCATCGGCCAGTTGTGCGAGTACTTCACCGGTCGTCGCCAGACGTTCGACCTCGCGTTGGCGCTGGTCGGAAGCACGTTCCAATGCCGCGTGTGGAACCTCGTCGCGCAGGTGCCCTACGGCGCCACCGTGACCTACGGGGCTCTGGCCGCGACGCTCGGCGGAGACGTGACCGCTCAGCAGGTCGGCGCTGCCGTGGGCCGTAATCCGTTGTGCATCCTCGTTCCCTGCCATCGGGTCGTCGGTGCCGACGGAAAGCTGACCGGGTACGCCGGTGGCGTCGGCCGCAAGCGGCACCTGCTGGATCTGGAACAGGCCTGCCGCCCGGCGTCGGTCCCGACACAGGAGGCTCTGCTGTTGGACCTGTGGTCGATGCCGGGGAGCGCAGTTTCCTGAGCAGACCTATCCGGGCGCCGCTCAGCATGTGAGATCGCATTGTCCGTCTCACATTCCGGCCGCGGCCTCCGTCTACCAGTCGAAGCGCTCGGGAAATGGGCGACAGATCACGCAAACCAGGAAGGCACACTCATGTCGACGGACGAGAACAAGGCCATCGTCGGGCGTTGGTTCACCGAATTCTGGGGCAAGGATTTCAACCCCGCGGTCATCGGGGAACTCGCCGCCCCGAACATCCGATTCGAGTACTCGTTGCACGCCCCCTGCCGCGGCCGCGACGCGGTGCACGAGTTCGCCACCACGTTCCGCGCCGCGGTCCCGGACCTCAACGTCTGGGGCACGGCCGATCTCATCGCCGAAGGTGACTACGTGGTGGGCCGGTGGGAAGGCGGCGGCGTCCACACCGGCGCCGCGTTCGACGACATGCCCATCGGTGCCCTGCCCGCCGGCACCGGCAAGACGATGCGGTTCACCGGCACCACCATCCTCAAGGTCGAGAACGGTCAGATCACCGAGGAGATCGGCCTCGACGACGGGGTCACCGTGCTTCAGCAGCTCGGCCTGATCACGGCGGCCTGACGGCCTGTGAACAGCACCAGCGGTGCCGTCGATCAGACCGGACGGATGGACTCGGACACCAAGCAGTGGCTCTTCGCCGCTGCCGAGCGCGCGAAGCTGCGTCACCCCGGAGCGATCGGTGAGCTGTTGAGCCAGGAGCTGCTGTCCTGGATGGTGTTCGGTCATCAGCTGGGCAGCGATCTGATCATGCGGGTGGCCGACGACCTCCTCGTCGGGAAACAGCCACCGTCGTGACCCAGCCGGGCCGAGCGCGCAACACTACGACGACCGCAGCAGCGACCGTTGCGGCAGCTGGTGACGTGCACGCTCGGCCCGGCGACGGGCGGGGCCACGACGATCCATGCCGTCCGATCTCACGAACAGGAAGGGCGGGGCGTCTACCCATCGTGACGAGCAAGCAGCCGTTCGAGACAGTGGTCGCGGTCCATGGGGCCACCGTGCTGCGCGTCTGCCGCGCCCTCCTCGGGCCGGCGGACGCCGACGATGCGTGGTCGGAGACGTTCCTGTCGTCGATGAAGGCCTACCCGGGCCTGCCCGCCGACGCGAATGTCGAGGCGTGGCTGGTCACCATTGCCCACCGCAAGGCCATCGACGTCATCCGCGCCGCAGATCGCCGAGCGAGACCGACCGCACACGTGCCTGACACACCCGCATCGCCGGCCCCCGACGGGCCGGACCCCGACCTCGTCGACGCGGTCACGCGACTGCCGGCCAAACAGCGCCAAGCCGTCGCCTACCACTACCTGGCCGGGCTCCCGCACGCCGACGTCGCCGCCATCCTCGGGGGGAGCCCCGACGCCGCCCGCCGCGCCGCCGCCGACGGCATCGCCACCCTCCGACGCACCTACCCGGGCGTCACCGCCAGGAAAGGGGAAATCCGATGAGCACCCACGACGACCTGCCTGGCGACGTGCACAGCGATCTGCCCGGCGAACTGCCGCGCCACCTGGCGCGGGCCTACCCCGACACCCCCGACCACCTGACCCTGCTGCGTGAGCGACTCGCCACCGCCGCACAGGCCGATGGCATCCTCGACATCGCCTACCGCGCGGTCGACAGTCCGGTCGGCCCGCTGCTGCTCGCCGCGACGGACCGCGGCCTGGTCCGCGTGGCCTACCAGCGCGAGGACCACGACGCGGTCCTGCAGACCCTGGCCGACCGGATCAGCCCCCGCATCCTGCACGCCCCCGCCCGCCTCGACACCACCGCACGCCAGCTGGAGGAGTACTTCACCGGCACCCGCCACACCTTCGACGTGCCCCTGGACTGGCGCCTGTCGGCCGGGTTCCGCGCCACCGTGCTGCACCGGCTCCCCGACATCGGCTACGGGCACACAGCCAGCTACGCCGCCGTCGCCGCACTGGCCGGCAACCCGAAGGCCGTCCGCGCGGTGGGCACCGCCTGCGCGACCAACCCGCTGCCCGTCGTCGTCCCCTGCCACCGCGTGGTGCGCTCCGACGGAACCATGGGCGGTTACCTGGGTGGGCTCGAGGCCAAGCGCACCCTGCTCACCCTGGAGACAGCCGCATGAGCACCCTCACCGAACGGTAAGGAAGACGGTTGGCCCTGGTACAGGACCCTGCCGTCGGCGCGAGCGGCAGACCTGGCCGTGATCGTGATGCTGATCCTGCTCAGAAAACGCTGATCACCTTCACGAGACGGAGCACGAGATGTCATTCTCCAAGAAGATCGTTCGCAGCATGGTCGCCGTGGCGATGGCGGGGGCGGCGATGATCGGTTCCGCCGTCCTGATCGCGGCGCCGGCGCAGGCGGCGACCACGCCCGTCTACTACAAGCTGGTCGGGTACGCGAGCAACAAGTGTCTGGATGTGAGGAGAGAGGACGGGGGCGGTAGCGGCTCCCGCGTCCAGCTGTGGCAGTGCTTCGGCTCGGACAACCAGCGCTTCACGCTCTACCCCGTGGGGAAGACCAGCACTGGTCAGACCTACTTCCAGATCATCAGCCAGGCGCCGGGACACCTGTGCATGCAGGTGCGGGGCGACTCGTTCGCCAACGGGGCACAGATCGATGAGGTGGGCTGCTCGGCGGATCTCAACCAGTACTGGCGGTGGGGCAGCGGGAACCTCGGCTACAGCCTCCCGCTCGTCTCGATGCGTACCGGCAAGTGCCTCGACATCAGCGGCAACTCCACCGCGAACGGGGCGAAGGTCCAGCAGTGGGACTGCAACGGGACGACGGCGCAGTACTTCAGGACCGTGACGTGACGTGATGTGACGTGCAGGTCGCGAGGCACCCGTCGGGTGCCTCGCGTCGTCATGTCCGGTGGTGCGGGATGCTTTTCCCGTGGTCGGCCCTCGGAGGGACCTCAACCCCGGTCCCGGTCGTGGCGGGTCCGGCCGAGCTATCGCGCGCTGCTGGACGGCGGCTGTTGTTCGGGGGTGCCGAAGTTCTCCACAGCGAGCCCGCGTGACCAGTTCACGTGCTCGCGCATGAGCATCTCGGCCCGCGGGGCGTCGTGGTCGCGCAGCGCGTCGATGATCTCCCGGTGTTGCTTGTTCGCGCGGTGCACCTGCTCCGCGTTGTACGGGTAGCGCGAGCGGTACGTGACCGTGAACGCGTGCACCTGTCCGATCATCGTCCTGAGCAGCTGGCTGCCGGCTGCCTGGGTGATGATGCCGTGCAGTTGCAGGTCGGCGTCAGCCTGCTCGTGGCCGGTGCCGTTGTCGCCGATCCGCTCCAGCCTGGCGTGGGCGTCCTCGAGCCGCGCGAGGTCGGCCTCGGTGATCCGCTCGGCCGCGGTCGCCGCGGCGTGGCACTCGAGCACGGAGCGCAGCGCGTAGATCTCCGCGATGTCGGCGGCGGTGATGGTCCGGACGGTCGCGCCGCGGTTGGGCGTCAACCCGACGAGCCCCTCGCCCTGCAAAATGAACAAGGCCTCCCGGATCGGCGTACGGCTGATCCCGATCTCCTCGGCGAGCACCCGCTCGCGCAACGGCTGACCGGGCTTGAGCCGTCCGTCGAGGATGGCCTGCCGGAGGATGCGGGCCACGCCTTCGCTGCTGCGCTGTGCCATCGGCAGGCCGTCACCGGCCGGTGAACCGTCGTGCGCTAGTAAACCCATCTGCGTCTACCTGCTCCATGATCGTCTTCGGTCGGAGCGGGGCCGATCCGGTTGGGGAGGGCTCATTCTATGCGCGATCGGCGGTGCCGGCGGCGCAGCCCCGAGCGCCCGGCACCACCGGGCGCGGCGGCCGGGGTGTCCCCGGCCGCCGGACCCGTCTACACCGATCGGTTGCGACCTACGCGGTGCCCTGCGGTTCCTCCGCGGGTGCCGGGTTCCGGCCGTTCGCCGACGTGGCGTCGGCAATCGTCGGTGGCTCCAGGTCGTCGCCGAAGTTGCTCATCCCCCAGTGGGCGACGTCGAGGCCGACGAGCTCGGTCGTCTCGTCCACCCGCAGCCCTCCGGCCTTCTCGAAGATGAGGCACAGCACGAGACAGGGGATGCCGGCGGTGGCCATCGCGGCGAGCACGCCGACCAGCTGCCACCACGGCGTGATCGTGGCGTGTCCCAGGGCGTAGTCCCCGGTCAGTCCGGGGTAACCGCCGGTCCGCGTGCCCCACTCGATGAAGCCCGTGGCCAGCGCACCGACGATGCCGGGGCCCAGGGCGAGCGGGACCACCTTCGGCTCGTCGATCTGCAGGCGGCGCAGCAGCGCGGCGGTGCCGAGCCCGACCAGCGGGCCCGCGAGGCCGAGGAGCAAGCACTTCACCGGGTTCCCGATGTCGAACAGGGTGCCGCAGATGACGAGCCCGGTGAGCGGGCCGAGCAGCGCCCAGGTCGGCCCCCGCCGGCGGTAGGCGATCAGCGAGCCCATGAGGGCGCCGCCGAACAGGCCGGCGAACACGTTCTCGATCGTGAGCCCGAGCCCGCTTTCGGTGAAGGAGATGCCGAAGAAGCCCTGGCCCACGATCAGGTTGCCGGACCCGATGGCGATGAACGGGATGGCGAAGGTGATCAGCAGGACGCCCGCTCCGACGAAACCGAGGTGGTGCGGCACCGGTCGGGCACCGCTGGAGTGCGGCCGGAAGACGCCGAGGCGCGGCCCGATCCGCCAGGCCATCACGAGCACCCAGGTGCCGGCGAAGATGTAGAGAGGGAAGATGCCGTCGAAGTCGTGCACGCCGCGGTTGGTCAGCGGCGACACCGAGCCCCAGCACAGGTATCCGACGAGCGGGGACAGCACCGCTCCGATGACGAACGACATGACGTAGAGCGGCAACGGCTTGACCCGTTCCACCACGCCGGTGTGGATCAACGCCATCGTCGCCATCGCGAAGGTGATGAAGAAGATCAGGAAGATCTGCAGGACGTCGGCCTCGGGGGTGACCTTCGGGTCGAGCAGCGCCGCCGGGGTATCGGTGACATGTCCGCCGATCCACCAGTCCTGCAACGCCTGGAACAGCGGGTTCGGGACACCGAAGGCCTGGTTGAACTGCCACTGCCAGATCGCGTAACCGCCCAGCATCAGGCTGGCGCCGCCGATCATGGCGGCGGTGATCTTCTGGACCCAGGTGTCCAGCACGTTGCGGCGCCGGACCAGGCCCATGTCGATGAGGCCGAGGCCGAGCACCACCAGAATGACGGCCACCGCCGCCACCAGATAGATGAAGGCGGTCAGCACCGCCTCGGTCGATACCTGCTCCGGGAACGTCGTCATCATCTTGTCCTCCTGAAGAAGAGTCCCCCGACGCGTGGGTGATGAGCTGCGCGCTCCCATGCCGTCTACGGCGGTGCCGGTGATACCGGCCGGCCCTGTGATCAGGGTGACCCGACCGTCGTTCTTCGAGGCGGTAGACAGCGCGTGGTCGGACGGTATACATGTATGCCATTACCCACAAGAACTTCCGTGTGACCAATCCGCTCTCCTCGCAGGAGGTGCCACGTGGACGCTGAGACCGACGAGATCTACGACCGCGCCGGCTTCGGCCGGCCGGTCCGCCGCGGCACCCGTCCCGCCGTTCTGGTCGTCGACTTCAGCTACGGCTTCACCGACCCGCAGTACTCGACCGGCTCCGACATGACCGACCAGGTGCTCGCGACCCGGCGGCTGCTGGACGCGGCACGGTCGGCCGGGGCTCCGGTGCTCTACACGACCATCGCCTACGACCGTGGTCAGCGGGCCGCGCTGCCGTGGCTGGAGAAGGCCCCCGGACTGGCGGCGCTGCGGCCGGGCACCCGGCTGGCCGAGATCGACGACCGGGTTCGCCCGGCCGACGACGAGACCGTGCTGGTCAAGACCGGGGCCTCGGCCTTCTTCGGGACGCCGCTCGCCGGGATCCTCGCCGGCCTGCGGGTGGACACGCTGATCGTCACCGGCGCCACCACCAGCGGCTGCGTGCGGGCCAGCGTCGTGGACGCCGTGCAGTACGGCTACCCGGTGCTCGTCCCCCGCGAGTGCGTCGCCGACCGGGCGCAGGGCCCGCACGAGGCCAACCTGTTCGACATGCACGAGAAGTACGCCGACGTCATCGGGCTCGACGACGTCCTGGATCACCTCAGGTCACTCCCGAACGCGACCGCCCACTCGACCACCGACCCCGCAGAGGTGCCGGCATGACCGCAACCGACCCGAACCTCCCGGCCCCGGCCGGCTTCGCCAGCCCCTTCGAGATCACCACCCCGGCCGGCGCCGACGGGTGGGAGAGCCTCTACCCGTACTACGCGCTGCTCAGCGAGGAGCGCCGCGGCCAGGACCAGGGCAAGTTCTGGTTCTTCGACGGGATGCACAACCCCGAGCCGCTCTTCCCGTTCGACACGATCATGACCGAGAACTGGTGGGTCGCGGTCAGCCAGATGTCCACCAGGGTCTGGCCGATCCCCACGGCGCTGGGCATCGACCACCGCATCATCAACGGCTACCTCTACATCAGCCCGAACGCGGTGACCGATCCCGAGGAGATCGCACGGCGGGCCGTCGAGTTCGGCAAGCGGGCCGGGCACTACTACGAGAACTGGGACGAGATCTACGAGCAGTGGGTGGTCAAGGCGACCGACTGCATCGAACGGCTCAAGGCGATCCGGTTCGCACCGCTGCCCGAGATCGAGCCGGAGAGCAGCGTCTTCTCCCACCGCGGCGTCTACTCGTCCTACGACCTGCTCACCACGTACGGCGAGCTGATCCACAACCTGTTCGAGATGGGCTCGTACCACTTCGAGATGCTCAACCTCGGGTACGGCGCCTACCTGACCTTCCGCGAGTTCTGCCAGCAGGCGTTCCCCGGGATCTCCGACCAGACGGTCGCGAGCATGGTCTCCGGCATCGACATCCTGCTGTTCCGCCCCGACGACGAGGTGCGCAAGCTCGCGCAGCTGGCCGTCGACCTGGAGCTCACCGACGTCGTGCTGAGCTCCGACGACCCGCACGCGGTGCTCGCCGCGCTGGGCTCCCACGAGCGCGGCGGGCAGTGGCTGGAGGCGTTCGAGACGGCCAAGGACCCGTGGTTCTGGTTCTCCACCGGCGCCGGCTACACCCACACCGACCGCGCCTGGATCGATGACCTGCGGCTGCCGTTCACCGCGCTGCGCGGCTACGTCGAGGCGCTGCTGCGCGGCGAGGACATCCGCCGCCCGCTGGAGGCCATCCTCGCCGAGCGCGTGCGGGTGACCGACGAGTACCGGGAGCTGCTCCCGACCGATGACGACCGCGCCGCGTTCGACGGCCTGGTCGAGCTGGCCCGCAAGGTCTTCCCCTTCGTCGAGAACCACAACTTCTTCGTCGAGCACCACCACCACTCGCTGTTCTGGTCGAAGGTGCGCGAGCTGGGTGACGTCTTCGTCGCGGCGGGCTTCCTTGCCGACCGCGAGGACATCTTCTACCTGCACCGCAACGAGATCTACAGCGCGCTCTACGACCTCAACATAGGCTGGGCGACCGGCACCGAGGCGCGCGGCGTGACCTACTGGCCGCCGGAGGTCGAGCGCCGCCGCCGGGTCCGCGACGCGCTCAAGGAGTGGTCGCCGCCGCCCGCGCTGGGCGTGCCGCCAGAGGTGATCACCGAGCCGCTGACCGTGATGCTCTGGGGCATCACCCAGGAGACTGTGCAGGAGTGGCTCGGCGCCGGCGACGCCGCGGCGAACGAGCTGCGCGGCGTGGCCGCCTCGCCCGGCAAGGCGACCGGCCGGGCCCGGGTGATCACCGACCCGGAGCAGCTGCACGAGATCGAGCCCGGCGACATCCTGGTCTGCCGGATCACCGCGCCGAGCTGGGCACCGGTGTTCTCCCGGATCGGGGCGGCGGTCTCCGACGTCGGCGGGATCATGGCGCACACGGCGATCGTGTCCCGCGAGTACGGACTCCCGGCCGTCGTCGGCACCGGCTTCGCGACGGTGACCATCAAGACGGGCCAGCTCATCGAGGTCGACGGCAGCTCCGGTGTCGTCCGCATCCTGTCCGAGGAGTCCGAGGAGATCACCGCATGACCGCACACGTGCTCTGGCTCGACGACGACGCCGCGCCCGGCAACCGGGTGCTGGGCGGCAAGTTCGGCAGCCTGGCCGAGATGACCGCCGCTGGGTTCGCGGTGCCGCTGGGATTCGGGATCACCACCGACGCCTACCGCGCCTTCCTGGACGCCTCCGGGCTGGCCGAGGAGGCGCGTGCGCTGCAGGCCCGCGCGGCGCAGGCCGAGCTGGAAGAGGTGTCCGCGCTGAGCGCGGCGTTCACCGCGAAGCTCGAGGCCGCGCCACTGCCGGCCGCGCTCGAGGCGACGATCCGGGACTCCTATGCGGAGCTCGAGCGCCGCTCCGGCGTCGCCGGGCTGCCGGTCGCCGTCCGCTCCAGCGGGGAGGCCGAGGACCTGGCCGGGGCGAGCTTCGCCGGGCAGTACGACACGTTCCTGTGGATCCGCGGCGCCGACGACGTGCTGCGGTACGTGCGCCGCTGCTGGGCCGGCATGTTCGGCACCGCGGTGCTGACCTACCGCCCGGACCCGGGCTCGCCGCCGCCGGCCGACCTCGGAATCTGCGTCGGCATCCAGCAGATGGTCGACGCCCGCACCGCCGGGGTCATGTTCACTCTGGACCCGGTCACCGGTGACCGCTCGAAGATCGTGCTGGAGGGGGTCTGGGGCCTGGGTGAGGGCGTGGTCTCCGGTGACCTCACGCCCAGCCGCTACGTCGTGGACAAGGTGACGTTCGAGATCCTTAAGCGGGACATCACCCCGCAGGACCGCCAGCACCGCTTCGACGAGACCACCGCCGAGGTCGGGCTCGTCCCGGTGCCCGCGGAGCGGCGCGAGCTGTCCCCGCTGGAGGACGAGCACATCATCCGGCTCGCCGAGCTGGCCAAGACGATCGAGCGGTACCGCGGCGCCCCGCAGGACATCGAGTGGGCCGTGGCCGAGAAGGGCGACGTGCACGTGCTCCAGGTCCGGCCGGAGACGGTCTGGAGCCGGCGGGCGGCCGAGGCGCCGATCGCGCCGGCCAAGTCGGCGCTGGACCACGTGCTGGCCCGGTTCGCCGGGACGTCGATCACCGCGGGGACGGGGAAGTAGGCCGTGAAAGCGGCAAGGTTCGTCTACCACCGCGCCACCTCCGCTGCCGAGGCGGTGACCCTGCTCGACGACTACCAGGGCAGCGCCCGGATCCTCGCCGGCGGGCAGAGCCTGCTGCCGATGCTGAACATGCGGCTCTGGCGGCCCGGCGCACTGATCGACATCAATGGGGTCGAGGAGCTCGCGCAGGTCCGTGTCGAGGCCGGCCGCACCGTGCTGGGCGCGCTGGTCCGGTACACGACCATCGAGCGCGACCCGCTGATCGCGCAACGGCTCCCGCTGCTCGCCCGGATCGTCCGGCACATCGGCGACCGCCAGGTCCGCAACCGCGGCACGCTCGGGGGCAGCCTGGTGCAGGCCGATCCGACGGGGGAGATGCCGCTGGCGTGCCTGGTTCTCGGGGCGGTCGTGCGGGCCGTCGGACCGCACGGCAGCCGGGAGATCCCGGTGGCCGAGCTGTACGAGGGGTCCTACGCGACCGTGCTCGACCCGGACGAGCTGGTCACCGAGATCGAGTTCCCGGCCTCGCCGCAGCACATCGCGTTCGCGGAGCGCTGCCGCCGGCACAACGACTTCGCGGTCCTGTCCGTCGCGGCCACCGGCGACCGGGGCTCCGACGGGCGGTGGTCCGGCGTCCGGATCGGACTGGGCGGGGTGGCCGACACCCCGGTCCTGGCCACCGCCGCGGCCGTCTCGCTGGACGGCACCGACCTGTCCGACGCAGCGATCGCGGAGGCGGGCCGACTGGCGCGCGAGGTCATCGACCCGCCGACCGACGTCCGCGCCTCCGCCGAGTACCGCACGCACCTGGTCCCGATCGACGTGGCGCGGGTGCTGGCGCAGCTGCGCACGGCGGGCGCATCCACGAGCAAGGAGAAGACGTCATGAAGCTGCGCGAGGAGTTCGAGGTCCCGGAGTCGATCGGCACCGTCTGGGACTTCTTCGAGCGGCACGACCAGGTGGCGCGGTGCCTGCCCGGCGTCGAGGACGTGACCGTCGTCGACACCGACAATGTGACGGTCCGGGCCACCCAGAGCCTCGGCCCGATGACGGCCACCTTCGACGCGAAGGTCCGCATCACCGACCGGGTCCCGAAGCAGGTCATCCGGTTCACCACCACCGGCAGGAGCGTCCGCGGCGCGGTCGGCAACGTCCGCGCGGACATCGAGGCGCAGCTGCACGAGGGGACCGGCGGCACCCGGATCGTCGTCGACGCCGACATCGCGCTGGCCGGGGCGCTCGGCAGCGTCGGGCAGAAGGTGGTGGCCAAGCAGGCGAGCAAGGTGACCGCCGCGTTCGCACAGAACCTGCAGCGGGCGTTGCAGGGCGAGCAGGCCGGGACGATCCCGGACGGTCGTGCCGCGGTCGGGCAGGCCCGCCCGCCGGCCACCGCGGCCGGCGCGCACCGCGGTGAGCCGCTCCCCCTGCCGGTCGACCGGCGCGTCGACCCCTGGCCGCGCATCGCCGCCGCGTTCGGTGCGGCGTCCGTGCTGCTCAGCGCGGCCGTCCTGGTCCGGGAGCTGCGCCGGTGACTGTCGGACGGACGCCCGTGGCCGGGTGGGCGGCACCGGAGATCGCGCCGGCAACCGACGTGGAGCGCGCCGCGCAGGAATGGATCGCGTCCTACGACCAGGCGTGGCACCTGCTGCGCACCCGGGACTGGGTCGTGCACCTGTGTCCCGACGCGCCGCTGGAGTTGCGCCTCGCCGCGCTCGTGCACGACGTCGAGCGGATGTTCCCCTGCGGTCCGCGACTGGATCTCGACACCCAGGTCTGGGACGATCCCTGGTACCTGTTCGCGCACAGCACCCGCTCGGCGGAGTTCGTCGACGGGTGGCTGCGTGAGCGGTCCGACATCACGGCCGCGCAACGCCACGAGGTCTGCCGGCTGGTCGCGCTGCACGAGGTCGGCGGCCTCCGCGGCGGCGACGACCTGCAGGCCGCCGACTCGCTGTCGTTCCTGGAGACGCTCGCCGACCCGGCCGTGTGGATCGTCTCCGGTGCCGCCTCGGCCGACCGCGCCGAGGCCAAGTTCCGCTACTCCGCCGACCGGATCCGGGTGGCCGCGGCCCACGAGCCCGCGGCCCGGCTGCTCGCGGCGGCCCTGAACGGGTTGCCGGACAAGGAAAGGACCGAGCCATGAGCCGACCCAGTCGTCGCATCGGCCTGATCGTGCCGAGCTCCAACACCACGATGGAGACCGAGATCCCGGAGCTGCTTCGCCGCCACGAGGCAGAGCACGGCACGGGGTTCACGTTCCACTCCAGCCGCGCCCGGCTGCACAACGTCGACGCCGAGTCGCTGGCCAAGATGGTCGACGACAGTGCCCGCTGCGCCGCCGAGGTCGGCGACGCCGAGGTCGACGTGCTCGCCTACGCGTGCCTGGTGGCCGTGATGGCCCAGGGCGTGGGCGCGCACGTCGGGATCGAGGACCGGCTGCGCGGCGCGCTGGCCGGAGGGGCGTCGGCGAGCGCTCCGATGGTCAGCAGCGCGGGCGCTCTGGTGCGCACCCTCGACGCGCTCGGCCTGCGCAAGGTCGCCGTCGTCGCGCCGTACATGCCCGACCTGACGAAGCTGGTCGTCGGCTACATCGAGCACGCCGGGGTCACGGTCGCGGACAGCATCAGCCTGTCGGTGCCGGACAACTGCGCGGTCGGCCGGCTCGACCCGGCCGACCTGCCCGGGCACGTGAGCCGGCTCGACATCGGCGACGTGGACGGCATCGTGCTGTCGGCGTGCGTGCAGATGCCCTCGCTCCCGGCGGTGCAGCAGGTGCAGGACAGCACGGGCCTGCCGGTGATCACCGCCGCGACCGCCACGACCCGGGAGATCCTGCTCGCACTCGGGCTGCCGACCGAGATCCCGGGGGCCGGCGCTGCCCTCGGCGCATCCATAGGGGCAGGGGCGGCACGCTGATGGCCGTCGAGATCATGGGTGAGAGCGTCACCGTCGAGGGCAACGGGCTGCGTCACCACGTGCTGCGCTACGGCGAGCCCGGCGCGCCTGACCTGCTCGTGATCCCGGGCATCACCAGTCCCGCCGCCACGGCCGACTTCCTCGCCGTGTTGTTCACGGACTGGGGCTACCGGGTGCACGTCCCGGACGTGCGCGGCCGCGGCCGGACCGACCGGGCGCCGTCGGGGGGCTACCGGCTCACCGACTACGCCGACGACGTCGCCGCGCTGGTCGACGCCCTCGGGCTGCGCCGACCGGCCGTCCTCGGGCACTCGATGGGCGCCCGGATCGCCGCCGCCTACGCCGTGTGCCACGGCCCGGCCGACCACGCGCCACTGCTGCTGGTCGACCCGCCGACCTCAGGCCCGGACCGCGGCCCGTACCCGACCACCCGCGAGCAGTTCCTCACCCAGCTGCACGAGGCGCAGCGCGGTACCACCGCCGACGAGGTGCGCCGGTTCTACCCGCACTGGCCCGAGCGCGAGCTCGCGCTGCGCGCCGAGGTGCTCGCGAGCTGCGACGAGACCGCCGTCGTCGAGACCCACGCCGCGTTCGAGACCGAGGACTTCTTCCCGCTGTGGCGCAAGGTGACCGCGCCCGCGGTGCTGATCCGCGGCGGGATGAGTCCCGTCGTGCCCGAAGCCGCGGCCGACGATCTCCGCGAGGCCAACCCGGAGATCGACATCGTGACGGTCCCGGACGCCGGCCACATGGTCCCGTGGGACAACCTCCCCGGGTTCCTCGACGCCGTGCGTCCTTACCTGCAGCCCTGAGACGACCCTGCGAGAGGAGCCACCATGGACCAGAGCCTGCTCAACCAGATGTGCCGCCGTCAGCTCGAGCTCAGTGCGGTGCACGAGGGCGAGAGCGTCGTCGTCCTGTCTCAGGGCGCCGAGCGGATGGACTACGCCGACGCCTTCCTGTACGCCGCCCGCAGCCTGGGCGCGAAGGCCTACCACATGCGCCTGCCCGTGCCCGGCGGATCGTCCGGCGCCTGGGCCGTCGGCGAGAGCGAGCTCGCCGACAACCCGGAGGCCGTCGAGGCGCTCAAGCAGGCCGACATGGTCGTCGACCTGGTGTTCCTGCTCTTCAGCGAGGAGCAGTTCGCGGTGCAGCGGGCCGGCACCCGGGTACTCACCACCGTCGAGCCCGCGCCGCTGCTGGCCCGGCTGTTCCCGACCAAGGAGCTGCGCGAGCGCGTCGAGGTCGGTGCCGAGCTGCTGGCCAAAGCCCAGAACATGCGGATCACCAGCCCGCACGGCACCGACGTCACCTACCGGCTGGGCAAGTACCCGACGATGAGCGAGTACGGCTACACAGACCAGCCCGGCCGCTGGGACCACTGGCCCGCGGCGTTCGTCTTCACCGGCGGCCACGACGACGGCGTCGACGGGCAGATCGTCATCGCGCCCGGCGACGTGCTGCTGCCGTTCAACACCTACGCCCAGACCCCGGTCACGCTGACGATCGAGAAGGGCTTCATCACCGACATCCGCGGCGGGCTCGACGCCGAGCTGGTGAAGTCCTACATCGAGAGCTTCGACGACCCGCGCGGCTACGGCATGAGCCACGTCGGCTGGGGTCTCGACGATCGAGCGCAGTGGCACGGGCTCACGCAGTTCCCCGGCGGCATGGGCATGGAGCTGCGCTCGTTCTACGGCAACGTCATGTTCTCGATCGGGCCGAACAACGAGCTCGGCGGCCCGAACGACACGCCCTGCCACTTCGACATCCCGATGCGGGGCAACAGCCTGTTCCTCGACGACGAGCCGGTCGTGCTCGACGGGGACGTGGCGGTGGACGAGATGCGCCCGGCCACCGGCCGGTTCGCGAAGGGAGCCCAGTGACCGAGCCCGAGGTCGAGATCACCACGACCGTCAACGGCGAGGAGATCGACGCCGTCGTGCCGGCCCGGCTGCACGCCGCCGACTTCCTGCGCCACCGGCTGGGACTGACCGGCACCCACGTGGGGTGTGAGCAGGGCGTCTGCGGGATGTGCACAGTGATCGTCGACGGCGCCGCGGTGAAGTCCTGCCTGATGCTCGCCGCTCAGCTGGACGGCGCCGAGGTGCGCACCGTCGAGTCGCTCGCGACCGACGACGACCTCAACCCCCTGCAGCGGGCCTTCGCCGAGGAGCACGGGCTGCAGTGCGGTTTCTGCACGCCCGGGATGCTGATGACGGCGACGGCGCTCACCGAGCGGGGGACACCGCTGGACGCGGACGGGATCCGGGAGGAGATGGCCGGGGTGCTCTGCCGGTGCACCGGTTACGAGGGCATCGTCCGCGCGATCGAGGGCCACCTTGCGAAGGGCGGTGCGGCATGACGTCGACGGTCGAGAACACGCAGACGCCCGTCAGGTCCCCTGAGCACGAGGCGCCGGCGGTGACCGAGGCGCCGGCGATGCCGATCGGCATCAGCGTGCCCCGCAAGGAGGACCAACGGCTGCTGCGCGGGGACGGGCAGTTCACCGACGACGTGGCGCCCGCGTACCTGCTGGAGATGGCGGTAGGACGCTGCCCGTACCCGCACGCCCGGATCCTCTCGATCGACACCTCGGCCGCCGAACAGGTCGACGGGGTGCGCCAGATCCTGGTGGGATCCGACGTACTGGCCCGCAGCGAGCCGCTGACGGTGCTGCGCCCGGTGCCCGGCGCGCCGAAGCTGCCCTACTACGCGCTCGCCCAGGACGTGGCGGCGCACGAGGGACAACCGGTCGTCAGCGTCGTCGCCACCTCGCGGCACATCGCCGAGGACGCCCTCGACCTGATCGACATCGCCTACGAACCGATCCCGCACGTCACGGACACGACCGCGGCTCTCGGGCCGGACGCGCCGGTGATCCACCCCGGACAGCTGGACTCCAACCTGCTGGTGTCGAACCCCGAGGGCGCCGGCGATTCGCAGGCCCGGTTGGCCGAGGCCGACGTCGTGGTGGCCGACCGGTTCCACATCAACCGGGTCACCGGGCTGCCCATGGAGCCGCGCGCCGTCGTCGCGCAGTGGCGGCCGGGCGCCCGCGAGCTCGTCGTGCACTCCTCGACCCAGGTCCCGCACCTGGTGCGCAAGCAGCTCGCCGAGGTGCTGCGCATCGACGAGTCGTCGGTCAAGGTCAGAGCGTCCGACGTCGGCGGTGGCTTCGGGCTCAAGCTCGGGATCTATCCCGAGGACGTGCTCGCCGCGCTGCACGCGATGGCGCTGCGCAAGCCGGTCAAGTGGGTGGAGGACCGGATGGAGCACTTCCGGGCGACCACCCACGCCCGCGAGGCGGTGCACGACTTCACGATCGGCGCCACCGCCGACGGGCGCATCACCGCGATGACGGACACCTACGCGACCGACCTGGGCGCGTGGAACTCGGGCTTCGGCTCGGCGCAGCTGTCCAGTGTGGTCTTCACCGGGCCGTACCGGGTCACCGAGGGGCACGTCGAGCGCCGCGTCACGGTGACGAACAAGACGCCGATCGGCGCGTACCGCGGTTACGGCCAGCCCGAGGTCAACTTCCCCCTCGAGCGCCTGATCGACAGGCTCGCCCGCCGGCTGGGCATGGACCCGCTGGAGCTGCGCGAGAGGAACATGCTCCGCCCCGACGAGCTGCCCTGGAAGGCGGTCAGCGGCGCGGTCTACGACAGCGGCGACTACCTGCGCTGCCTGCACATGGCCGCCGACGCCGTCGACTACGCGGGTCTGCGCCGGGCGGGGCGCGGCCCGCGCCCGGACGGCCGGCTGGTCGGTGTGGGGCTGTCCTCGTTCGTGGAGCGCACCGGGTACGCGAGCGCCCGCTTCCTCGCCCGGCGCGGATCGCAGTTCGGCGCGCACGAGTCGGTGACGTTGCGCGCCAACCGCTCCGGCGGTGTCGACATGTATACCGGGGTGTCCTCGATCGGGCAGAGCAGCGAGACGGCGTTCGCACAGGTGGTCGCGGCGGTACTCGGCATCGGCTACCGCGCGGTCCGGGTGCACGCGGGGGACACCAGCGACTCGCCGTTGAACACCGGCGCGTTCGCCTCCCGCACGATGATCGCCGCGGCGGGGGCGCTCAAGGAGGCGAGCGAGCGCTTCCGGGAGAAGACGCTGCGCATCGCGGCGTTCCGCCTCGAGACCGATCCGGCCGAGCTCGACGTCGTCGACGACGCGGTGGTGCACCGGGCCGACCCCGTGCTGCGGCTCCCGCTCGCGGAGGTCTTCTCGATCGCGATCACGGGCCAGGGCCTGCCGGCCGGCGAGGAGCCGGGCCTGGAGACGACCGCGCACTTCGAACCGCCGGACGCGGCATACTCGTTCGGCACCGCGGCGGCTGTCGTGTCCGTCGACCCGGACACCGGGGACTTCGACATCGAGCGGTTCGTGCTCGTCCACGACTGCGGCGTCCCGGTGCACCCGAAGATCGTCGAGGGGCAGGTGCGCGGCGGGCTGGTGCAGGGCTTCGGCGCGGCGTTGGGGGAGGAGCTGCTCTACGACCCCGACACCGGCCAGCTCGTCAACGGCAGCATGCTGGACTACTTCGCGCCCACGGCAGCCGACGTCCCGCCGATCGAGCTCCTGCACACCGAGGTGCCCTCGCCGGTCACGACGTTCGGTCTGCGCGGGGTGGGGGAGGTCGGAACGATCCCTCCCGGTGCCGCGGTCGCCAACGCGATCTGCGACGCGCTCGCCGACCTCGGCGTGGAGATCACGTGCCTACCGCTCACGCCGGAGCGTGTGTGGCGGGCGATCCACCGGGCCCGCGTGCAGACGAGGGAGACCACCGCTCCCGAGCACGGCCGAGCCGCCCGGTAGAGGATCCCGTGCGGGAGGACGTGGCGTCGACCGCGAGGTCGCGTCGACCGTCTGACCCGCCACGGGAAGAGGTTCGGTCAGCGCATCTTCACGTCTGGCGGGGTCCGGTGTCGGAGCTGCCGGGCGGGGTGCCTCGGGGATCGGCGTCGTCGCGCAGCGGAGTCACTCGGATTCGGGAGGCGCGTCGGCCGTCCAGCTCCGTGATGGTGAATCGGTGTCGCAGGGCTGTCACGTTGTCGCCGACTGCGGGGGTGTGGCTGAGGTGGTCGCCGACGAATCCGGCGAGGGTGTTGTAGTGGCCTTCCGGGAGCTCGATCCCGGTGAGCTCGTGGAGATCGTCGCGGTGCAGCAGACCGTCGAGCTCCATGCTGCCGTCCTCGAGTGCCCTCGGGGGCTGTGGGCGGGGGTCGTACTCGTCCTGGATGTCCCCGACGAGTTCCTCGATGAGGTCCTCGAGGGTCACGATCCCGGCGGTGCCGCCGTACTCATCGACGATGATCGCCAGGTGCCCGTTCCGGCGCATCTGGGCGAGCGCCTGCACGAGGGGGAGGTTGGCCGGGAGCAACGGTGCCTCTCGGGCCAGCTCGACCACCGTCTGCGGGGTGTCCAGGCCGTGGGCGTGGCGGTGCGCGGCGGTCAGGACGTCGCGCACGTGCACCACGCCCTTGACGTCGTCGGGTGACGCGCCGATGACGGGGTAGCGCGAGTGCGGTCGTTCGGTGACGTACTCCGCCGCGTCGTGGATCGGCATCGGACCGGGCAGGAAGTCCACCTCGGTGCGGGGGATCATCACCTCCTGCACGACGCGGTCGGTGGCGGTGAACACGTCGGTCAGCACCCGTCGTTCCTCCCGGGTGAGTTCCTCGTTGCTGCCGACCAGGTCGCGCAATTCCTGCTCGCTGACCGCTTTGGTCTTCGTGTGGGGGTCGATGCCGAGCAGGCGGACGACGGTGTCGGTGGACACGGAGAGGAGCCAGATGACCGGCCGGAAGATCCGGGCGATCCGGTCGAGCACCGGGGCGACGAGGAGGGCCACCGCCTCGGGGCGTTGCATCGCCAGCCGTTTGGGGACCAGCTCGCCCAGCACCAGCGAGATGTAGGAGACGACGATCGTGACCAGGACCAGCGCGAGGGTGGTGGCGATGTCCTGTGCCAACCCGTGGTCGACGAGCACGCGCTGGAGCTGGACCGCGAGTGTCGCCCCGCCGTAGCTGGCGGCGAAGAAGCCCGCGACGGTCACGCCGATCTGGCCCGCGGACAGGAACCGGCTGGGGTCCTCCCGCAGCCGCGCCAGAGCGCACCCGCGTCTGCCCCGCTCGGCCAGCCGGCGAACCTGCGCGTCGCGCAGGGACACCAGCGCGATCTCCGCGGCCGAGAAGAAGCCGCCGATCAGGATGAACAACAGGATCAGGAACGCGTTGACGAACGTCACGGTTCACGTCCTCCCCCGGGTTCGCTGGACGACACTCTCGCTGAGCTCGGCCGAAGCATGGCTGGCCTGGTCGAAGCCGGCGATGGCATAGCGAGCACGGTGGCCGTGGCCATCAGCGAGGAGAGCGCCCGCAGCCCCATCAGAATCGTCCGGGTCCACGCTGAGGTCCTGCCTTCCGGCTGCACCGCTGCCCACGGCAGCATGCAGCCCTTTCTCCGGCCGATGGCATTTCCACCGTCAGGGTGCTCCCCCTGAGTGCAGATGGGCTGGACCCGGGAGCGTGAAGCGCGCCGGGGGGGTTGGACACGGCGTAGCGACGTGAACGCCTGATCACGGGTCCCGTGTGGGACGGCCGGGGTCATCAGGTGGAGGCGCGTTGGACCTTGCGCGTCCGCCGGTAGCCGTTCCTCGACGTGACCGAAGGCAGGCGCTGGTGGATCACGGTCTGGTGTCCCCTGCGGTCGTGGTCGGCATCCTTGTGTCAGGGCTGGTAGGGCGGGGCGACTCCCCATCCCCAACGCGGGACCGGTGCGTGTGGGGGAGGGGTCGAGTCCGGTTGGGAGTTGGCCATGGCAAGGCGAGTGCCCCATTCGAGATAGCTGATCAGGGCGGCGCGGAATTCGGAATCGGCAGGCAGGTCCGCGTCGTCGGCGGCTCGGCTCATGGTGGTGGCGAACCGGAGCCGTTGTTCGGCTGTGATGGCCAGGCCGCGGTGGTGGGCGAGCATGCGTTCGTAGCCGCCGAGCTGAAGGGTGTAGTCGGCGGGGCCGCCGAGGACTTCGGTCCACCAGAGGCTGACGTGGTGGCGGTGTTCATCGCTGACCCCGCCCGGGAAGAACGGGCTGAGCAGGTCGTCGGTCTCGACCCGGTCGTAGAAGGCGTCGATGAGTCGCCGGATCGCCGCCGGGCCGCCCGCCCAGGCGATCAGGGTCGGTACGTCGTCGCTCGGAGTGTCCGTCACTGGTCGCCCTTCGTCGTCGCGGTGGGGTCGCTTACACCATTACACGCTATTCGGTTTGTCACCTGGTTACCCGAAGCGTGCAGGAGGATGCCCTGGGCTCGAGACCCCTTCATCCACACCGTGCCGACGATGCGGTCGCACGGCGGATCGCGGGCCGCCGGCCGGTCAGCTCGCCGGCTGTGGAGGCTCTGCGACACCGGGCGACGAACCCGTCGCCCCGAGCAGCTCCACCCGCGCGGCGACGACCGCAATGCCGATACAGCCACCGGACCCCGCCACAGAACGCCAGAGTGCCGCTCGGCGCGTCGTGGATGCGGGCCGCGCCGGTGGTCGGGGCTGTTTCAGCTGATCATCGGTGGAGGTGGTACTGCCAGTCAGCGGGTACACGGCCGGCTGGCCCGGGCACTGGCTGGTCGAGCGGGTGATGCTCGGGCGGCGCCAGCGGCGGGCCTGCGAACGCCTGTGCGCTGGGGTAGTCCCAGAACCAGTCCTCCCCGGGTTCGTAACTGCGGATTACCGGGTGCCCCGTGGTGGCGTTGTGCCCGGTGGCGTGCTGGGAGGGTGAGGTATCGCAGCAGCCGATGTGGCCGCACAGCGCGCAGCGGCGCAGGTGTAACCACCACCCGCCGGTCTGGTCGCACTCGAGGCAACCGGGACCGCTCGGGGGCACGGTCGGGTCGATGCCGATCAGGAACTGGGTCATGGCGCCTCCTCGTTCGTCGCGGGGTGCCTTGGCGCCCCTGGGAGTGGATGTCACCGGGCGCGGGCTCCAAACGCGGATGGTGGATGTTTCGCCTGCCGGGTTGTCTCGCCGGTGCTGGTCTCGCAACGCGGGGCCGGGGAGTCCCAGGACCGCATGGTCTTCCCGCGACCGGGCGAGAAGTTCGAGATCCCAGGCGTCTCGGTCGGCTCCGAGCCGCCTCGTGCCACAGCCCGATCGGTGTGTCGTCCACAGTTTGCTAGCCTCGATCTTCCTGGAGACTCCGGTCGGTCAGGCGGTGACCCGTACGAGCGCGGGAGTAGGAACCCGTTTCCGAGGCCGCAGGGCGCAGTTCGGGATCAACGGCGTCGGTCGACGGTGGCGTGGTGGCCCTCGACGAGGGCGGTGAACAGGTCGGGTTCCTCGAGGTTGGTGAGATGTCCTGACCGGGGGAGCACCGCGAGCCCGGCGTCGGGCAACGTGCGGCGCAGCATCAGGTTCGCCTGGATGGCCTCGTGGTCCTCGTCCCCGACGAGGAGCAACGTCGGGACGGACATGGCAGTGAGCACGCCTTCGAGGGCGTAGAGCGACGGCCTCGCAGCCTGGACGCCCCGCATCGTCAGGGCTGCTCCGACCGGGTCGTGCTCGGCGAGGATGCGCAGGTGCTCGGCGTAGGCGGCAGGGTTCTTGAGCTGGAGCTGCTGTCGGGCGGGGCGGCTGCCGTAGGATGCGGCAACCGACTCGGCTCCTTTCCTGTCGTACTCGTCGGCGATGGCGAGCGCGTCGGCACGGAACGCGTCGGCCTGCTCGGAGTGGGCGCCGTACCCGCAGCCTGCGACCACGAGTGATCGCACCCGGCCAGGGTGCGAGAGGCCCAGGTGAAGGGCGGCGAATCCGCCCATCGAGTTGCCGACGACGTCGGCGAGCCGCACCCCGGCGGCGTCCATGACCGCGATCGCGTCCGCCACCGCGCGTTGTTGGGAGTAGGCGGCGGGATCGGTCGGAACGTCGGAGGACGGATAGCCGCGGGCGTCGTAGGTGATGCAGCGGTACCGATCGCTGAGACGCTCGACCTGCGGTGCCCAGGAGCGGTGGTCGCCACCGAACTCGTGGATGAACAGGATCGGGGCCCCTCGGCCGGTCTCCTCCCAGTGCAGGCGGACTTCGTCGTCGGTGGTCGTGGACGGCATCGTCGGTTGTCCTTCTGGTGGCTGGTCGGGGTCGCCGATCTCGGACGGCGAAACGGGCGCCGGATCGTCGCCCGCGACGTCGGTGGTGGATCCGTTGACCGTTGCAGGATCGGGAGGGTGCGGCTGCGGAGGTGGGGCGGTCACGATCACCGGCTGCCCGCACCGCCGCGATAGGGGAGCGGCTCGCCGATCCCGCGTTCACCACGTCGACGGCTGCGACCCGGGCGTCCTGGAGCGCGGGTCGCAGTGCCGCGGGCACCTCGTAGGTGGCGGAATCCACTGCTCCGGCTGTGTGGCCGGTGCGCTCGGAGAAGACGGATTCGCACGGAGTCGAGTGGCCGGCTGGTGGGCGAGGAACGCGCCGCCTACCAGCCGGAAGAGCCGCTCGCGGCGCGCGACTCCGGATCGGCGCCGGGATGGTCGACGGGTCACAGACCCGGGGGCGCGTCGTCTGCCCCAGCACGCTGAACGGCGAGCGGTGCCCCCGCCAGGTCTTCTTCGTTGCAGAGAAGCTTCACCTCGTAGTACGGGGCGCCGGCGCTGTCGTCGTAGTCCAGATGGACGGCGATCACGTCGAGAGGCTCGCCCAACCACTGCTGCGCCGCACGTAGCCAGGCGGCGGACCGCTCGAGGGCGGTGGGCAGGTCGTCGTCGCGGAACTGCACCGGGCGGTAGGGGACCTGCTGGACCTCGTCGTGGGCGTTCTCGGGCCGAGGGAGGTCCGTGGCCAGCCCCGAGTCGTCCAACGTCAGCTGCACAGTCTGCTCACTCACCCGAACAGATTGACTCGGCAGACCCAAGCGAGCAAGCCCGACGCGCACCGGAACAACGGACAGCCTGCCCGCAGGCAGAAAGCCGCGAGGCCGGCCTCAGGCGCGGATCCCTCCCTGAAGAGGTGGTGCGACGAACAACCGTGAGACCCGCCCAGCGGCTCGAGTGGTACGCCGGTGACCGCGGTGACCGGAGGCGCTCTGGCCGGCCTGTGATGTTGCACGCCAGGTGCACAATGGGCGGCGTGAACAAGATCCCCGAAGGTTACGAGGACTTATTGATCCAGCCGAACCTCGGCCACCTGGCAACCGTCCGGCCGGACGGCGACCCGGCGGTGACCCCGATGTGGTTCTCCTGGGACGGGGAGCTGCTCCGCTTCACGCATACCACCCGCCGGGCGAAGCTGCGCAACATCGAGAGCAACCCGCACGTCGCGCTGTCGGTGCCGGACCCGGAGCAGCCCTACCGCTACCTGCAGGCGCGCGGCGTGGTGGAGAGCGTCACTCCCGACCCGACCGGGGCCTTCTACGTCGAGCTCGCCCACCGCTACGGACAGTCGAACGCGGCTCCGCCGCCGGACGCGCCGGATCGCGTGGTCATCGCGGTTCGTCCGTTCGCTTACTCCAAGCAGTAATCGCCCGGGCGCTGCCCGTCCGGCGCTTCCCGGGGAGGAATCGGAAGGCACGGGGCCCTACGCCGCGAGCCTCGCCCACCGTCCGAGATGCGACTCATCGAGGCCAGTCGCTGTGTTCGTTGTCCGGTCCGGCGGAGGCCGGCGCGCTCGTTGTGGCGCAGGGTGTGCCCGCTGACCCCGGTGCGGCGAGCGGCCTCGATGTTCAGGGCCGCCTGAGGATCGGAGCGAGCGGGCCCGGTACCCGCCGTGGCTTGACTTCGAGCATGCTCTCGACCGTAGCGTCGTGGTCATGAGTGCTTCAGAGCTGTCGACGGCGCAACTGAGCGGCACCCGTGTCCTGGTGACCGGCGGCACGAGCGGTCTGGGCCGGGCGATGGCTCAAGCGCTCGTGCAGGCGGGCGCCCGGGTTGCGCTGACCAGCCGCGACGGGGAACGGGCGCAGGCCACCGCCGCGGAGCTGGGCGCAGGGGCCGTGGGAATCGAGCTCGACGTCCGCGACCCCACCTCGGTGTCGGCGGCGGTCGACGGCGTCTACGGGATGTTGGAGGGCCTGGACGTGCTGGTCAACAACGCCGGGATCGGGATGCGGACGGTCAACCCGCGGTTCATGACCGAGCCGCAGCCGTTCTGGGAGGTGGCGCCCGCCGGCTTCGGCGACGTGCTGGAGACCAAGGCGACCGGGACGTTCCTGGTCGCCAGGGAGGTGGTGCCGCGGATGCTGAGCGCCGGCGGCGGACGGATCGTCACGATCTCGATGAACGAGCAGACGATGACCCGCCGCGGCTTCATCCCCTACGGTCCCTCCGGCGCCGCGGTGGAGGCGCTGGCCCGGGTGATGGCCGCCGACCTGGCCGACACGCCGGTCACCGCCAACATCCTGCTTCCCGGTGGGGCGACCGCCACTGGGATGGTCCCTGCCGAGATGGTGGAGGAGCTCCGGGACAACCTGCTCGACCCGTCGATCATGGGGCCGCCGATCGTCTGGCTGGCTTCCCCGGATGCCGCCGGAGTCCACGACGAGCGGATCACCGCTCGCGACTTCGCGGAGTGGCTGGCGGCTCGCGAGAAAGGAACCCGTGAGGGTTGAACCCCGTGCCTTCGGCAGCCAGGCCGGCCACGTTGTCGTGCTCTCCCCGGCCGGACATGAGTCGAGGACCGACACCTGATTCTTGATTGATTCCAGAAACTACGCCACACTCCGGGGCGTGCCAACGACCTCGGACTTCGAGCGCATGTTGCGCGGGGTCGCCCTGCGTGTGACGCGTCCTCGGATAGCGGTGCTGTCCGCGGTGCACGACCATCCGCACGCCGACACGGACTCGCTCATCGGTGTCGTGCGTGAGGATCTCGGCGAGGTGTCCCACCAGGCCGTCTACGACGTGCTGCGCGCGCTGACCACTGCCGGTCTGGTGCGGCGCATCCAGCCGAAGGGCTCCCTGGCGCGCTACGAGGCGCGGGTCGGCGACAACCACCACCACGTCGTGTGCCGGTCGTGCGGTGCCATCGCCGACGTCGACTGCGCCGTCGGCGCCACACCCTGTTTGACCGCGTCGGACGACCACGGCTTCGCGATCGACGAGGCCGAGGTCGTCTACTGGGGCCTGTGCCCCGGCTGCTCCACCGCACACCCGTCCTGACCACCACCCTTTCGAGCCAGGAGGACCACCCGTGTCCGAGAGTCACACCACCGTCGAGACGAAGATGAACACGGAGGAAGCCGGCGGCTGTCCGGTCCACGCCGGACGCCTCGGCCACCCCACCGAGGGTGCCGGCAACACCGACTGGTGGCCGAACCAGCTCAACCTGAAGATCCTCCGCAAGCACTCGGCCGTGGCCAACCCCATGGACGCCGACTTCGACTACGCCGCGGAGTTCGCGACCGTCGACCTGGACGAGCTGGCCGGCGACGTCGACGCGGTGCTGACGGACTCGCAGGACTGGTGGCCGGCCGACTTCGGCAACTACGGCCCGTTCATGATCCGCATGGCGTGGCACAGCGCCGGCACGTACCGCGTCGAGGACGGCCGCGGGGGTGCGGGAGCCGGCATGCAGCGCTTCGCGCCGCTGAACAGCTGGCCGGACAACGGGAACCTCGACAAGGCCCGCCGGCTGCTGTGGCCGGTGAAGAAGAAGTGGGGCCGCAAGATCTCGTGGGCCGACCTGATGATCTTCACGGGCAACCGTGCCCTGGAGACGATGGGCTTCACGACCTTCGGCTTCGCCGGCGGTCGCGCCGACGTCTGGGAGCCGGACGAGGACGTCTACTGGGGCCCCGAGCGCACCTGGCTGGGCGACGAGCGCTACACCGGTGACCGGGAGCTCGAGAAGCCGCTCGGCGCCGTCCAGATGGGCCTGATCTACGTCAACCCGGAGGGCCCGAACGGCAACCCGGACCCGCTGGCCTCGGCCCGCGACATCCGCGAGACGTTCGGCCGGATGGCGATGGACGACGAGGAGACCGTCGCGCTGATCGCCGGTGGGCACACCTTCGGCAAGACCCACGGTGCGGCCGACCCGGACCGGTACGTCGGCGCGGAGCCCGAGGGCGCCTCCCTCGAGGAGCAGGGCCTCGGCTGGAAGCAGAGCTTCGGCACCGGCAAGGGCCGGGACGTGATCACCAGCGGTCTCGAGGTCACCTGGACCTCCACGCCGACGCAGTGGAGCAACGGGTTCTTCGACAACCTGTTCGGCTACGAGTGGGAGCTGACCAAGAGCCCCGCCGGGGCCTACCAGTGGAAGCCGAAGGACGGCGCGGGCGCCGACACCGTGCCGGACCCCCAGGACGGCACGCTGAACCGCACTCCGACGATGCTGACCTCGGACCTCGCGCTGCGGGTCGACCCGGTCTACGAGCAGATCTCGCGCCGCTTCCACGAGAACCCGGACCAGTTCGCGGACGCGTTCGCCCGGGCCTGGTACAAGCTGACGCACCGTGACATGGGCCCGATCCAGCGCTACCTCGGGCCGCTGGTCCCGCAGGAGGAGCTGCTCTGGCAGGACCCGGTCCCGGCCGTCGACCACGAGCTGGTCGACTCCGCGGACGTCGCCGCGCTCAAGCAGAAGATCCTGGACTCGGGCCTGACGGTCTCCCAGCTCGTCTTCACCGCGTGGGCGGCGGCCGCGTCGTTCCGCATCAGCGACAAGCGCGGCGGGGCGAACGGCGGCCGCATCCGCCTCGAGCCGCAGCGCGGCTGGGAGGCCAACGACCCCGACCAGCTGGCCCAGGTCATCCGCACGCTGGAGGGCATCCAGTCCGACTTCAACGGCTCGGCGACCGGCGGCAAGAAGGTCTCGTTCGCCGACCTCGTCGTGCTCGGCGGCGTCGCCGCGGTCGAGAAGGCCGCGAAGGACGCCGGACACGCCGTTGAGGTGCCGTTCACCCCCGGTCGGACGGACGCGACGCAGGAGCAGACCGACGTCGAGTCGTTCGCACACCTGGAGCCGATGGCCGACGGGTTCCGCAACTACCGCGGCAAGGGGCAGCGCCTGCCGGGCGAGTACCTGCTGGTCGACCGCGCGAACCTGCTGAACCTGAGCGCGCCGGAGATGGCCGTCCTGGTGGGCGGCCTGCGCGTGCTGGGCGCTAACACCGGACAGTCCACGGCGGGTGTGCTCACCGACAAGCCGGGCACGCTGACCAACGACTTCTTCGCGAATCTGCTCGACATGGGCATCGAGTGGAAGTCGGTGGCCGGTGACGACGACGCCTTCGAGGCCCGCGACCGCGCCAGCGGCGCGGTGACGTGGACCGGCAGCCGCGTCGACCTCGTCTTCGGCTCGAACTCCGAGCTGCGGGCCGTTGCGGAGGTCTACGCGAGCGACGACGCGCGGGAGAAGTTCGTGCGCGACTTCGTGGCCGCGTGGGACAAGGTCATGAACCTCGACCGGTACGACATCGCCTGATCCCGATGTCCAGGCCGGCCGCTCGGCGGCCGGCCTGGACACCCTCGGCCGGGTGTTCCGTCCCCTTTCATCCAGTCACCGCCGTTCCACCGCGCCGCCACCGTGACGGCCCGGCACGGCGGACCTGGATGGACACGCTCGTCTCGACCGGGATCGTCGCCGCCACCACCACCGGCTGCTCGGTGTGCGCGATGTTCGCCGGACCCGTCGCCGCGGCGGGACAGACGATGACGGTCCCGTGCAGCGCCTCGTCGAGCTCCACGAAAGTCGCCCACTCCTGGAGAAGGTTGACGAACTCCGGAGTGTTGCCGACCGCCCGGTACTCCTCGATGTCGGTCACCTCGATGACCTCCAGGTACTGCACGGAGGGCGTGCCGGTTCCGTCCAGGGTGCCCTCGATGCGGGTGACGTCGTAACTGCGGATCGCCGAGCT
>NZ_JAOPWR010000077.1 GCF_025965585.1 Pseudonocardia sp.
TCGTCGTCGGCGACGATGACGTCCGCAATCATCCGGGGGCCCACCGTGGAGACGCTGAAGAAGCGTAGGTAGCGATCGTCGACGGGGAGTGACTGGTGCAGCGCGTCGACCGCGGCCCGATCTCCGCGATCGAGCCGCCGGATCAGCGCGGTCGATCCGTCGGTGAGAAGGACGCGGGAACCGGCTGCGGGGGCCGGCTGCGGGGGCCGGCTGCGCTTCGACCGGGATGCTCATGCCCCCACAACACCCGATGAACGCACCCCGGCGTCAGGGCCGACAGTCCCTTGAGCGGGGTCCCGTCGGCCCGTCAGGGCGCCCGGGATCTCGGCCGTTGAGACAAGGGCCGAGAGTCGGCTTCGCATGGGGCCGGGCGGCGCTAGGTCTGGGCCAGGTGTCCATTCCGACGAGGGGCCGGCACCGCTGCGCAGGCCATGGCCGGCATCCCGCGCTGCGCCCCGACGCCGCGATCCCCGACGTCCGCCTGCCCGACGGCGAGGGCATCACCGTGTGCCGCGACGTCCGCGCCGCCGTCGTCGCTGTTGCACGAGCTCGGGTTCGCCCGCCGTACCGAGGCCGCCGTGCACACCACCGAGCTGCACCGCGGCAGCAGCCCGCGGCCGCGCTGAGGTCACAGGCCCCTCAACCGGAGAGGGTGGTGACCTGGACGTCGAGCACACCACGGACGGACGACGCGATGACCGAGGCCGCGTGCTGTTCGGCCGGGTCCCCGAACCGGTCGCCCAGCGTGACCCGGCCACTGTCCACCGCCACCTGCCATCGTCCGGGGCCGGCGTAGGTCTCCAGCTTGTGGCGCACGTCGGCGGCGATCGCGACGTCGGCTCGAGTCAGGGTGTCCACCAGATCGCGGCGGCTGACGATGCCCACCAGCCCCTCACCGCCGTCGACGACCGGTACGGACCGGATCCCGAGCCGGCGCATCTCTTCCGCGACGTCGGCGAGATCGGTCCACGGCACGGCGGTGACCACCGCAGTGGTCATGACCGCGGCCACGCGCATCGGAACGGTCCGGGTGAGCTCGTCCTGCAGTTGCGGTGAGCGGGCGTCATGATGCAGGCGGTCACGCAACAGGTCGGCCTCGGTGACGATACCGACGAGCTCACCGGATGTGTCGACCACGGGCAGGGCGGTGAACCCTCGCCCGGTCAGGACGGCAGCGGCGGCCCGGACCGGGGTGTCCGGGCCGACCGTCACCACCGGTCGGGTCATGACATCTCGTACCAGCATCTGGCTACTGCCCTCCGACGAGGCGGGTCCACTGTGGCCCGACGTGTTTCCATTCCCGTTCCCAGCACGCCGCGTTGACCGCGCTGGTCACCCTGTGTACCGCAGCCCACAGGACGGCGAGGGCGCAGGCGCCGGAGGTGAGGAGCCCGAAGCCGCTCATCACCGCCACCAGCGCGATCTCCGTGGGGTCGGCCGGTGCCGAGACCGCCGTCCCGTTCGTGTCGGTCCACACCGGGACGACGGCGCCCGCGGCCGTCCCCGGCATCGCGGGGGCCATCCCGACCATCGTGCGGCCGTCGGGCGCTGTCCAGGACGCTCGCGTCAGTATCGGCCCGTGTGCAGTCCCGTACTCGCTGATGACCACGGGAGCGGTCTCCAGCAGCGTCGCACCGACCCGGGTCCGGTCGACCGCCTCGGCGCGTGCCCGAGCGGTCTGCTGCGCATCGACGGTCCATCCGAGGACCCCGGACGCGAGCAGCACCAGCAGACCCGCGGCCAGCACGACCCATGCGGTCAGGTCCTCGGCCCGGTCGGTGCCCCGCCGGGGCAACGGCGTCGTCCTGGACACCCGTCGCTGATCAGGCATGACGCACCCGGTTCACGGCAGCGCGACGGGGGTGGCGGTCTCGGGGCGGATGACGGCGACGGGACACGGCGCGCGGTGGACCAGCACATGGCTGACGGATCCGAGGACCATTCCCGCGACCAGCCCGTGGCCACGGGAGCCGACAACCATCAGCTGCGCCCGCTCGGCCTCCCTGGCCAGGGCGCGGACGGGCCGGTCGTTCACGACGACGCGACGCACCGCGACGTCGGGGTACTTCTCGCCCCAGCCGGCCAGCCGTTCGGCGAGGATCTCGTTGGCGGCGCCCTCCACCGCCGCCAGCACGACCGGGTCCACCGGCACCGTCCCCACCAGCGGCGTCATCCAGGCATGGACGGCCACCAGCGGCGCGTGCAGCGCCGACGCGGTCTCGAACGCGAAAGCGATGGCGGCCTCGCTCACCGGAGTCCCGTCGACGCCGACCACGACGGGTCCCGCCGCGTCGGATGTCTCCTGTTCGAGGCCCCGGGTCACGACCACCGGGCACTCGCCGTGCGCCGCCAGCGCGGTCGCCACCGATCCCGCCAGCAGCTCGGCGAAGCGGGTCAGACCGCGGTCGCCGACGACGAGCATCTCGGCCCGGCGGGACTCGTCGCCCAGAACCTCGATCGGATACCCGACGATCAGCTGCTCCTCGATCTCGATGCCGGGAGCATGCCCCTCGGCGAGGTCGGCCGCCTCGGTGAGGAGACGCCGCCCGTTAGCGAGCAGGATGTCGTGGTAGTCCTCGCCGAGGCCTGGTTGGCCGACGACCCGGTCGACGGCCCAGTCGAAGGCGTGGACCAGCCGCAGCGGGGTGTGCCGGCGGGCGGCCGCGACGGCACCCCAGCGGACGGCGCGCAGCGCCTCCTCCGATCCGTCGACGCCCACAACGACGGTGCGTCGGTGGTGTTGTGCGGTCATGCTGTCTCTCCTCCCGGTGGTCGTACTGACGGTGCCTTGTTCCCAGTCGTGGCAAGCAGCGCCGCACGGCCTGACGTCAGGGGCCGTTCGCCCCTCTCCGACCAGCCGTCCGTCGGCGGAGGCAGTTCAGCCGTCGGGCCAGCGGCCGAACGCCCCGGATCCCGGCACCGGTCACTCGGAGGTGCTCTCGATCCGGGCGTGGTCGGGTGGCAGCACGACGGTGTCCTGGGTGTCGCCGAACCAGGGCACCAGGTAGAGCACGGGGCCGTCCCCCGTCGAGGACCTCGAGGATCCGGCGGTGCCTGCGTCCGGTCCGTGGTCGCTGCGGTGACCTGCTCAGCACGTTCTGCTCGCCCATGGCGCGACGTCCCTCTCTCGGGGTCCAGCTTCCTGCGCGGGGCGAGCAGCCGATCGCGGCGGAGGACCTGCCCGGGGAGTCCGGTCGGCCCCTGTGGACGGCTCGACGGTCCACGTCCCTGCCGGGGACCTCAGCTCAGAGGGACCCGCCAGGTCAGCCGTGTCCCACGGCCCGGCAACGCCGCTACGGCGAGATCGCCGCCGGATTCGGCCGCCCGGTCCTGGAGGTTGCGCAACCCACTGTGCGCTGCGGCGGGATCGATGCCGATGCCGTCGTCGACGACCTCGACCACCAGCTCGGGGCCGGCCTCGACGGTGACGGTGACCGACGCGGCCTGCCCGTGCCGGACAGCGTTGCTGATGCCCTCGCGGATGACGGCGACGGCGTGCGCTCCGATCGCTGCAGGAACGAGTGTGTCGACGGCGCCCGACGTCCGCACGGTCGGGCTGACCCCGGACCCGGCCGAGGCCTCGCGGGCGGTGTCGAGGATGCGCCGCCGGAGGCTCGTCTCGTCGCCACCATCGGCGGTGTGCAGGTCGAAGATCGCCGTCCGGATCTCGCGAACCGTGTTGTCGAGCTCCTCGACGGCCTGACCGATCCGCTGCTGCACCGTCGGGTCGGTGGTCTGGCGCAGCGTGCTCTGCAGCTGGAGTCCGGTGGCGAACAGCCGCTGGATGACGTGGTCGTGCAGGTCGCGGGCGATCCGGTCGCGGTCGGCGAACACGTCGAGCTGACGTTGGGCGCGGTTCCTCTCCTCCAGTTGCAGCGCGAGGACCGCCTGCTCGGCGAAGGACCTCAACAGCGGCACCTCGCTCGGCAGGTACCCGGGCCCGTCGACCCGGCGGAAGGTGATCAGCACCCCGATCACCGCTTCCTGCGACTGCAACGGCACCGCGAGCGTCGGCCCGTACACGGGCGGCTCGTCGGGCGCACCGGCCAGCGCGCCGGTCGGCGTGACCGCGAGTACCGCGGCGAGGCCCTCCACGACGTCGCGCAGCAACGGATCCGCGGCGTCCAGATGCTCACTGAGCGCGCCGGGCCCCTCGATGCCCGACCGTCCGCGCACGACGAAGTCCCCGTCTGCGCGGTCGGGCCTCAGCACGATGACGGTGGCGCCGGAGCCGGTCAGCTCGAGCGACCGCTGCGCGATCAGCTGCAACGCGTCGGCCTCACCGGCACCCGACAGCAGCTCCGCGCGGATCTCCGCCGCCGCCTCGAGCCACCGCTGGCGCAGCCGGGTCTGCTCGAACAGGTCGGCGTTCTGCACCGCGATCCCGGCAGCAGCGGCCAACGCCTCAACGACCACCTCGTCGGCCCGCGTGAACTCACCGCCGCCCTTCTTCTCGGTCAGATAGAGGTTGCCGAACATCGCATCGCGCACACGCACCGGCACCCCGATGAACGATCGCATGGGTGGATGGTGTGGAGGGAATCCGACCGCCGACTCGTGCGCCGCCAGATCGGGCAGCCGCAGCGGCTGCGGGTCGACGATCAGCTGGCCCAGCAGTCCCTTGCCCTCGGGCAGCGGACCCATCCGCGCCCGGGTCTCCTCGTCGAGCCCGACATGCAGGAAACGGGAGATCCCATCACCCGGCGCCAGCACCCCCAGTGCGCCGTAACGCGCGTCGACGAGGTCGACCGCCGACTGCACGATCCGGCGCAATATGGTGTCGAGCTCCAACCCCTCCCCGACGGCGAGGACGGCGTCGAGCAGTCCGTGCATCCGATCCCGGGTCGCCACGATCTCGGTGAGCCGCTCCTGCACCTCGCGCAGCAGCTCGTCGAGCCGCAACCCGGAGAGCAGGTTGGGCGTCGCTCGCGGCGACGACCGTTCATCGTCCACCATCACAGCTCCCGACCGTCGCTCTCGGAGTGGGCGCCAATGTGTCAGGCCCGGCGACACCCTCACAAGCAGGGCGGCCCAGGACACACGGTCGCGAACGGGGGACCTTCGGCCGTGTCGGTCCGAGCGCCGGTGCGCCACCGTGGTCGATCACCGGCACCCCGCCGGACGGCTCGACCCAGGACGTCGTGATGAACGAGATTCCCGCTGCCATCGGCCTGGCACCCGACCAGGTCGAGGGCCTGCTCACGGCTGCCGGCCGGGCACCGTCGCTGCACAACTCGCAGCCCTGGAGGTTCCGCGTCACGCCGCACATGATCGAGCTGTTCGCCGACCGGAACCGCGCCCTGCCGGTCATCGATCCCCGCGGCCGGGAACTGCGGCTCGCCTGCGGAGCCGCTCTGTTCAACGTTCGGTTGGCCCTGCACGGATACGGTGTGCGCCCGACGGTCACGATTCTCCCGGACCCGAACCGGCCCGATCTCATCGCCGAGATCCGCAACGGTGGCTCGAAGGCCCCCACCCCCGAGCAACAAGGGTTGCTGCGGGCGGTACCGCTCCGGCGCACCAACCGGCATCCCTTCAGCGACGCCGAGGTCTCCCCGTCCGAGCTCAACGCGCTGCACCGAGCCGCCCTCGAGGAGAACGCCTGGCTGCATTTCGTGCAGGAGCACGATGAACGCACAAACCTGCAGGACATGGCCTCGCGGGCCCATCGCACCCAGATGGGCGATCCCGCGTTCCGTACCGAGCTCGCGCAGTGGACCGCGGTCGCGCCCGATCGCGTCGACGGCGTCCCGGCGTCGGCGGGCGGCCCGCTACCGGCCCCGCAGCACCGCTGGGTGCATCGCGACTTCACCGGGGCTGCCGACGCCCGGACACCGGCGCCACCGTTCGAGGAGGAACCCGTGATCGCCGTCCTGACCGCGCACCTCAGCGGTGAGCGGGCGGAGATCCAGGCCGGACAGGCTCTGCAGCGCGTGCTCCTCACCGCGACAGTCGAAGGCCTCGCCGTGTCCTTCCTGTCCCAGATCGTCGAGGTGCAGCAGACCCGCGAGGAGCTCCGGCGTCTCGTCAGGGGCACCCACGCCCCCCAGGCGGTGTTGCGGATCGGCCATGGATGGCCGGTCACCGCCACCCGCAGACGGCAGGCGACGGACTTGCTCGGGCCCGTCCCCGTGTCGTTGTCGTAGCTTCGGTCGCAGGCAGCGCGGTCCGAAGTCCCAGCGGCAGGTGACCAACTCCTCGGTCGCCGCCATGCCCTGGACCGGATCGTTCGCCGTACCCGGGCGGCCGTCCCGGGCGCCGATCACGGGAAGGGAGTCCGATGAGCAGCGCACCTGATCTCGCCGCCGCGGTCACGCGCGCGCTGTGTGCACCTTCTGTGCACAACACCCAACCATGGCGCTGGCGCATCCGGACCGCCGCCGCCGAGCTGCATGCCGACCCGCGCAGACAACTCGACGCGACCGGCCCCGACCGCCGCGACCTCGTCATCAGCTGCGGGGCCGCACTGCACCACCTGCAAGTCGCCCTCGCCGCCCGCGACCTGGCCGTGGACTCGACCGCCTGCCCGACCCTGAGAACCGCGACAATCTCGCACCGTCACGATCCGGCTCGGACCGCCCGACACCACTGCCGCTGACCTCAACCGAGCGATCGAACTCCGCCGGACGGACCGCCACCGGATGAGCCGCCGCTCCGTACCCGCCGTCCATGTCCAGGTGCTGGGCGAGGCGGCGCGCGATGCCGGCGGTGTGGCCGTGCCGGTCGCGGCGGCGGTGTGGGGGCGACTGAGCAAAGCCCTGGAAGAGGCAGCCCGGCGTCAGTCGTCCATCCCCGGCTACGCGGCCGAGCTGCGGATGTGGTCGGACCGCTACGCCGCGGCTATGGACGGCATTCCGACCGGGAATGTGGCAGCTCCGCCGATCGGAGTGGACGGTCCCAGTCCCCTGCGGCGTTTCTCCCGCGGCCGGCTCCGCCGGCCCCCGGCCAGCGACGCTCACATCGGCCCCGATGACGCGGCTGGCCCACCAGTCTCGCCGAGGAGCTCCCCGCCACCACACGACGGGACCTGCACTCGGTGCTCCTCCCCCGTGTGAGTGGGCGGGGGACGTTCGTTCACGCCCGCTGCGGCCGGTCGTCGGCCGGAGAGGGCACGACGAGGACGGGACGGCGGCCGTCCCCGACGAGGCCGTGGGACACCGACCTGCGAACGAGCCGACCAACCGCAGCAGCGAAGCCCTCGCCCCGCGTCCCGACGATGATCATGAGTGCCTGCTGCTCCTCGGCAACGGTCGCGAGCAGGGTGACTGGGTCGCCGTGCCAGGCGTGGTGGCTCCAGCCCACCGGGCGGCCGGCCAGCACGGATCGGACGTGGTCGTGCTCGGCGGCCAGGGTCCGGCGGCCCTGCTGCTCCCAGTCGGCGGCATCGGGGTCGATCGGGTAGTCGCCGAGGTCGATCGCGTGCACCACGTGGAGGTGGGCGTGCAGCCGCATGGCGAGATCGGCGGCCACCTCCAGCGCCCGGTCGCTCGCCGGGTCGCGGGAGTGCCCCAGCACGAGAGCCGCCGCGGCCGGGCCGTCCGCACCGGGCGTCAGGACGCGCCGGCCGGAGCCGCCATTCGGGGGCATGATCAGCTCTCCTCGGGTTCCGGAGTGATCGCGTTGACCGCGACGACCTTGCCACCGGTGGCGCGCGTCGCGGCGTCGAGGACGTAGCGAGCGCCCAGCGCCTCCCCGCAGCCCCGGCAGGCGCGGTGACCCAAGGTCAGGGTGTTGGCGCGGTGCTCGTCCGCCTGCACCGTACGCTCGTCGGGGCCGAGCAGGCGGTTGCCGACCACGTGGGTGCAGGTCTGGAAGAACCGGATCGGCTGCACGGCCACGGTCACCGCTCCCCGCCGTGCGCGCGAGCTCGCGGCCCACCCGCGCGACGTCCAGGTCCAGCAAGGTCAGCGGCTCCAGCTCGTCCCGGGTGGCCCGCAGCAGCATCTCCCCCAGCGACTGCCGTGTGACAGCCTGCCCGCCGAGCCCCGCGACCACGGTGTACACCGGGACCGCCACGCCCGTGAGGGCCGCGCGCACGTCCGCGGCGAGGATGCCGCCGGTCCCGGGGGCCAGCGCCCGGTCGATCACCACCACCCGCGTCGCCGTGCGCAGCGCGGCATGCACCTCGGCGAACGGGAACGGCCGGTAGGAGGTGATGCCGAGGACGCCGACCCGCTCGCCCCTGCGGCGCAGCTCGTCGACGGTGTCTTCGAGCGTGCCGAGCACCGAGCCGAGCGCGACGACCACCGTCGCGGCGTCGGCGCAGCGGTACGTGTGCATCAGCCCACCGGAGATGGGGTATGCCGAGATCACCTCGGGCCGGCAGGCCGCCACCGCCTCCGCCACCGCGCGCGAACCCTCGATCTGCCTCAGCATGCCGCCCTGCTCCTCTCTTCGACGTCGAACGCGGCCCGGGCCGCGGCCGCGTTCCCCGCCGCCACCGATCCGGTGAACTGCTCGTGAACGGCCGCCGCGATGCTCTCGATCGACACCTGCCCGGTGAGCGCTGCGAAAGCCCCCAACAGCGCGGTTCCCGGCATCGGCCGGCCGAGGTGCTCGGTGGCGATCCGGGACGCCGGCACGATGACCACCCGTCCCAGAGCCAGGCGGCCGACGACGCTGCCGATCCCGAGCTCGGCGGCGGCGCGC
The DNA here is from genome assembly GCF_025965585.1 of Pseudonocardia sp. GTDB lineage: Bacteria > Actinomycetota > Actinomycetes > Mycobacteriales > Pseudonocardiaceae > Pseudonocardia. Next base: position 8,650 of record NZ_JAOPWR010000077.1, read on the forward strand.
GACGAGTTGATCAACAGGTAGCCGTCAGACCGGAGCCCGGCGAACACGTCGAACTGGTGGAGCAGGGTCGCGTCCTGCACGATCAGGGCGTCGGGCGCCACCACCGGCTCCCGCGACCGGATCGGGCCGTCGGCCAGCCGGCAGAACGCCACCACCGGAGCACCGGTGCGCTCCGAGCCGAAGCTCGGGAACGCCTGGGCCTGCCTGCCGTCGCGAAATCCCGCCATCGACAGCAACGCCGCTGTCGTGACCACGCCCTGGCCACCACGCCCATGCACCCGCACCTCGAACATGA
>NZ_JAOPWR010000081.1 GCF_025965585.1 Pseudonocardia sp.
CCCCCTCGTCCGAGGCCGTGGGTGGCGACGATGCCCCCGCCGGCGGGGGCGCGGTCGACGGCGCCTGACGTCCGGGGCCGTGGTCCACGCGCGCATCGTGTCACCGACGCGTGCGTCGCTTCGTGTCACGACGCGTGCGTCGCTTCGTGTCACGACGCGTGCGTCGCCTCGTGTCCGACGCGTGCGTCGCCTCGCGCGCGCCGGGAGGGAACGCGCGTGGGTCAGCTGCGCTCGCCCAGGGGGAACCGGGTGAACATGCCGCCCACCAGCGGCTCGTCGTCCCCGCTCACGTCCGGCGCGAAGACCTCGGCGTCGTCCTGCGGCCGGTAGCCGATCGCGGCGCCCGCCGCGGGGGAGGCGAAGCCACGCGTGTTGGCCGACATGCCCCACACGACGCGGTGCGCGGGCGGGCCGGTGTGGGCCAGGCAGGCCTCCACCAGCCGCGCGCAGTCGTCGAACGACAGCCAGGTGGCGAGGTCGCGGGTCCGGCGCGGGCGTTCGGCGCAGGTGCCGATGCGCAGGCTGGTGACGTCGAGGCCGCGGCGGTCCGCGTACAGCGCGCCGAGCGCCTCCATGGCCACCTTGCTCACGCCGTAGTAGGTGTCCGGGCGCAGCGCGACGTCGGCGGGCAGATCCGGCTCCACAGGTGTCATGCCCGTGGCGTGGTTGCTCGACGCGAGGACGACGCGCGGCACGCCGGCCCGCGCCGCCGCCTCCAGGACGGTGCGGGTGCCGTGCACGTTGACGTCGAGGATCTCCTCCCACGGCGCCTCGCTCGGGATGCCGCCCAGGTGGACGACGGCGTCGACGCCCGCGCAGGCGGCGTCCATGAGGGCGGTGTCGGTGACCGTGCCCGTGAGGACCTCCACGCCGTCACCGGGCTCCGGCGCCGCGACGTCCAGCAGCCGCAGGGTCCGTCCCGGCCGTGCCAGCCGGGAGCGCAGGGCCAGCCCGATGCGCCCGGAGGCCCCGGTGATCAGCACGCGTCCGCTCATGGGCACATAGTGCCCGCCGTAGGCTCGGGCGCATGATCGAGTCCCTGTGGCTGACGGCGTCCGACGGAGTCCGGCTGGACGCGGAGCTCGCCCTCCCGGACGGACCCCCGCGGGCGGGCATGGTGGTGTGTCACCCGCACCCGCAGTTCGGCGGCTCGATGCGCACCCTCGTCGTCCAGGCGCTGTTCGACGCCCTGGCCGGGCACGGGATCGCGTGCCTGCGGTTCGACTTCCGCGGTGTCGGGCGCAGTGCCGGGACCCACACGGGCGGCGACGCCGAGCGGCTCGACGTCCTGGCCGCCGTCGAGGCGCTGGGGGAGCGGCTGGAGCCGACCGTGCCGCTGGTGCTGGCCGGCTGGTCGTTCGGCGGGGACATGGCGCTGTCGGTGGCGCCGGAGCGCATCGCCGCCTGGTTCGGCATCGCGCCGCCGCTGCGCTACGCCCACGACCTCGACGTGGTGGCGGCCGACCCGCGCCCGAAGCTGCTGGCGCTGGCCGAGGGCGACGAGGTGCGCGCGCCGTCGGAGGTGGTGGCGCAGGTGGCCGGATGGGCGAACACGCACGTCGAGGTGCTGCCCGGCGCGTCGCACTTCTTCGCCGGCAGCACCGGCCTGCTCGTCGGGCTCGCGGTGGGGCTCGCGGGCGAGCTCGCTCAGGCGTAGCTGCGCAGCTCGACGCCGTTGCCGTCGGGATCGCGCAGGTAGATGCCGCGGCCCTGGCCCCTCGCCCCGAAGAGGTCCTTGGGTCCGGCCACACCGTGCTCGGCGGCGAGCGCGTCGAGATCGGCGTCGACGACGAGCGCCACGTGCTCCATGTTGGTGCCCGAACGCTCGCCCGGCAGCACGTCGATGATCGTGCCGGCGCTGACCCGTAGCGACGCGAACGGCACGTCGCCTGCCCGCCACGGCTCCAGCCGCTCCGGCTCCAGGCCGAGGACATCCCGGTACCAGGCGATCAGCCGCTCCGCATCGGGGGTGACGAGCACGATGTGGTCCAGTCCGACGACCCGCATCGCCGCAACGAACCAGCGCGCGCACTCCGTGTCAACCGATCCGGGCCAACCGGCCGGGATATCGTCGCGCACCAGATCGAAATGGGCCGAAGGAGCTGCATGGAGACCGCCGAGGGCGACTACGCGGGCACGAGCGGCGCGGAGGTGGCGGACAACTCGCTCGGACGGCTGCTGGCCCTCTGCGACGGGGTGTTCGCGATCGCGATGACCCTGCTGGCCCTGGACCTGCGGGTGCCGGAGCTGCCCGGCACGGTGACGAACGGCGCTCTGCTGCACGCGCTGGGCGAGGAACTGCCGAGCATCTACACCTTCCTGCTCAGCTTCTACGTCGTGGCGAACTACTGGTTCTCCCACCACCGGCTGATGCGGTCGGTCACGGCCACGCACCCCCGGCTGCTGCGGCACACGCTGCCGCTGCTGGTCCTGGTGGCAGGGCTGCCGTTCCCCAGCGCCCTGCTCGCCACCTACGGCGCCCACCCGCCGCTCGCGTTCGCGATCTACGCGTCCGTGAACATCCTGGCGTCGGTGGTGCTGCTCCGGCTGCGCCACGACGTGCAGAAGTACCGTCTGGCCACCACGCCGGTCGACCCCGGCGAGTGGAGGCGCTCGGGCTGGGAGCTCTGGGGCAACCTCGCCGGGTTCGTGGTCTGCATCCCCGCAGCCTTCCTCTTCGGGAACGAGGGGCTCTGGGCGCTGCTGCTGCTCCTCGTCAGCGGTCGCGGGCCCGCGGCGTGGCAGTGGCTCAAGCGGCGGCCGCCCCGTCAAGCGGCTGCCTGATCACACGCGCTGGAAGGGCCGGTCGCGTCCGGTCCAGCGATCCTCGTCGCGGCGGTACACCGGGATCGGCTCCTTCGCCACGCGGAAGGTGTAGCGGCCGGCGGTCTCCACGACCTCGCCGTCGGTGGCGAGCATGCCGGGCTCCGCGAGCTCGACGTCGAACTCGGGCACCTCGCGCTGACCGTAGACGCGGCTGTGGCCGAGCGCGCCGAACACGAGCGCGGTGACGGCGCGCAGCCGGGAGAACCGGATGTCGGCACGCAGCCACCGGACGTCGAGCAGCCCCGAGTCGAGCGTCGGCCGCCACGCGGGCACCATGCCGCGCGGGTGGTACGGGCCGTTGCCGACGAAGAGGAACCACACCTTCGTCCAGCGACCCTCGATCCTGACCTCGACGGCCTCCGCCCGGTGCAGCACGACGACCAGCGCGGCGGCGAACGCCGGCCACTTGCCCCACCTCGGCTCCCACTGCTCGCGGAGCCGGACGAGGTCGGGGTAGGAGCCGAGGCTCGCGGTGTTGAGGAAGCAGCGCAGGCGCACCACGTCGTCGCTCGCCGGGTCGGCGCCGTGGCCGGGGTGGACGTCCACGAGCGCGAGGTCGACGGCCACGGCCTGCCCCGCGCCCGTCGCGTCGACCGCCTCCTGGAGGTCGTAGACGCCGACGTCACGGGCGAAGTGGTTGAGCGTGCCGGTGGGCACCACCACGAGCGGCAGCCTGCGCCGGCCCGCCACGGCGGCGGCCGCGGCCACCGTGCCGTCGCCACCGGCCACGCCGACTGCCCTGACGGTGTCGCGATGGGCCTCGACCGCCTCGTCGAGCTGCTCGTCGAGGTCGCGCTCCGGGACGGCGCGCACGACGACGGCATGGGGGAGGGCGGCCTCCAGCTCGTCGGCGGGATCGTGGTTCGCGTCGCCGGAGCGCTGGTTGGAGACCATCACCAGACCGGCGCCCCCGGGCAGCTCGGGCACGGTGTCGAGCGGCCGTGCGCGGGCCTCGTCCTGCTCCCGGACGGGCCACCAGCGCCTGGTCGCCCACGCGATGCCGCTGCCGAGCGCGGCGCCGGCGAGCACGTCCGAGGCCCAGTGGACGCCGACGTGCACCCGCGAGTAGGCGACGCCCGCGGCCAGCGGCGCCAGCACGAGCCCGGATCGCGGGCTCTCCATCGCGACGGCCGTGACGAACGCCGCCGCCGACGCCGCGTGCCCCGACGGGAACGACGACGAGGTCGGCGGGTGGGAGATCGTCTGGTAGGCCGGGAGCTCGGACGCGGCCGGGCGGCGGCGCGGCAGCACTGGTTTGAGGCCGGCGTTCGCGGCCGCGCTGGCGAGCCCGATCGACAGCAGCCCGCGGGCGGCGGCCTTGCGGGTGGCGCCGCGCCTGCCGGCCAGCAGCGCTGCGACCGTGAACCAGATGAGGCTGTGGTTCGCCGCCGTGGAGAGGGCTTTCATGGCGCCGTCGCCGGCGGTCGGGGGCAGGCCCGACACGGCGCGCGAGATCGCGCGGTCGCCGTCGTTGACCTTGTCCAAGCCCCGCCGCACCAAGCTGATCATGCTCGGACCCTACGGTGCGCGAACCGGACAAGCGTGAGCCGGATGTGGTCGGTGTCGTGACGCACGCGCTCCCGATGCGTTGCGGACGCCCCACAAGCGCTTCCTTCCGCTTACGCTGGGGTGATGCAGCGGCGGATCTTTGGTGTCGAGACCGAGTTCGGGGTCACCTGCACCTTCCACGGCCAGCGACGCCTCTCCCCGGACGAGGTGGCGCGCTACCTGTTCCGCCGCGTCGTCTCGTGGGGGCGGTCGTCGAACGTCTTCCTGCGCAACGGCGCCCGGCTCTACCTCGACGTCGGCAGCCACCCGGAGTACGCCACGGCCGAGTGCGACTCGCTCGCGCAGCTCGTGGCACACGACAAGGCGGGCGAGCGGATCCTCGAGGACCTGCTGGTCGACGCCGAGCGCCGCCTGGTCGACGAGGGCATCGGCGGCGACATCTACCTGTTCAAGAACAACACCGACTCGGCGGGCAACTCCTACGGCTGCCACGAGAACTACCTGGTCGCCCGGGCAGGCGAGTTCTCCCGGATCGCCGACGTGCTGCTGCCCTTCCTCGTCACGCGCCAGCTGATCTGCGGTGCGGGCAAGGTGCTGCAGACCCCGCGGGGCGCGGTCTTCTGCCTCTCCCAGCGCGCCGAGCACATCTGGGAGGGCGTCTCCAGCGCCACCACCCGGTCGCGTCCCATCATCAACACCCGCGACGAGCCGCACGCCGACGCCGAGCGCTACCGCCGCCTGCACGTCATCGTGGGCGACTCCAACATGTCCGAGGTCACCACTCTGCTGAAGGTGGGGTCGGCCAGCCTGGTGCTGGAGATGATCGAGGCGGGCGTCCAGTTCCGGGACTTCACCCTCGACAACCCGATCCGCGCCATCCGCGAGATCAGCCACGACCTCACCGGTCGCCGCACCGTGCGCCTCGCGGGCGGGCGTGAGGCCAGCGCCCTGGACATCCAGCGCGAGTACTACGCGCGTGCCGTGGAGCACGTCGCCGCCCGCGGCGGCGAGGACCCCACCACCAACCGCGTGCTGGAGCTCTGGGGTCGCACGCTCGACGCCGTCGAGACGCAGAACCTGTCGCTGATCGACCGCGACATCGACTGGGCCATCAAGCACCGGCTCATCGAGCGCTACCGCGCCCGTGACGACATGGACCTCGCCAACCCGCGCATCGCGCAGCTCGACCTCGCCTACCACGACATCCGCCGTGGCCGGGGCCTGTTCGACCTGCTGCAGCGCAAGGGCCTCGTCGACCGCGTCACCGACGACGGCGAGATCGAGCTGGCCAAGGACACCCCGCCGCAGACCACCCGGGCCAAGCTCCGCGGCGACTTCATCGCCGCCGCCCAGGCCGCCGGGCGGGACTTCACGGTCGACTGGGTGCACCTCAAGCTCAACGACCAGGCCCAGCGCACCGTGCTGTGCAAGGACCCGTTCCGGGCGGTCGACGAGCGGGTGGACCGGCTGATCGCCTCGCTGTAGTCGGCCGGGCCGCTCGGCGCGCTGGAACAGGGCCCTGCCCGGCGGTGGCCATGACCGGTCGGCACGGCGCCGGCCGGTCCGGAGTCGGTCACGGCCATGGGACCGGCGTGTCGTCACCAGTGAGGGCGACGGCCCCCGCGGGCACGGTCGTGCCCCATCGATCCCGTGGATCACGCCGAGCGGGCGCTCCTACCTGATGGAGCCCCCGTCGGCGTCACGATCCGTGCTGCCGTTCCGACAGTCAGGACGGGGGCGTGCCCAGCATGCGCTCGCGGATCTCGGCCAGCGAATCCTGCACGGACGCGGACGACACGGTCTCGTCGTTGCGTCCCGGCTCGATGCCGAACGAGCGCAGCAGCTCGGCGGCCGGCCCCGCAGGGTCACCGGCCTCTCCGAGCACGGGGTGCAGCCCCTGATCGGCCAGGTGGTGGAACACCAGGTTCACGACTGTCCACGGATTGAAGGTCTCGGGTCCCGACGGTGCGCCCATGGTCGGAGCGTCGTGCGATCGGGGTCACAGGTCAAGGGGGTCGGGTGTCGCAGAGTGAGACGGCCCGGCCCGGGCGCTTCGGCCGGTCGGCCACGAGGCCGGTCCCCCCGGTCGTACGATGCCCGGCGTGTCCTCCGCACGGGCCGAGCGTCTGGTGAACCTCGTGCTCTGCCTGCTGTCCACCCGGCAGTTCCTCACGGCCGAGCGCATCCGCGGCATCGTGCCCGGGTACGCCGACGCTCCCGGTGACGAGGCCTTCTTCCGGATGTTCGAGCGCGACAAGACCGAGCTGCGCGAGCTGGGCGTCCCACTCGAGACCGGGCGGCGGTCGAGCTTCGACACCGTCGACGGCTACCGCATCGCCCGCCAGGACTACGAGCTCGGCGAGATCGACCTCGACACCGACGAGGCCGCGGCCGTGGCCCTGGCCGCCCGGCTGTGGGACTCGCCCGAGCTGGCGGCCCCGGCGCAGGGCGCGCTGCTGAAGCTCCGCGCGGCGGGCGTCGAGGTGGACGAGGACCAGGGCCGCGTCCAGCCCCACGTCCGGGCCGGGGAGCCCGCGTTCGCGCCGCTGCTGGCGGCCGTGCAGGCCGGGCGGGCCGTCACGTTCGACCACCGCCGCGGCGGGCCGGGAGGCGAGGTCGCCCACCGCACCGTCGAGCCATGGGGCGTGGTGTCCTGGCGGGGACGCTGGTACCTCGTCGGTTTCGACCGCGACCGCGACGCGCCCCGGTCCTTCCGCGTCTCGCGCATCATCGAGCCGATCCGCGCGATCGGCCCCCAGGGCGCCGTGAAGGTTCCCCCGGGCGTCGACCTGATGGGCATGGTGCGGCGCAACGTCGACCCGCCGCCGGTGGTGGGCACCGCCCGGGTCTGGGTGGCCGCCGGTCGTGGGTACGGCCTGCGGAGGCTCGGCACGGTGGTCGGCCCCCGCACCCACGGCGGCCGTCCCGGCGACGAGCTGGAGCTCGAGCTGCGTGGCAACGACGCGGTGGCGCGCTGGCTGGCCGGGCACGGCCCCGACGTGGTGGCGCTCAGCCCCCCCGAGCTGGTGGAGCAGGTCCGCGCCAACTGGGCAGGCGCCGCGGCGGCCCATGAGACACCGGTGCCGACGTGAGCGGCACGGGCGGCGTCGCGGACCGGTTGCCGCGCCTGCTCTCGCTGGTGCCCTACCTCCTGGCCCGGCCCGGCATCCCCATCGCGGAGGCCGCGGCCGATTTCGGCACCACCGAGCGCCAGCTGCGCCGCGACCTGGAGCTGCTGTGGATGTGCGGGCTGCCCGGCTACGGCCCGGGCGACCTCGTCGACATCTCCTTCGCCGGCGACACGGTCAGCGTCATCGAGGACGCCGGCATGCGCCGCCCCCTGCGCCTGACCACCGCCGAGGCCACCGCACTGCTCGTCGCGCTGCGCACGCTCGCCGACGTTCCGGGTGTCGTCGACACCGCAGCCGTCCGCCGGGCCACCGTCAAGATCGAGCGGGCCGTCGGCGACGCGGGTAGCTCCGCCGTCGCCGTGGACCTCACCGTGGAGGAGGAGGTCGCCACGGTCGTCGTGCGGGAGGCGCTCGCCGCCGGTCGGGCGATGCGGATCCGGTACTACACGGCGGGCCGCGACGCCGTCTCGCAGCGCACGATCGACCCCATGCGGCTGCTCATCGTCGAGGGCCGCGGCTACCTCGAGGCGTGGTGCCGCAAGGCCGAGGGCGTCCGGCTGTTCCGGCTGGACCGCGTGGAGGACGTCGAGGTGCTCGACGAGCCCTCCGCCCCGCCGTCGGACGCCGAGCCCACCGACGTCTCCGCGGGGCTGTTCCGCCCGACCCCGGAGCACCGCTCGGCGGTGCTGCTGCTGGAGCATGACGCGCTGTGGGTGGCGGAGTACTACCCCGTGGACGAGGTGGTGGAGCTCGAGGGCGACCGCGCCCGGGTGCTGCTGCGTTACTCCGACCCCGCGTGGCTGGTGCGGATGGTGCTGGGGCTGGGCGGGAAGGCCCGGGTGCTGGAGCCGCCGGAGCTGGCCGACGCCGTCGCCCACCGGGCGAGGGCGGCTCTCGCGGTGGGCGACGGCGGTCCGGCTTCCTGAGGGGGCCTGCTCTCCGCCCGTGTGCGAGAGAGGTCCCGTCGGCCCGGACGGCGATGCGGACGAACGGGTGGCCTGCCGTCTGAGACGATCACGGCATGGGCTATCTCCCTGCCGCGGTCCTGGTCGTGATCGGTGTCGTGCTGCTCGTGGTGCTGGTGCTCGTCGTGCGCCGGCACGCCGGGCTCGCCTCCCGGGAGGCGGACTCGTTGCGCCGGGACGTCGACACCGCCACGTCGGCCCTGCGACAGGGTGCGCAGGTGCGACGGGGGAGACGCGCAGGCGCCTCGTGACCGTGTGCCCCGTATGGTGGGATCGTCACGATCGACGAGGAGGTAGGCATCATGCCTGGTGGCTGGGAATGGCTGATCATCATCGGGGTCCTGTTGCTGCTCTTCGGAGCGAAGCGGCTTCCTGACATGGCACGGTCCGTCGGCCAGTCCGCCCGCGTCTTCAAGGGCGAGATGAAGGGGCTGAAGGAGGACGGCAAGGACGAGAGCGCCGCCGCCACGCCCACCGACCCGCCCGCTGCCACGCCGCAGCCCGCGCCGCTGCCCGCCGCGCACCCCGCGCCCCAGCAGCCCTCTGCGGCCACCCAGCAGGGCACCAACGGCCCAGCGCAGTAACCTCAGGTCGTGGCGAGACTCTCCCTGCGTCGGGGCGGTAGACGGCCGAAGAGCCCGGACGGCACGATGTCGCTCGTCGAGCACCTCTACGAGCTGCGCAACCGCCTGGGGATCGCGCTCGTCGCGATCGTCATCACCACGATCTTCGGCTACATCTGGTTCGGTACGGCGCTGTTCGGCTGGCCGAGCCTCGGCGAGATCCTCAAGCAGCCCTACTGCTCGATCCCGGCGTCGTCCCGGGCGGTGTTCACGGCCGACGGCAGCTGCAACCTGCTGGGCACCGGGCCGTTCGACCAGTTCGCCCTGCGCCTGAAGGTCGGCGCCACCGCCGGCATCGTGCTGGCCTGTCCGATCTGGCTCTACCAGATCTGGGCGTTCATCACCCCGGGCCTGTACGCCAAGGAGCGCAAGTACGCGCTCACGTTCGTCTCCTGCGCGGCCGTGCTGTTCGTGGCCGGTGCGGTGCTGGCGTTCTTCGTCGTGTCCCAGGGCCTGTCGTTCCTGCTCCAGGTCGGCTCCGACGTCCAGACCACGGCGCTGTCCGGCGACGCGTACTTCTCGTTCGTCATCGCGCTGCTGCTCATCTTCGGGGTCAGCTTCGAGCTGCCGCTGCTCGTGGTGATGCTCAACCTGGTCGGCGTCATCAGCTACGACAAGCTCAAGGCGTGGCGCCGCGGCCTGATCTTCGGCCTGTTCGTCTTCGCCGCGATCGCGACGCCGGGGCAGGACCCCATCTCGATGACGGCGCTGGCCGCCGCGCTGACGCTGCTGTTCGAGCTCGCGATCCAGATCTCGCGGATCAACGACCGCAACAAGGCGAAGAAGCGTGCGGACGAGGGCTGGGACGACTGGGACCCCGACAGCCCGTCGCCGCTGGACACGGCCCCGAGCGCCATCGACACCTCACCGAGCGTCATCGCGCCCTCCACGATCCCGGCCCCTGAGCCGGTCGAACGGCCGAACCGCCTCGACGACGTGACCTGATCGCCGGACCCACCGTGACCCGTTCCACAGGGCACGGCGGGTCCTCCGGCTCCAGGTGTGCAAACCTGGAGGTGTGGCCAGCAGTTCCAGGGCTCCCGCGGAGGCCTACGCCGCCGCCAGGAGGCGCGTCGCTCGTCCCCAGCTCGCCGAGTTCGCCGGGAGTCTTCCCTTCGATCTCGACGGCTTCCAGGAGTCGGCCTGTTCCGCACTGGAGGACGGGCACGGTGTACTCGTGTGCGCCCCGACCGGCGCGGGCAAGACCGTGGTGGGCGAGTTCGCCGTGCACCTCGCGCTGGCCCAGGGCCTCAAGTGCTTCTACACGACGCCGATCAAGGCGCTGTCGAACCAGAAGTACTCCGACCTCGTCGCCCGCCACGGCGCCGACGCGGTCGGGCTGCTGACCGGCGACACCGCCATCAACGGTGATGCCCAGGTGGTGGTGATGACCACCGAGGTGCTCCGCAACATGATCTATGCGGGCAGCCGTCACCTCGAGCACCTCGGCTACGTCGTGATGGACGAGGTGCACTACCTCGCCGACCGGTTTCGGGGCGCGGTGTGGGAGGAAGTGATCATCCACCTGCCCGAATCGGTGCGCATGGTCTCGCTCAGCGCCACGGTATCGAACGCCGAGGAGTTCGGCGACTGGTTGCAGGCCGTGCGCGGCCACACCGAGGTGATCGTTTCTGAAGAGCGGCCCGTTCCGCTCGACCAGCACATGCTCGTGCGGCACAAGCTGCTCGACCTGTTCGACGGCACGGGTCAGGCGACCACGAGCCGGGTGAACCCCGAGCTGATGCGCATCGCGCGGTCGGCGGGAGCACCGATGTCGCGCAATCGCAACGACAACCGCGGGCGCAGCGGAAAGTCGCGGTACCGCCCTCAGCTCAGCGAGAGCGCACGCATGGATCGGGCGGAGATCACCGATCTGCTCGACGAACACAATCTGCTGCCCGCCATCTTCTTCATCTTCAGCCGTAACGGCTGCGACCAGGCCGTGAAGCAAGTGCTGCGGGCCGGTGTGCGCCTCACCACGGCCGAAGAGCGCGAAGAGATTCGCTACATCGTAGATGAACGCTGCCGAACCCTGCTCGACGAAGACCTCGCGGTGCTGGGCTATTGGGAATGGCTCGAAGGGCTCGAGCGCGGTGTCGCCGCCCACCACGCGGGGTTGTTGCCGGCCTTCAAAGAAGTGGTCGAAGAGCTCTTTCAGAAGAAGCTGGTTCGCGTGGTCTTCGCCACCGAGACGCTCGCCCTCGGCATCAACATGCCGGCGCGCACCGTCGTGCTCGAGAGTCTCGAGAAGTTCAATGGCGAGGGCCGGGTTCCCATGACGCCGGGGGAGTACACGCTGCTCACCGGCCGGGCCGGCAGACGCGGTATCGACGTGGAG
>NZ_JAOPWR010000122.1 GCF_025965585.1 Pseudonocardia sp.
ACGGGCCGACCGCGCGGGCGCGGAGGTCGCCGCGGCGCGGCAAGCGGCCCGCGAGGCCCGCCAGGCCGACGAGGTGCGCCTGGCGCTGCTGGTCGACACGCTCGGAGGGGCCGTCGCCGGCCTGCGCAGGGAGCTCGCCCTCGGCGGTGGCGCCGGACCCCGCCCGGGAGACCTGGTGGTCGGCGCCGGTCAAGGACGGGTCGGTGCCGCGATCGACTCGGTGGCCGGCCTCGACGCGCTGCTCGCCGTGCCCACCGTGCACCTCGTGGTGGACGGCTACAACGTCAGCAAGACCGGATACCCGGAGCTCCCGCTGGCCGATCAGCGCAGCCGCCTCGTCGGGCAGCTCGCGGCGCTGGCCGCACGGACGAGCGTCGAGGTCACGGTCGTCTTCGACGGCGCCGGTGTGGTGGCGGCACCGCCGCGGGGGTCGCGCGGGGTGCGCGTGCTGTTCAGCGATCCCGGCGTCCTCGCCGACGACGTGATCCGCTCGCTCGTGGCGGCCGAGCCGCAGGGGCGGCCGGTCGCGGTCGCCACCTCCGACCGCGCGGTGGTGGACTCCGTGCGCCGCCGCGGGGCCTACAGCGTGCCGTCGGCGGTGCTGGTGAGACGCCTGGTCAGGCCCTGATCCGGCGGTGACCTGCCGCTGGTCCCGACCTCGTCGGCCCAGAACTGTCGGTGGGTGCTCCTAACGTCCGTGGTGCCGGGAACACACCACGGTCGACAGGAGCTTCAGGATGATCATCGAGTGCGACAGCTGCGAGGTCCGCGGACACGCCTGCGGCGACTGCGTGATCGGGGTCCTGCTGGGCGCGCCCGCGCCGCGGGCGGCCGAGGGTGGCGGGGTGGGCGGCGACGCGGAGCTGCCGTCCGGCGCGCCCATCGTGCAGCTCGACGCACCGGAGCGGCACGCTCTCGAGGTCCTGGCGGAGCAAGGCCTCGTGCCGAGATTGCGGTTGGTGGCCACCCGTTCGCGCCAAACGACCGCGGGTGAGAGGGGAGCACGACCTGTTCGTGACGCAGGGTGACGAAACAGCGTTGCAAAACTCTTCGGCGGTCACTCATCACTCCGGAGAGCGACTCCCGCGCGGCGACGCGCCGGGGGAGGGGTGGGTTGGACGCCCCCAGTTGGTCTCCGTAATCTCCGCGAGACCTTGTGCGACTCCGCCGTTCGACGGGATCGGCGCCGCAGGGTCACCGTGCTCTAGTCCGTTCGGCCCGCGAATTGCCCCGGCCGGGTGACGCACGGATGGAGGAAGGAGTCCAGCCGCGTGGTGTCGCCTCGGCGCAACCCCTCCCGCACCCGCCGGACGGTGTGGCGGGTGATGTCCGGCAGTGCGATCGCCGTCGTCGGACTGGTCGCAGCGGTCCTGGTCGTGAGCCCCGCGGTCGCGCAGCCCGCGGTGCCCTCCCCGCCGATCGACGCCGCGGGCGCGGCGGCGGTCCTCCCCACGGCGCCGCCACCCCCGCCCACCAACCCGGCCGACGCCGCAGCCCAGCTCCAGCAGGTGCAGCACGACGCCGAGGCGCTCACCGAGCAGTGGCACGCGGCCCAGGACACCCTCGCGGCCCGCCAGGCCGACGTCACCAACCTCCAGGCCGCGGTCGCGCCGGCGCAGGCCGCGGTCGACGCGGCGAAGGCCAACGAGGAGAAGTACCGCAAGCAGGTCGACGCCGTCGCCATGGCCACCTTCGAGAGCGGCAACCTCGACCAGTTCAACGCGTTCCTCGCGAGCAGTTCGCCGCAGGACTTCCTCGACCAGATGTCGGCGCTGGAGAGCCTGTCGTCTCAGTACAAGGACGCGCTCCAGCAGCTCAGCGCCGAGGTCGACAAGACCAGCGCCGCCCAGACCGCCGCATCGGCCGCCGTGGCGCGGGCCCAGGCCGCGGTCGACCAGGCCACCAAGGCCGAGCAGGACCTCGCCGCCCGCAAGAAGGACGCGGAGATCCGCATCGACCAGGCCCAGACGCTGCTCGACCAGCTCTCACCCGAGCAGCGCCGCGACCGCATCGGCCCGAGCGTCGACGCTCCGAGCATCACCGGCACCGGGGTGGGCGTCGAGGCCCTCCGAGCGGCAGCCACGCAACTCGGCAAGCCCTACGTGTGGGGCGCCAGCGGACCCAGCAGCTACGACTGCTCCGGCCTCACCTCGTGGGCGTTCAAGAAGGCCGGTGTGACGCTGCCGCGGTCGAGCAGCCAGCAGGCGCTCGTCGGCACCCCGGTGTCGTGGGACGAGCTGCAGCCCGGCGACCTGGTCTTCTACTACGACCCGGTCAGCCACGTCGGCATCTATGCGGGCGACGGCAAGTTCATCGATGCGCCGCAGACCGGCGACGTCGTCAGGTACCAGACGGTCTCGAAGAGCGCCTTCAGCGGCGCCCGGCGCGTGTAGCGCCCCACGAGCCACGTCCGCTCCCCGGGGCAGGGCGGCGGCCGGCCCCCGACGGTCGACCGCCGCCCGCTCTCCGGCCCGGCGCGATAGCGTCGCCCCGTGCCGCGCACGCTTCTGGTCACCAACGACTTCCCGCCCCGCACCGGCGGCATCCAGAACTACCTCCTGGCGCTGGCCGATCGTCTCCCGCCCGGTGAGCTCGCCGTCTACGCGCCCGCCTGGCCCGGCGCGAGCTCGTTCGACGCGGCACTGGCGTACCCCGTGTACCGGCATCCCACGTCGCTGATGCTGCCCACCCCCGACGTCGCGCGGCGGGCCGCGGCGCTGGTTCGCGAGCACGGGGCGCACGCGGTGTGGTTCGGCGCCTCCGCGCCTCTGGGGCTGCTCGGTCCGGGGCTGCGGCGGCAGGCCGGGGTGGAGCGGCTGGTGGCCAGTACCCACGGCCACGAGGTCGGCTGGTCGATGCTGCCGGGCGCGTGCCAGGCGTTGCGGCGCATCGGGTCCCGCACCGACGCGGTGACGACGATCTCCCGCTGGACGCGCGATCGCATCGCCGCCGCGTTCGGTCCCGCCGCCGCGTTGGAGCCGTTGCCGTCCGGGATCGACACCGACGTCTTCCGGCCCGACGCCGCCGCTCGGGCCGACCTGCGTCGTCGCTACGGCCTGGGTGAGGCGCCCGTCGTCACGTGCGTCTCCCGGTTGGTGCCGCGCAAGGGCCAGGACACGCTGATCCGGGCGTTGCCACGCGTGCGGGCGCGCGTGCCCGGGGCACGCCTGCTCGTGGTCGGTGACGGGCCCTACGGCGACCGGCTGCGGCGGCTCGCCGTCGAGCACGGGGTCGCCGGCCACGTGGTGTTCACCGGCGCCGTCCCCGCGGCCGAGCTGCCGGCCCACCAGGCGGTCGGCGACGTGTTCGCCCTGCCGTGCCGCACCCGGGGTGGTGGGCTCGACGTGGAGGGGCTGGGCATCGTCCTGCTGGAGGCGGCCGCGTCGGGGGTGCCCGTCGTCGCGGGGGACTCGGGCGGGGCCCCGGAGACGGTGCGGGAGGGCCGCACCGGTCACGTGGTGGGCGGCCGCGACCTCGATGCGGTGGTGGACGCCGTGGCCGGCCTGCTGGCCGACCCCGACCGCGCCCGGGAGATGGGGGCGGCCGGCCGCGCGTGGATGCGCGCGAGCTGGACCTGGCCGGAGAGGGTGACGCGCCTGCGCTCACTCCTGACCGGCCACTCCCTCCCCGGGACCTCCGCCCCCTGACAGCGGCGGGTCGGCACGGAACGGTCCGCGAGCCGACACGGAACGCGGCCGAGTCGCCACGTTCCGCCCGCGATCCGGCTCGACCCCCACGCCGGGTCGTGTCGACCCGCGCACCCCGTCGTGGCGACTCGCCCGCCCGGACGTGACGACTCGCGGGGTGGGGCGGTCAGGCGGGCTGCCTGGTGCCCGCGTAGATCGAGGCGATGTCGTCGGCGAAGTTCTTCGCCACCACGGCGCGCTTGACCTTGAGGGTGGGCGTCATCTCGCCGCCGTCCTCGGTGAAGTCGACGGGGAGGATGCGGAACTCGCGGATCTGCTCGGCGCGCGACACCGCCAGGTTGGCGTCCGCCACGGCCTTGCCGATCTCCTCGCGCAGGGCCGGGTCGTCCACGAGGTCGGCCACGGACGTGCCGGCGGGCCTGCCGGCACGCTCGAGCCAGCCGGGCAGGGCCTCCGCGTCGATCGTGACGAGCGCCCCGATGAACGGCTGCGCGTCGCCGACCACCATGCACTGGCTGACCAGCGGGTGGGCCCGCAGCCGGTCCTCCAGCACCGCCGGGGCCACGTTCTTTCCGCCCGCGGTGACGATGAGCTCCTTCTTGCGTCCGGTGATCGTGAGGAAGCCGGCGTCGTCGAGCTCGCCGATGTCGCCGCTGTGGAACCAGCCGTCCTCGATCGCCTCGCCGGTGGCGGTGTCGTTCTTCCAATAACCGCGGAAGACGATCGGGCCCTTGAGCATGATCTCGCCATCCTCGGCGATCCGGACGGCGTGCCCGGGCACCGGGCGCCCGACGCTGCCGACGCGCTGGGAGGCGAGGGTGTTCACGGTGATGCCCGCGGTGGTCTCGGTGAGGCCGTAGCCCTCGAGGACGGGCAGGCCGATGCCGCGGAAGAAGTGGCCCAGGCGCTCGCCCAGCGGCGCGCTGCCCGACACCGCCGCCACGACGTTGCCGCCGACGGCCGCGCGGAGCTTGCCGTAGACGAGCTTGTCGAAGAGGGCGTGCTTGGCCTTGAGGGCGATGCCGGCGCCGCCGGTGTCCTGCGCGGCGCTCCAGGCGATGGCGGTCTCGGCGGCGGCGTCGAAGATCTTGCCCTTGCCGTCGCCGTGCGCCTTCTGGCGAGCGCCGTTGTAGACCTTCTCGAACACCCGCGGCACGGCGAGCAGGAATGTCGGCTTGAACACGGCGAGATCGCCGAGCAGGTCGGACACGTCCGCGGTGTGCCCGATGACGGTGCGGGTGTAGAGCGCTCCGCACTGGATGACCTTGCCGAAGACGTGCGCGAGCGGCAGGAAGAGCAACACCGATCCGCCCGGGGTGAGCAGCTCGGGGAACACGTCGGCGACGGTGCGCACCTCCGAGACGACGTTGCGGTGGGTGAGCTCGCAGCCCTTGGGACGACCGGTGGTGCCCGAGGTGTAGATCAGCGTGGCGAGGTCGTCGGCGCGGACGGCCTTGCGGCGGGCGTGCACCTCGTCGGCCGGGGTGTCGCTGCCCAGCAACCCCAGCTGCTCGATCGCGCCCGGCTCGCCCGCATGCGGCTCGATCTGCCAGATGCGGGTGAGCTCGCCCAGCTCGTCGCGCACGCCGTCGACCAGGCCGCGGTGCTTGTCCGACTCGACGATCACGGCCACCGCGCCGGAGTCCGACAGGATCCACTTGATCTGCTCGGCCGAGGACGTCTCGTAGATCGGCACGGTGACCGCGCCCGCGGCGAGGATCGCGTAGTCGAGCAGCGTCCACTCGTAGCGGGTGCGGGAGAGCAGGGCGACGCGGTCGCCTGCGGCCACACCTGCGGCGATGAGGCCCTGGGCTGCCGCGGTCACGCCGTCGGCGAACTGTGCCGCTGTCAGATCCGTCCATACGCCGTTCGCGCCACGACGCCGGTAGGCCACCTCCGCGCCGTGCGACGCAACGTTGTCGTAGACCGCGTCGACGAGGTTCTCCTCGTCGCTGACGCGGACGGTGGCGGGGACGCTGTACTCGCGCACGGTCGGGACCTCCTGGCCAACACTGGCGTTCGATTGCCGCGAACCTACCCTCTGGTAGGAGTCGAGTGGCAGGTCCGGGCCACGTCCGTTTCGTCCGTCCGGCATGCTGCCCCCATGCCGTCGGTGGACGTGGTGGACGAGACCTTCCTGGCGGTGCCGCCCGCGGTGGTCGCCGCGGAGTTCGCGCAGCCCGCGCGGTGGCCGAGGCTGTGGCCCGATCTGCGTCTCGAGGTCGTCGCCGACCGGGGCGACCAGGGCTTCCGGTGGACGATCACCGGTGCGCTGGTGGGCAGCATGGAGGTCTGGCTCGAACCGGTGCTCGACGGCACGGTGCTGCACTACTTCCTGCGCGCCGACCCGGCCGGTCCCGACGGCGCCCCCGCCCCGGCCTCGTGGCGCCGGGGTGTGGCGGAGGCCGCGCGGCGGCAGCGGGCCGCCAAGGCCATCGCGTTCGCCTGCAAGGACCGGCTGGAGGCGGGACGGGCCGCGGGCGAGCCGCCGCCCCCGCAGGTAGTTTCCTGACCATGCGCGTGCACGTGGTCTCCGATGTCCACGGCAACGCCGAAGCGCTGGCCCGCGCGGGCGAGGGGGCCGACGCCCTGCTGGTGCTCGGCGATCTCGTGGACTACGTCGACTACGCCGATCCCGCGGCAGGCATCCTGGGTCGTGCGCTCGGCCCGCAGGTCAGCGCCGAGTTCGGCCGCCTGCGCACCGACGGGGGCCCGGGCGAGCTGGTGGCGTTCGTCCGCGCGCAGTGGGCGCGCCTCGACGATCCCGGGGCCGTCGTCGAGGAGGCGGTGCGCGAGCAGTACGACCGGATCTTCTCCGCGATGACCGTGCCCACCTGGGCGATCCCCGGCAACGTCGACGTCGTCCGGCTGTGGCCGGAGTACGAGCGCGCCGGCGTCTGCCTGCCCGACGGGCGCGTCGTCGAGATCGGCGGGCTGCGGTTCGGCTTCCTGGGCGGCGCGCCGCTGCCCCCGGGGATGGCCCCGCGCGTCGGCGGCCCGTGGACCCCGCACCTGCGCCTGGCCGAGGAGTACGACGAGGCCGTTGCTGCCCTCGGCCCCGTCGACGTGCTGTGCAGCCACTCCCCGCCCGCGGTCCCGGAGCTGTCCTACGACGTGGTGTCGCGACGGTCGGAGTCGGCGTCGCCCGCGCTGCTGGACAAGATCCACCGCGACGGTCCTCGCGCGTCGCTGTTCGGCCACGTCCACCAGCCGCTGTCGGCGCGCGTCCGCGTGGGGCGCACCGAGTGCGTCAACGTGGGGCACTTCCGGCGCACCGCCACGCCCTACGTCCTGCGCTGGTGATCAGTTGACCACCGGTAACCTGCGGGCCATGGCCGACGCGACGTCCTCCTCGATCACCATCGCCGCCGCACCGGAGCAGGTGATGGCCGTGATCGCCGACTTCGACGCGTACCCGGAGTGGGCGGAGCAGGTGAAGAGCGTCGAGGTCCTCGAGAACGACGACGCCGGCCGTGCGGAGCGCGTGCGCTTCACCATGGACGCGGGCCCGATCAAGGACTCCTACACGCTCGACTACGTCTGGGCCGCCGACGGCCGTTCCGTGAGCTGGACGCTGGTCAAGGGCCAGATCCAGAAGGCGCAGGACGGCTCCTACGCGCTCGACGGCGGGCCGGACTCCACCACCGTCACGTACTCGCTCGCAGTGGACCTGAACATCCCGATGATCGGCATGCTCCGTCGCAAAGCCGAGAAGGTGATCATCGACACCGCGCTGAAGGGTCTCAAGCGCCGGGTCGAGAACGGGGGCTGACAGGCCCAGGTGGACCAGCGCGGATAGGCTCCCGCACCGTGCGGGTCGTGCTGTTCACGGGCAAGGGTGGCGTCGGGAAGACGACCCTGGCCGCGGCGACCGCGGCCCGTCTGGCCCGGTCGGGCCGCAAGGCGCTGGTGGTCTCCACCGATCCCGCCCACTCGCTCGGCGACGCGCTCGACGCCGACCTCAGCGGTGACCCCACCGAGCTGGAGGGTGGGCTGTTCGCCGCCCACATCGACACCCGCGCCCTGCTCGACTCCTCGTGGGGGCAGCTCCAGGGGCACCTGCGCACGGTGCTCGCGGGCGCGGGCGTCGACGAGCTGGTGGCCGACGAGCTGACGGTGCTCCCGGGCGTCGAGGACCTGCTCGCGCTGGGGGAGGTGCGGCGCCTGGCGGAGACCGGCCTGTGGGAGGTCGTGGTGGTCGACTGTGGGCCCACCGCGGAGACGCTGCGGCTGCTCGGGCTGCCCGAGGCGATCTCCGGCTATCTGGAGCGGCTCTTCCCGGCCCACCGTCGCGCGGTGCGCGGGCTGCTCGCTGGTCTGGCCGGCGGGACCAAGGGCGGGAAGGCCGACGGTCCGGGCTGGGACGCCACCATCGACGCCCTCGACGCACTCGCCGAGCAGCTCGCCGGGCTGCGCGCGATGCTCGCAGACCACACGCGCACGTCGATCCGGCTGGTCCTCACCCCGGAACGGGTGGTGGCCGCCGAGACCCGCCGCACGCTCACGGCGCTGGCCCTGCACGGCCTCGCCGTCGACGGCCTCGTCGCCAACCGCGTGGTGCCGGGCCCGCCCGTCTCGCTGCGCGGGCCCGCCGCCCGGTGGCTGCGCGAGCGCCACACCGAGCAACAGGTCGTGCTCGCCGAGCTGGCCGGCCTCGGGGACGTGCCGCTGCGGACCGCCGGCCACTCGGCCGCCGAGCCCACGGGCGTGCCCGCGTTGCTGGAGATCGCGGAGAACCTCTACGGCGACAGCGATCCCGCGGCGCCGGGGGAGCAGGGCCCGCCGCTGATGCGGGTGCGGCGCACCGCCGGTGCCGGCACGTCGGCCGACTCGGAGTTCGAGCTCGTGCTGCGTCTGCCCGGCGCAGCCGACGGCCCGCTCGACCTGGCCCGCGTCGGTGACGAGCTCGCGGTCGCGGTGGGCGGGGTGCGCCGGATGGTGGCGCTGCCCTCGGTGCTGCGCCGCTGCGCCGTGACGGCCGCCCGCCTGGACGGCGACGACCTGTGCGTCGTGTTCGTGCCCGACCCCGCGGTGTGGGTCCGTTGACCGGATGGGCTCGATGACCGACGGCCCTCAGGGCTGCGGCGGGCACGCCGGTCTTCCCGGTGAGCTGCGCGCCCTCGTCCTCCTCGCGTTGGACCGGATCGCCCCGCTCCTCGAGCGCGTGGGTTCGGAGCCCGCCTCCGGCGCCGCGACCTGCGCGAACTGTCCGGTGTGCGCCGTGCTGGCCGCGCTGCGCGGGGAACGGCCCGAGCTGGCCGTGCGGCTGGCGGAGCAGGCGTCGGGCCTGCTCGCCGTGCTGCGGACGGCACTGGAGGAGGGCGACCCGGGCCCGCACCCGGAGCCCGCCGCGCCCCCGCCGCCCCCCGCACGCCCCGTCCAGCGCATCCACGTCGACCGCGTCAGGAGCCCCCGATGACCCGCGAGTCGGCCCGCGCGCCGTTCCGTGTCGACCCGCGGGGGTGGGGCTCGTGCTGACCATCGGTGTCGACGTCGGGGGCACCAGCGTCCGCGCGGGCGTCGTCGATGCCGAGGGCACCGTGCTCGACACCGCCCGCACCCCCACGCCGCGAAGCGAGGCCGCGCTGGAGGCGGCGCTGGCCGGGGTGATCGGCGAGCTGGCGGCACGGCACGACGTGAAGGCGGTGGGGCTGGCGCTGGCCGGCTTCATCACGCCCGACCGGCGCTGCGTGCGGTTCGCCCCGCACCTGTCGTGGCGCGACGCCCCGGTCGCCGACCGGATCGCGAAGCGCATCGACATGCCCGTGGTCGTCGAGCACGACGCCAACGCCGCCGCGCTCGCCGAGCGGCACTTCGGCGCCGCCTCCGGCGCGGCCACCGTGGTGTTCGTGGCGCTGGGCACCGGCATCGGCTCGGCCCTGCTGCTCGACGGCGGGCTCTACCGCGGCGCGTTCGGCGTGGCCCCCGAGCTGGGTCACCTGCGCGTCGTGCCCGACGGGCGGCCGTGCCCCTGCGGCAAGAACGGCTGCTGGGAGCGCTACTGCAGCGGCACCGCGCTGGCCACCACGGCCGTCGAGCTGCTCGCGCGCGACCCCGGCAGCTCCCCGGTGCTGCGCAGGCTCGTGGACGGCGACCCGGGCCAGGTCACGGGGCAGCGCGTGGCCGTGGCGGCCCGCGAGGGCGACCCCGTGGCCTGCGCGGCGATGGACGAGCTGGCCCGCTGGCTGGGGGAGGGGCTCGCGCTGGTGGCCGATGTCTTCGATCCCGAGCTGGTCGTCATCGGGGGCGGGGTGTCGGCGTCGGCGCCCCTGTTCCTCGACGAGGCGCGGGAGCACTACGCGCGCACGGTCACCGGGGGGACACGGCGCCCGCTGGCCCGCATCCGCACGGCCCAGCTCGGCGAGGCTGCCGCGGTGGTGGGGGCGGCGCAGCTCGCGCGCGATGTCAACGGGCACTGACCGGCCGCACTCCCTGCCCCCGGAGGTGTCGGCGGGCCGACGGTGGGCTGTGCTCGTCATACCGGCGCCGGCGCGGAGGGCAGTCATAGGACAGGGCGCGTCGTCGCCCGGGAGACCACGGCCACCAGGCCTTGGGGAACCGACCGATCACAGACCCGGGAAATCGCCTGATCGCCCACACGCCCCGGATGGCGCCGCCGAGCATCATCCGATCAACGTCAGGCAGGCCGAACGGCTACAGGTCCACGACGAGCTCGGAGTCCGGGCGGGCGCAGCAGATCAGCACCGACCCGTCGGCGGGTGGCTCGAGTGGGATGGGCTCGTAGCTGACCCGGCCGGACAGGAGCGGGGTGGTGCAGGTGTGGCAGACCCCAGTTCGGCATGACCAGCGGGTGGGCACGTCGCAGGCCTCTGCGAGTTCGAGGACATTTCGTGTGGTGGGGCCATCGAAGGGCACGGAGAGCCCGCTGCGGGCGAAGGTGACGAGCGGACCGGCCCCGGGCCGCCCGGACGGCGGATGTGGCGCGACCGAGGCCTGCGCGATCACGCCCGGGTTGATCGCGTCCAGGGCGCCGAACCGCTCGGTGTGGACGTCTGTGATGCGCAGACCGTTCAGCCCTGCGCCGATGTCGGCCATGAACGCGGCCGGACCGCACAGGTATGCGGTGGCGTCGCCGGGCAGGGAGAGCCCGGCCAATGTCTCGGCGGTGAGCCGCCCGGCGCGCGCACCGGTCGCCTCCAGCTCGACCGGCGTGGCCGCTGTGTAGAAGACGTGCTCGCGGGCCCGAGGAAGGGTGGCGAGCAGGAGGTGTGCCTCGGCGGCGAACGCATGCTCCTCGGGTCGGCGGGCGGCGTGCAGCCACCAGACCTCGCGCTCAGCATGCTGGCCGGCCAGCTGGTGCAGCATGGCCAGCATCGGGGTCACCCCGACTCCGGCGGAGATCAGGATGACCGGGTTCGTGCCGCCTCGGAGCACGAACTCACCGCGCGGTGCCGCGACCTCGATGACGGCGTCGGGTCGCAGGGTGTCGTGGAGATAACGGCTGACCAGGCCCTTCGGGTCGCGCTTGACGCTGATCCGGTAGTCGGTCGCCCCAGGCGCAGAGGACAGCGAGTAGCTGCGTACCGGGGCTGGGTCGCCCGCGCCGGCCAGGCGAAGCGTCAGATATTGGCCGGCCCGCGCGGCTGGCAGGGGCGCCGAATCTTCCGACCCGAGGTAGATCGAGGTGATCGTGGAGCTTTCGGCCGCGGTGGTGAGGACCCGCAGCCGTCGAAAACCCGGCCAGCTCGCCTCGACGTCGGCCGGTTGTGCCGCCCCGTCTTGTTGCCTGTCCGCCCCGTCGAGGAGCTCCCGGAGCGAGCCCTGCCAGCCAGGGCTCAACGCGGGTATCCGCAGAGCGCGCCGCAGAGCGGCGGGGTCTCGGTCCGGCAGGTACAGCAGTCCGTCGATCTCGGCGACGGTCATCCGGCCCGGGCCGTCGGCGATCTTGACGATCTCATCGCCGGCTTCGACCTGCCCTTCGGTGAGCACCCGCAGGTAGAACCCGGGCCGGTGGTGCGCGACGAGCAGCGCGGCCATGTCGGGCTCGCCGAGCCGCATGCCGACCCGGAAGCAGGTCACCCTGGGCTGGCTGACCTCGAACTCCGCCTCGCCGATGCGGTAGCGGTCGCCGATGCACACCTGGTCGTCGGCCAACCCTTCGACGGTGAAGTTCTCCCCGAACGCACCGAACTCGATGTCCTGCCGGCCGAGGTGCCGTCGCCAGTGCTGGTATGAGCCGAGCTGGTAGACCAACAGGGCGCGGTTCTCGCCGCCGTGGCCGCCCAGATCTCCTTGGCCGTCGCCGTCGACGTTGAGCCGGCGGACCATCCGTTTCCCGCGCACCGGGTGCTTCCAGATCCCGGTGTGGACGGTCCGGCCTTGCCAGGCGACGTTCTTGGGCAGGCCGATGTTGAGCGAGAGCAAGGTCATATCGCGAGCTCCTTCCGTCCAGCGGGGTCATCCATGGCTCCGTGTCGAACGGGTGGATTTCTGAGAGGTGGCGCGGCCTCGAACTGGGGTTCGGCGCCCGTCGCACCGCGCGGTCGTCGCGTCGGCTGGGCACGCCTGGTTCTGACGGACGAACCGCCGCAGCTCCCGGTGGCCGCGGACCTCGCCGCCGCGGGGTCGTGGACCACCGCCGCCGCCTCAGACTGCCGTCTTCCGCCCTGTCGTACCAGGGGGCCTGGCCGACGGCTCGACACGATGGCCGTTCGGGCCTCCCAGCGAGTAACGGTGGCGGCCCGCATGGGTGAGGAGCTGTTCAACGCGTTCCGCTGTGCGGCGGTTACCTCCGCGGCTGGCCTACTGCTTTGCTGGTGCTGCCAAGTTTTGCTGGTGCTGCCAAGTCTTTGCAGCGCACTCCGCAGAACCGTTCTGCAGGTCACGCAGCCGATGCCACCTGAGAGGCGGTCACCACATGCGTTCGGACATCATCCCGGGCGGGGTCTTCCCCGACTACGCGTTGACCGATCACACCGGCACGGTCCGCACGCTCACCGAGCTGCAGGGCCGCGACCCTCTGATCCTCATGCTCTCGCGCGGCCATTACTGCCCGAAGGAGCACCAACAGCACCTCGAGTTGGCGGCGTTCCAGTCGAAGGTCGCGGTCGCTTACACACAGATGGTCACGATTTCGACCGACGAGCACCACACGCTGCAAGAGTTCCGCGCGTCGGTCGGCGCTCAGTGGACCTTCCTATCCGATCCCGGCCGAACGATCCAGAAGGACCTGGACATCCAGGAGTACACCGACCCCGACAATGACCCGATGATCCCGCACACGCTCGTGCTCAAGCCGGGACTGGTCATTCACAGCATTTACAACGGCTACTGGTTCTGGGGTCGGCCGTCGGTCGACGACCTCTGGCGTGACCTGCGCGCGGCGACGAGGGAGATTCGCCCCGACTGGGACCTGAGCACCCCGGGCCTCCGCGAGGCCTGGGCCGCCGGTGACCGCTCGCCCTTCCACGGATGGGACAGGCGGTCAGGCGAGCCGCTTGTCGCGAGGTGATGGACACCGAAGTGCTCCCCCGTCGATGGCGGCCGGCGCCTGACACGCCAACCCGTCCGGCGAGCGGTGCGATCGCAGGGCTTCCGATAGATCGGCGCCACGCACGTGGGTGACCGGATCGCTCACGCACTGACCGATAAGGGATCCCCCGGGGTCGGTGCGGCCGAACCAGCGTCGGGGGAGGACATGACCAAACCAGTCAGAACGCTCGTCGCCGCTAGGTTCCCCGCCGGGCTGATGCTCACCGGTGCCGGCCTGGCCGTCGCTGCACCAACCATCACGTTTCCGGGTTCCAGGACAGCGACAGTGGCAATCACACCGGCGACGGGCGGGGAGGCGCCCTGCTACTGGGAAACGCTCACTGATCGATCTACTGGAGACTTCGTCAACTTGGTCAACGACACGTCGACGCGGCGTCATCTGGCGTCGCGCCAGGCCAAAGCATTTGAAGCAGGCACTCGGTAAGGAAGATCATGACTCGTGACTCCGAGACGCGGGCCCGGATAGAGGAGCACTGGAAGGCCTCCGAGCTCGGGGACATCGCCGCTGAGCACGCGATGTACGCAGCGGATGCGATCTTGGACTACCCCCAGTCCGGAGAGCGCTTCCGGGGCCGGTCAAGGATCCAAGCGCAACGCGGCGGGCACTCGGCCCAGCGCCATTTCACCATCACCCGGATCTTGGGCGGTGGTGAGCTTTGGGTGAGCGAGTGCGTGATCACCTATGACGGCGAACCCACCCACTCGGTGAGCATCATGGAGTTCACCGATGGCCTCGTGACGCACGAGACGCAGTACTTCGCGGACCCCTTCCGGGCGTCTCCTTCGCGAGCAGCGCTAGCCGAGCCAATGCCGGGCCGTGACTGATAAAGCGCGCGCGGCGCATTGCTGGC
>NZ_JAOPWR010000132.1 GCF_025965585.1 Pseudonocardia sp.
GGCTCGGTCGGCGTCGGTGAGGGGCTCGGCGGCCTCGAGGGGGGCGTGGAGGTCGCAGAGGAAGACGACAGTCCGCTCGACGTCGTACGCGACGCCGCCCGCGCCGCCGGTGGCCCGGCGGCCAGGAGAACTACTTCTCGCGGCCACCGGCACCCGTCTGTCCGCATGACCCGGGCGGGGAGGGCGGCGCGCGCAGTGTGCGGGGAGGACATGATCGATCTGATCGACCAGGGAGGCGAGACCTTCCGTGCCCACCCTGGGGCCCGCCACCGTGGCTCGCGCACTTCCCGCGACCCGACTGCGCGGGGTGAGGATGTTGGACGCGGGCCGTCCGATCGCGTGTGCGGCCGCTGCGAGGTCCGGCAGCGGCCAGCCCGCGCGGCTCCGCCGCGTCGCCGGCGGTGAGCTCGTCGCGGCGTCGGGGGAACAGCGTGGGTCCGACCGTCACCTTCTACCAGAAGCAGAGCGGCACGAGCTTCACGCTGCCGGCGTGCTCGGACTCGCCCGTGAGCCTCTGCCAAGCCCTCCGGGCACGACCATGCAGGCGACCCAACCCTCCTGACCAGGTGCCACCGCCCGGCGCGGCCGGGTCCTACCATGCTGTGGTCGGCGACGACATCTTCCACCGCGCCGCCTAGGCTTCGCCCGCGCCGAGCACGCCACCGCGCTCGTCCCGGGCGCTGGCCGTCGCAGCTGGCCGGACCCGTTGCCGACGGGACCGGGCACCGGCACCACCGCCACCCGCCCGACGGGAAGGGCGACCGACATGCACACCGTCACCCCCGAGCCCGCCGCGACCCGGCGAAGGCCGCCTGTCCTGGGCGAGGGGCTCTCCCCGCGGCGTCGGCTGGCCGGGGCGCTGACCGGGCTGGTCGTTCTCCCGCTGCTGACCCTGGGTTTGGCCCAGCTCCGCGACGTCGTGGAGCTGCCCGTGCAGATGTTGCTCTACCTGCTCGCCGTGGTGGTCGTGGCGCTGGTCGGGGGGCTGGTTCCGGCGCTGACGGCCGCGGCCGCGGCCGCGGTGTTGCTGGATCACTACTTCGTCCCGCCCCTCTACGACCTCGACGTTGCCAACCCCGCCAACGTGGTGGCCCTGGTCGCGTTCGTTCTCGTCGCCGGCGCGGTCAGCTCGGTGGTCGGCCTGGCCGCGCGCCGCATCCGCGAGGCCGAAACCCTCGCGACCGCGAACGCCGCGGGCCGCGAGGAGCTGCGCGGGCTCGCCGAGGAGCAGGCGGCGCTGCGCCGGGTGCTCGCCGAGGAGCAGGCGGCGTTGCGCCGGGTCGCCACGCTGGTCGCCCGCGGGGTGCCGGCGGCCGGGGTCTTCGCGGCCGTCGCGCAGGAGGTCGGCAACGTCCTGGGGGCGGACGCCACGAACATCGTCCGCTTCGAGCCCGACGGCGCGGCAACCGTCCTCGCCCGCGTCGGCGCACACCCCGACGAGTTCCCGATAGGAAGCCGCTGGACGCCGGAGCCGCCGCTGGCCTTGGCGGTCGTCCTGCGCACCGGCCGCCCGGCACGCCTCGACGATTTCAGCCGAGCCGCCGACGTCTACGGTGACGCCGTCCGCCGGCTGGGCATCCGGTCAGGGGTCGCGGTTCCGATCGTCGTCGAGGGGCATCTGTGGGGCGCGATCGCGGTCGGGACGCGGCGCGAGCATCTTCCGGCCGACGCCGAGGAGCGCCTGGCTGGGTTCACCGAGCTCGTCGGGGCCGCGATCGCGAACGCCGAGGGCCGCGCCCAGCTCGAGGACAGCCGCGACGAACTCCGCCGGCTCGCGCAGGAACAGGCGGCGCTGCGCCGCGTCGCCACGCTCGTCGCACGCGGGCTGCCACCGTCCGAGGTGTTCCCAGCCGTCGCGCAGGAGGTCAGACACATCCTCGGGGCCCACGCCTCGAACATCGTCCGCCTCGAGCCCGACGGCGCGGTGACCGTCCTCGCCCCCGTCGGCGACCACCCTGAGGAGATCTCGGTGGGCAGCCGCTGGAACCTCGAACCGCCGGGGGCCTTGGCGCTCGCCCTGCAGACCGGCCGCCCGGCTCGCTGCGACGACTACAGCCAGGTCCCCGGTGCGTTCGCGGAGGCCACCGTCCGATCGATGGGAATCCGGTCGTCGGTCGCGGCGCCGATCGTCGTCGAGGGGCATCTGTGGGGCGCGATCGTCGCCGGGGTTCGGCGCGGGCGTTTCCCGGAGGACACCGAACAGCGCATGGCCGGGTTCACCGAGCTCGTCGGCACCGCGATCGCGAACGCCGAGGGCCGTGCCCAGCTCGAGGACAGCCGCGACGAACTGCGCCGGCTCGCCGACGAGCAGGCTGCGCTGCACCGCGTCGCCACGCTCGTCGCCCGCGGGGTGCCCGCAGCCGAGGTGCTCGCGGCCGTCGCGCAGGAGGTCGGCAACGTCCTCGGCGCCTACGCCACGCCCATCGCCCGCCTCGATACCGACGGCAAGACGACCATCGTCGCCGTCGCCGGCGCCCCGCCCGACGAGCTGGCGGTGGGAAGCCGCTGGAAGCCCGAGCCGCCGATGGCCGTCGCGAAGGTCCTGCGCACCGGCCGCGCGGCTCGCAGCGACGTCTACAGCGAGGCCTCCGCCGCGGCCGGTGCCGCCATCCGCCGGCTGGGTGTCCGGAGCGGGGTCGCGGCTCCGATCGTCGTCGAGGGGCACTTGTGGGGCATGATCGCCATCTTGGGGCGACGCGGGCGTTTCCCGGACGACACCGAAGAGCGCATGGCCGGGTTCACCGAGCTCGTCGGCACCGCGATCGCGAACGCCGACAGCCGCGCCCAGCTCACCGCCTCCCGGGCCCGGATCGTCACCGCCGCCGACGACGCGCGCCGCCGGATCGAGCGTGACCTGCACGACGGCACCCAGCAGCGCCTGGTCGCGCTCGCCCTGGAGCTGCGCCTCGCCCAGGCCACCGTGCCCACGGAGCTTCCCGGGCTGAAGACCCAGATCGGCTGGCTCGCCGACGAGCTCATCGAGGCGATCGACGAGCTGCGCGAGATCGCCCGCGGGATTCACCCGGCGATCCTGTCCGAGGCAGGGCTCGGGCCCGCCTTGCGCACACTCGCCCGTCGCTCGGCGATTCTGGTCGAGGTCGACCTCCGGACCGAGACCCGCTTCCCAGAGGCGGTCGAGGTGGCGGCGTATTTCGTCGTCTCCGAGACGCTCACGAACGTGGCCAAGTACGCCGATGCCTCGTACGTGACGATCCTCGGCGAGGAGCGGTTCGAGACCCTCTGGCTGTCCGTCCAGGACGACGGCGTCGGCGGGGCCGACCCGGCGCGCGGCTCCGGGCTGGTCGGCATCCGCGACCGGGTGGAAGCCCTGGGCGGGTCGTTCGAGATCAACAGCCCTGTCGGAGAGGGCACGCTGGTCCAGGTCTGCCTCCCGCTGCAACCCGCGTGACGACCCGGGCTCACGTGGATCGCGCCACGCGATACCTGCCAGCATGAGTCCGAGCACTCCGGTCATCACCGGGGCATGACAGCCGCTGGCGGTGATGCGCACGGTGGGCGTCGCAGAGAGGCTGGTCCGTGAAACAACCACCGATCACGCTCCTCGTCCGTGGTGGAGTCGGTCGGCCATAGGCGGGAGGGCGCCATGAACCAGCGGAAACCTCGGGGTCAGGTGCCGAGCTTGACAGGTCACGTCCTAGCGCGGTCGTTGGCCGCGGAGGACCGGGCCGAGGACGCCGGCCAACTCGACCCCGACGACCGGCTCACCTGCCACGTGCACGGCCGGTGGATCCACCAATGCGTCTCTTCACCGGTGCACGTCAACCCGGTCACCCGGCATCGCTGGTGCCGCGACTGCGCAGCAGAGCTGACCGTCGCCGTAGACGAACTCGCGCGAACGGTGACCATGCGCTGCCCGCGCTGCGGCCAGGGCAGCAGCGCCGCCACCACCCGGCTGATGGCCGCCTGCCGTGCCAGCCTCAGCCACGCCAGCAGCAGGTCCCAGCCCCGCCTCGTGGCCTGACGCGGTCACGTCGTGGAGCAGGAAGACCTTCTGATCATGACGGACGAGCAGCCTCAGCGGGCGAGGACCAGCGTGAGCACGCGCGTCAGTTCGACCGCGGGGTCGTCCGCGGCCCCAGCGCTGCGGCAGGCGACGTGGGCGGCGGGGCGCACCAGAACACAGCCGTCCTCCCCCACCCCACGGGCGTGGGCCCAGCCCTCGTGGAGGTCGATGTGCTCGCGGCCCGGGCCGATCACGTGGGCCACCAGATCGACGCCCAGCTCCGCGGCCACCTTGGTGGCGGCTTCGGCCCACGCCTCCCCGGAGATGCCGGTGAACAGGCGGACCCGGCCCTTGCCCGCGAGGTCGTGAGTGAACAGGCGACGCCCGCTGCGTCCGAGCCAGATGTGCGGCAACCGGGCTCCCGGCCAGGTGGTGGGATGGTGGTACAGCTCCGGGTCGCGGGCGTAGGCGGGCTCCGGGGGGGCCGTCGGGTGCCACCGCGCCGGACGCGTAGCGCTGCCCCATCTCCACGCCGTGGGCGTTGAGCTCGTTGTCCTTGGGCTCCAAAGCCTCGCGCAGCGCCACCCGCTGTCCCGCCGCCTCCGGGGTGTTGTCGGCGCGGTCGGCGATACGGCGGCGCATCACCTCGGGGTCGGACGTGTCGGTCAGCCCCATCGCTTCGAAGATCGGCCCGAACTCGTCGATGCTCTTGTTCGCACGCAGCACGATCTGCCCCGGTGGGCGAGCGCTCCTCGTCGTAGGAGTCGAGCAGCGCCTCCCCCGCGGTGCCGCGCAGCACGTTCGCCAGCTTCCAGGCGAGGTTGTAGGCGTCCTGGATGGAAGTGCTGGAGCCCAGCCCGTTCGACGGCGGGTGCCGGCGGCAGGCGTCGTTCATGCAGGACGCGCAGCCGTGCGGTAGCGGGTGGGGAGACCGGCCAGAATCGCCGCTGCGGCAGCGGCGCCGTCCATCTCATGCATCAGCAGGTCCAGTAGCACCACGTCGGGGCGGGCCTCATCGAGCTGCTGCAGCGCCTCGGCGGCGCTCGCGCAGCACGCCACGACGATCAGCTCCCCGAGGAGCAGCGACAAGCCTTCGACCTGTCCAGCCTGCAGGTGGTGGTGCACGCCGCGGCGCCGTGCCCGTCGACCTCAAGCACGCGATGATCGACTGGCTGGGCCCGAGCTCCTGGAGTTCTACGCGGGCAGCGAGGGCACCGGGATGACGGCGATCGGCTCCGCCGAGTGGCCGGAGCACCCCGGCTCGGTCGGCCGAGCGGCACGGGGTGCTGTGCACATCGCCGACGAGGACGGCACGGAGCACCCACCCGGTGAGGTCGGCACCGTCTGGTTCTCCGGAGGCGGCAGCTTCGCCTACCACAAAGACCCGGCTGACCACGGGCAAGCTGCTGCGCGGGAGGGCCCGGGGGCAGTACGGGCTCCCACCCTCCGGGCGTAGCCGCGCGCCTATCGTCCCGGGGCGCCTACCGGATTCGATGCCCGGCGGGTCGCCACGCGCGTGGCCGCGTCGGCCGGCGGGTCGCGGAGTTCGGCCAGCGTGAGCCACCGGGCGTCGTCGGCATCGGCGAGCAGGCCGAGCGTGACGAGTCGCCGGCCCCGCTCCGCGAAGAGCACGTGCAGCGACGCGGCGGCGAGGTCGAGCAGCTCCGCGGCCGTCGACGGCA
>NZ_JAOPWR010000137.1 GCF_025965585.1 Pseudonocardia sp.
CCCGCCGGCGAGCAGGCGGTTTACCCGTTCACGCCGTCGGCGAGCGCTGCGGCCATGACGTCGCGGGCGATCGGGGAGGCCACCGAACCGCCGGTGGCGGCGTCGCCGAGGTGCCCGCCGTCCTCGACGATCACCGAGATCGCGACGGTCGGGTTGGCGGCGGGCGCGAACGCGCTGTACCAGGTGTGCGGCGGGGTGGTCTTCGAGTCGACGCCGTGCTCCGCCGTGCCCGTCTTGGACGCGATGGTGACGCCGGGGATCGAGCCGTGGCCGGTGGTGAACTGCTCGGAGCCGATCATCATGTCGCGGATGGTGCCGGCGACAGTCGCCGGGATGGCCTGACCCAGCTGCTCGGGAGCGGTCGTGTCGATCACCGACAGGTCCGGACCGTCGATCTCCTTGATCAGGTGGGGTGCCATCCGGACGCCGCCGTTCGCGATGGTGGCGGCGATCTCCGCGTTCTGCAGCGGCGTCAGCCGCACGTCGCGCTGGCCGATGCCCGACTGCGCGAGCGCCGCGGCGTCGGGGAGGTCGCCGAGCGTGGAGCCGGCCACGGTCTGCGGGATCTGCTGGGTGGGCCCGTCGATGCCGAAGGCCTGCGCGGCGGCGCGGAGCTTGTCGACGCCGACCTGGTCGGCGACGGTGGCGAACGCGGTGTTGCACGAGCGCGCGAGCGCCTCCGACAGCGGCACCTGGGTGCCCGAACCGGGCCCGCAGTGCTCGCCGTTGTAGTTCTCGAGCGTGGTGGTGGTGCCGGGCAGCGTGATCCGGTTCTCGGCCGTCACCGCGGTGTCGGGGGTGTAGCCGTCCTGCAGGGCGGCGGCGAGGTCCACCAGCTTGAACGTCGACCCGGGCGGATAGGTCTGCGAGATGGCGCGGTTGAGCAACGTGGTCGGGTTGGCGGCGTTGTCGTCGGTCCACGCCTTCTTCTGGACGGCCGCGTCGTGCGAGGCCAGCGGTGCCGGATCGAACGAGGGCGTCGACACCATCGCCAGGATCGCCCCGGTCGAGGGCTGTATCGCCACGACCGCGCCGCTGTACCCCTTGCTCGTCATGTCCTGATAGGCGACGTCCTGCATGTGCGGGTCGATCGTGGTGACGACGTTGCCCGGCGTCGGATCACGCCCGGACACGAGGTCGGAGATGCGGTGGAACAGCAGCCGGTCGTCGGAGCCGTTGAGCACCGCGTCCGACGCACGTTCCAGTCCGGTGGAGCCGTAGAGCTGGGAGAAGTAACCGGTGACCGGCGCGTACTCGGCGCCGTTCGGGTACTGGCGCAGGTACTTCAGCGAGTCCGACGTCGGGGTGCTGGAGGCCAGCAGCATGCCGTCGGCGCTGATCTGGCCGCGGGGCTTGGAGTACTCGGCGATGAGCAGACGCGGGTTGCGCGCGTCGGTGCGCAGACCCGGAGCCTCCACGACCTGCACCCAGGTCAGGTTGGCCAGCAGGGCGAGGATCAGGATCATCCCGACGACGCCCAGTCGCCGGATCGGCGTGTTCATCACCGGCATCCTCGCACCGTGCCGTGGGGCCGGTGGCGCTCGGGGTGCCCATGGCCTGGTGATTTGTGCTGGTCAGGGCGTTGCTGCCGCGCTGGGCGTTTCCGTTGGACAGCTCACCGGAGTGGGTGATTCGTCCGGAGTTCCCCTGGGGCACCTGTGGCCTTCGGGGGCCGTCGCTTAGCCTCGGCAGGGACCGCAGCCGTCGGTCCCGCCCCGCGCGCCGCGGATCAACGACTCGAGGAGACCCATGCCCGCTGCCGTCACCGACGCCGGAGCGCCCCCGCCCGGGAGCGGTCCCCAGCCCGTGATCTCGGGGCGTCGCACCGCGTTCCAGCATGCGATGATCTACGTCTTCGTCGCCGGGCCGATGGTGGCGCTCGTCGCGGCGGTCCCGCTGGCGTGGGGGTGGGGGGTCGGCTGGCACGACCTGGGCCTGTTGGCCGTCTTCTACACGCTGGCTGTGCTGGGTATCACCGTCGGCTTCCACCGACACTTCACGCACTCGTCGTTCAAGGCGCGTCCGTGGCTGCGGGTGACGATGGCGATCGTCGGGTCGCTCGCGGTGCAGGGCAACGTGCTGAACTGGGTGGCCGACCACCGCCGCCACCACGCCTTCTCCGACCGCGAGGGCGACCCGCACTCCCCGTGGCTCCACGGCACGTCCCCCCTGGCCGTGGCGAAGGGGTTCCTGCACGCGCACATGACGTGGTTCTTCGAGCGTGACGAGACCAACCACCGCCGCTTCATCCCGGACCTGCTCGCCGACCGTGCCGTCACCCGGGTGAGCCGCATGTTCGGCTTGTGGGTCGCGGTCAGCCTGGCGCTGCCGGCGCTGCTCGGCGGCCTCCTCACGTGGTCGTGGGAGGGCGCCGTCACCGGGTTCTTCTGGGGCGGACTCGTGCGGCTGGCCGTCTCCAACCACGTCACGTGGTCGATCAACTCGATCTGCCACATGATCGGCGAGCGGCCGTTCCGGTCGCGGGACCGCTCGCGGAACTTCTGGCCGCTCGCGATCCTGTCGATGGGCGAGTCGTGGCACAACCTGCATCACGCCGACCCCACCTGCGCCCGCCACGGCGTCCTGCGCGGCCAGATCGACATCTCCGCGCGGCTGATCTGGATCTTCGAGAAGCTCGGCTGGGCCTACGACGTCCGCTGGCCCACCAGTCGTCGGCTGGAACGGCTCAGCGTCGGAAGGTGACGTCCCGGGCCTTCGGAGCGAGTCAACGGTCAGCTGTTCCTCCATCCGTGGAACACTGACGCCGGTGCGCGAGCAGAATGCTGGCTCGGCACTCGAACGGGGGTACTCATGATGGTCGCCGGACCATGTTGAGCCTGCTTCCCGAGAGGCTCGACCGCATCCTGCTGCTCGGCGCCCACTGTGACGACATCGCGATCGGTGCGGGCGGCTCGCTCATCGAGCTCTGCCGCGCGCACCCCGGAGTGGGGGTGACGGCGCTGGTCCTCACCGGCGGCGGGTCGTTGCGCGAGGAGGAGGAGCGCGACGCGCTGGCCGCGTTCTGTCCCGGGGCGCGCCTGGAGATCGCGGTGCTCGACCTGCCCGACGGCCGCGTGCCCGCCCGCTGGGAGCGCGCCAAGGGCGTGCTGGAGGAGCTGGGCGGCGCCGTCGAGCCCGACCTGATCTTGGCGCCGTCCCCGGTCGACGCCGACCCGGACCGCCGGACACTCGCCGAGCTCGTGCCGACGGTCTTCCGCAACCACCTCACGCTGGGCTACGAGATCCTCAAGTGGGAGGGCGACCTCGCGCAGCCGACCGCCTACCTCCCGCTGGCCGAGCCGGTGATGCGGGAGAAGGTCACCAAGCTGCACGAGCACTACGGCTCGCAGCGCGACCGCAGCTGGTTCGACGCCGAGACGTTCAGCGGACTGGCTCGGATCCGCGGCGTGCAGTGCCACGCGCGCTACGCGGAGGCCTTCCACGTCGCCAAGCTGACCCTCGGCGTCGCGCCGCTGACGGGGCTGGACCCGATCGACTAGGACGGGGCAGGGTGGGCGGGTGTGCCGGAACATCCGAACCCTGTCCAACTTCGAGCCGCCCGCCACCCGTGACGAGGTGCACGGCGCCGCCCTGCAGTACGTGCGCAAGATCAGCGGTGCGGCCACGCCGTCGCAGGCGAACGCCGAGGCGTTCATGCGGGCCGTCGAGGCCGTCACGGCGGCCACCCACGAGCTGCTCGACTCGTTGGTGACCGCCGCTCCGCCGAAGAACCGCGAGGTGGAGGCGGCCAAGGCCCGAGCTCGCTCCGAGGCCCGGTTCAGCCGTTAGGGCGGATCCGCAGCACATCGGCGCCTCCCCGGCCCGGCCGCACTGATCGCTACGGTCTCTCCTCATGCCCCGCAGTTACCTCCGCTTCCCGCACCTGCACGGCGACACCGTCGTCTTCGTGGCCGAGGACGACGTATGGACCGCGCCGCTGACGGGCGGCCGCGCGTACCGGCTGACCGCCGACGACGTGCCGGTCTCCCGGCCGCGGCTGTCTCCGGACGGCAGCCGGGTGGCGTGGACGTCGTGGCGCGACGGGGCGCCGGAGGTGTTCGTCACCGGCCTCGACGGGGGCGGCGCGCGGCGGCTCTCGTACTGGGGCAACGGGCTGACCCGCACCGTCGGCTGGACGCCGGACGGCGACGTCCTCGCCGTGAGCGCGGTGGGGCAGGCCTCGGACAGGCGCAGCTGGGCATACGCGCTGCCCGCGGAGGGCGGCACGCCGCGGCGGCTGGACCTGGGTCCGGTGTCGGACGTCGCGCCGGCCCCCGACGGCGGTCCCACGGTGCTGCTGTCCACCACGATGTCGCGTGAGATGGCCTGGTGGAAGCGCTACCGGGGCGGCACGGCGGGCAAGCTGTGGTGGGACCCGTCGGGGCCGGGCGAGTTTGAACGGCTGCTCGCCGACCTCGACGGCAACATCGACTCGCCGATGCTCGTGGAGTCCCGGATCGCGTTCCTCTCCGACCACGAGGGATGGGGCAACCTCTACTCCGTCGGCCTCGACGGCACCGGGCTGCGCCGGCACACCGACCACGGGGGCGACGGCGCTCCGGCGTTCTACGCCCGCCACGCGAGCACCGACCGCGAGCGGGTCGTCTACGAGTCGGCGGGGGAGCTGTGGATCCTCGACTCGCTGACCGCCGAGCCGCGTGCGCTGGACGTCCGGCTCGGCGGTCCCCGCACCGCGCGAGAGCCCTACCGCCCGCACACCGCGGACTGGCTCGTCTCGATGGAGCCCGACCGGACCGGCCGCACGAGCGTCGCCGTCGTCCGCGGCACGGTGCACCGACTCACCCACCGCGACGGGCCCGCGCGCACGCTCCTCGCGGAGCCGGGCGTCCGGGCGCGGCTGGCCCGCCCGCTCGGCGACGACCGCGCGGTGTGGGTGGACGACGCCCTCGGAGAGGACGCCGTGTGCGTCGCCCCGCTCGACGTGCGCGCCGCCGACGCGCCCGCGCCGCGCCGTGCCGGGGCCGGCGAGCTCGGCCGGGTGCTGGAGCTGGAGCCGTCACCGGACGGCAACGCCGTTGCCCTGACCACGCACGACGGCCGCCTGCTCGTCCTGGACACGTCGAGCCCCGACGGCGCGCTGCGCGAACTCGCGCGCGGCGCCGACGGGGAGATCGAGGAGATCTCCTGGTCGCCCGACAGCGCCTGGCTGGCCTACTGCGAGCCCGTGGAGGCCGGGCTGACGCGCGTGATGATCGCCCGGATCGCCGACGGCACGCTGGTGCCCGTCACCGAGCCGCGGTTCACCGACGCCGACCCCGTGTTCACCTCGGACGGCAGGTACCTGGCGTTCCTGTCGCGCCGCAGCTTCGACCCCATCTACGACCAGCACTCGTTCGACCTCACCTTCCCCGCCTCCTGGCGCCCGTTCCTCGTCCCACTGGCGGCGCGCACGGCGTCGCCGTTCGGGGCGAGCCCGGACGGGCGGCCGGTGTCCGCGGCGGACGAGGGCCCCGAGGACCCTCCCGCGCCCGACCCCGCCGATCCCTCCGCCGAGGACGACGAGAAGGACGAGAAGAAGAACGACGAGAAGGACGACGACGCGCCGCCGGAGGTGGTGGTCGACGTCGACGGGCTGATGGCACGGGTCGTGCCGATCCCGGTGGTCGAGGGCCGCTACAGCGGCATGACCGCGGCCAAGGACTGCCTGCTCTGGTACCGGTCGCCGGTCACCGGCGTGCTCGGCGACGGCCGCGCCGGCACCGACGAGAAGGCCGAGCGGGCGGTGCTGGAGCGCTTCGACCTCACCCGACGCAAACTCGACGTGATCGCCGACCCGGTGTCCGCGTACGCCGTCAGCGGGGACGGGACACGGCTCGTCGTCCGCGACCGCGGCACCGTGCGGGTGCTGCGCACCGACCGGTCCGGGTCGGGCGCGCCGTCCGACTCCGACGCCGACGAGTACGAGGTCGACACCCGGCGCGTCGTCGTCACCGTCGACCCGGCGGCCGAGTGGCGTCAGATGTTCGACGAGGCCAGCAGGCTGATGCGCGACCACTTCTGGATCGAGGACATGGGCGGCGTCGACTGGGCCGCCGAGACCGCCCGGTACCGGCCGCTCGTCGACGCCGTCGGCAGCCACGACGACCTCGTCGACCTGCTGTGGGAGCTGCAGGGCGAGCTCGGCACGTCGCACGCGTACGTGCGGGGCCACGGCGCGGGCGACCGCGACGGGCGTCCCGGGCTGCTGGGCGCCGACCTGGAGGCGGCGCCGGACGGCTGGCGCGTGGTGCGGGTGCTCCCGCCGGAGACGTCGGCGCCCGCGGCGCGCAGCCCGCTGTCGAGCCCCGGCGTGGACGTCCGGGCGGGGGACGTGATCCTCGAGGTCGGCGGGCAGCCGGTGGACCCGCGGCTGGGTCCGGCCCCGCTGCTCGTCGCGCGCGCGGGGGACCTCGTCGAGCTGACCGTCCGCAGTGGGCCCGACCGCGACGACGCCGGTGAGATCCGGCGGGTGGTGATCCGCCCGCTGCGGTCCGAGGCCGAGCTGCGCTACCAGGACTGGGTGGCGGGCCGGCGCGCGTTCGTCGCGGAGCGGTCGAGCGGGCGGCTGGGCTACCTGCACGTCCCCGACATGATGGCGCCGGGCTGGGCCCAGCTGCACCGCGACCTGAGCCGCGAGACCTCGCGCGAGGGCCTGGTGCTCGATGTCCGGGGCAACGGGGGCGGGCACACGTCGCAGCTGGTGGTGGAGAAGCTGGCGCGCAAGGTGATCGGGTGGGACATGGTGCGCCACGGCAAGCCCGTCACGTACCCCATCGACGCGCCGCGCGGCCCGATGGTCGCGCTCGCCGACGAGTTCTCCGGCTCCGACGGCGACATCGTGACGGCGGCGATCAAGCGCCTCGGGCTCGCGCCGGTGGTGGGCACCCGCACGTGGGGCGGGGTGATCGGCATCGACAGCCGCTACGGCCTCGTCGACGGCACGGGCGTCACGCAGCCGCGCTACGCCTTCTGGTTCGACGACGTGGGCTGGAGCGTGGAGAACCACGGCGTCGACCCGGACATCGAGGTCGTGATCACCCCGCAGGACTGGGTGGCCGGCCGCGACCCCCAGATCGAGCGTGCCGTGGACATGGCACTGGAGGCCCTTGCGGCCCGCCCCGCGGCGACCCCGCCCGACCCGACCACCCGCCCCAGCCGGGCCCGTCCGCCCCTGCCGCCCCGCCCCTGACGGGTCAGGGCTTCTCGCGGAGGGCGTCGAGGACGCGGGCCAGGTCGGTCACGTCCCGGTCGTCGAGGCGGGAGAACACGTGCTCGTCCAGGCCGCGGACGTGCACCGCGCAGGCGTGTTCGAGGGCGTCGCGGCCGCCGGCGGTGAGGACGACGAGCTGGGAACGCCGGTCGGTCGGGGACGTCCGGCGCTCCACGTGGCCCGCCGCCACGAGACGGTCGACGAGACGGGTGACGCCACCGCTGGTGAGCGCGATCTGCTGGGACAGCTCCCCGGCCGACAGCCGGCCGCCGGGGGACCGCGCGATGCGCAGGAGGGCCTCGAACCAGGTCAGCGGCAGCCCGGCCGCCGACTCCAGCTCGCGGCCCAGCAACCGGTCCAGCCGGGCGTGCACCTCCACCAGCCGGCCGTAGGCCGTGATGCGGTCGTCGTCGACGAGGGAGCGTTCCGCCATGTGCGCAACCCTACTTGACGAAGCAGCGTCTGCCCGCGCACTATCTGAGTAGTCAGATAAATCGGAGGTCCTCATGGCCGTCAGCGCCGTCCGTCTCAACCACGCCGTGCTCTTCGTCGCCGACCTCGAGCGCGCCGTGGACTTCTACACCCGTACGTTCGACATGACCGTCGTCGCGAGCGAGCCGCGGGCCAACGCTTCGTTCCTGCGGCTGGCGCGGTCGGGCAACCACCACGACCTGGGCCTGTTCGGCGTCGGCACGGCCGGCGGTCCGAAGCGCCGCGGAGCGATCGGGCTCTACCACCTGGCCTGGCAGGTCGACACGATCGACGAGCTCGCCGACGCCCAGGTCTCCCTCGCCGAGGCCGGCGCGCTCACCGGGATGTCCAGCCACGGGGCCACCAAGAGCCTCTACGGCGCCGACCCCGACGGCAACGAGTTCGAGATCATGTGGATGCTCCCGCGCACGGCGTGGGGTGAGTACGAGAACGCCGCGCCCATCGACGCGCTCGACCTGCCGGGCGAGGTGCGGCGCTGGACCGGCGTGCCCACCGCGGGGGAGCTCGGGGTGCAGGCGTGACCACGCCGGTCGTCGCGTGGGCCGGCGCGCAGGACGCGAACGCCCCGCTCGTCGTCCTGCTGCACGGCCGTGGCTCGGACGAGCAGGAGATCGTCGCGCTCGTCGGCCACCTGCCGGTGGGCCCGGCATACGCGGCCGTCCGCGCGCCCATCGCCGAGGGCGGCGGGTACGCGTGGTTCGCCAACCGGGGCATCGGCCGTCCGGTGCCGGAGTCGCTGGCCGAACACATGGCGTGGTTCCGCCGCTGGCTCGACGACGTCGCCCCGGCCGGACGTCCGGTCGTGCTCGTCGGGTTCAGCGGTGGGGCGGCCTTCGCGGGCGGCCTGGTGCTCGCCGATCCGGCCCGGTTCGCCGGCGCCGCGATCCTCTACGGCACCCTCCCGTTCGACGCCGGGGTGCCGGTCACGCCGGGGATGCCGGCCGGGCTCCCGGTGCTCGTCGAGCAGGGTGAGCAGGACACGGTGATCCCGCGCGAGCTGCTCGACCGCACGTGGACCCACCTGGTCGAAGAGTCGGGCGCGTCGGTGACGGCGCGCCGCTACCCGGGCGGGCACGGCCTCACCGCCGAAGGCGTCGCCGACCTCGGGCGATGGTTGGACGAGGTCCTCGCGACGGGCTGAGGCGCGCTCAGGCCTCGACGCCGCCCGACCGGCGAGCTCGACGGGACCGCCACCGGCCAGGCCGCACCCGACTCCCGGGCTCTCGTCCCGCCGTGGGCTGTTGCGGCCGGTCGCGGTTCCGGTGACCCCCTCGCGAACCGCAGGTCGCTCGAACGGGCGAGCGGTGTGACCGACGCGGGTGCCGGGCTCTCCGGGCGCCCGCCCCGCGTAGGCTGGATGGTGAGACCCCACCGGGCATCTGTCCCGGGCAGGGGTCTGTTCCGCGTGCGATGACGCCTGCAAGGGGTACCGATCCACCGTGGCCAAGCTGTCTGGTCTGCTCCGCTCCGCTCTCTCCGATCCCGAGCTCGGGAACGTCGTCGACGCAGCGCGCGACGTGCACCCCACCGAGACCCCGGCCCTGCGCATCGAGGGGCCGGCCGCGCTGCGCCCGTTCCTCGCCGCCGGGCTGTCCGCCGGGCGCACCGTGCTCGCCGTGACCGCCACCGATCGCGAGGCGGAGGACCTCGGAGCCGCCGCGGCCGAGCTGATCGACCCCGACTCGGTCGCCGTGCTCCCGAGCTGGGAGACGCTGCCCCACGAGCGCCTGTCGCCGCGCCCCGACACCGTCGGCCGCCGGTTGTCGATCTTCCGGCGGCTCGGGGACGCCGGAAGCGCTCCGCGGGTG
The DNA here is from genome assembly GCF_025965585.1 of Pseudonocardia sp. GTDB lineage: Bacteria > Actinomycetota > Actinomycetes > Mycobacteriales > Pseudonocardiaceae > Pseudonocardia. The sequence continues at coordinate 9,511 of NZ_JAOPWR010000137.1, forward strand.
CTCGTCGCGTCGGCCCGCAGCCTCATCCAGCCGATCGCGCCGGGCCTCGGCACGCTCGAACCCGTCCGGCTGCGCGTCGGCAGCACCCACGACTTCGACGCGCTGCTCGTCCGGCTGGTCGAGCTCGCCTACACGCGCGTCGAGATGGTCACCGCACGCGGCGAGTTCGCCGTCCGCGGCGGCATCGTCGACGTGTTCGCGCCCACCGCCGAGCACCCCGTCCGCGTCGAGTTCTGGGGCGACGAGGTGAGCGAGCTGCGCTCGTTCGCCGTCGCCGACCAGCGGTCCGTCGCGGCCGTCGACGAGCTGCTGGCCCCGGGCTGCCGGGAGCTGCTGCTCACCGAGCCGGTGCGGGAGCGCGCTGCCGCCCTGGCGAAGACCCACGAGAACAACCCGCCGCTGCGAGAGCTGCTCGACCACCTCGCGCAGGGCATCCCGGCCGAGGGCATGGAGTCGCTGATCCCGGTGCTGGCCGGGGGCGAGCTGGAGCTGCTCACCGACCTGCTGCCCGCCGGCTCGGCGGTGCTCCTCGCCGACCCGGAGCGCATCCGCACCCGCAGCGCCGACCTCGTCCGCACCGGCCAGGAGTTCCTGGAGGCGTCGTGGTTCGCGGCGTCGAGCGGCGCCGACGCCCCGATCGACGTCGGCTCGTCGGCCTACCGGGGCCTCGCCGAGGTGCTGGAGCACGCCACCAGCACCGGACGCCCGGTGCTCACGCTCAGCCCGCTGCTCTCGGGCCGTGACGACGTGCTGGCCCCGGCCGTGCACGAGGTGGAGTCCTACCGCGGCGACACCGACCGCGCGCTCACCGATCTGCGCGTCCACGTCGCCACCGGCGGCACCGCCGTGCTCGTCGTCGGCGGGCAGGGCACGGCTCAGCGCTCGCTGGAGCAGCTGCGCGACGCCGAGGTCCCGGCCACGCTGGTGGAGCAGCTCACCGAGATCCCGGACAAGGGCCTGGTCACGGTCACCTGCGGCCGCATCGCGGAGGGCTTCACCGCGGGCCCGCTCGTCGTCCTCACCGAGGCCGACCTCACCGGCAACCGCGCCGGCCTCGCCGAGACGCGCAAGATGCCCACCCGGCGGCGCAACACCGTCGACCTCGTGTCGCTCAAGCCCGGCGACCACGTCGTGCACTCCCAGCACGGCATCGGCAAGTTCGTCGAGATGCGCGAGCGCACCGTCGGCGGCGCCACCCGCGAGTACCTGGTGCTGGAGTACGCCTCCTCCAAGCGGGGTCAGCCTGCCGACCGGCTGTTCGTCCCCACCGACGCGCTCGACGAGATCAGCCGCTACGTCGGCGGCGAGGTCCCGACGCTCAACAAGCTCGGCGGCGGCGACTGGGCCAAGACGAAGGGCCGCGCCCGCAAGGCCGTCCGGCAGATCGCGGCGCAGCTCGTGCAGCTCTACGCGGCGCGCCAGTCCGCCCCCGGGCACGCGTTCGCCAAGGACACCCCGTGGCAGCGCGAGATGGAGGACGCCTTTCCCTACACGGAGACGCCCGACCAGCTCTCCGCGATCGACGAGGTCAAGGCCGACATGGAGCGCCCCGTCCCGATGGACCGCGTGATCTCCGGCGACGTCGGTTTCGGCAAGACCGAGATCGCCGTGCGCGCGGCGTTCAAGGCGGTGCAGGACGGCAAGCAGGTGGTGGTCCTCGTCCCGACCACGCTGCTGGCCACCCAGCACCTCGACACGTTCACCGAACGGATGCGCGCCTTCCCCGTGACGGTGCGCGGGCTCTCCCGGTTCACCGACGCCGCCGAGGCCAAGGAGACCGTCAAGGGTCTCGCCGACGGCACCGTCGACGTCGTGGTCGGGACCCACCGGCTGCTCCAGTCGAACGTGCGCTGGAAGGACCTCGGCCTCGTCATCGTCGACGAGGAGCAGCGCTTCGGTGTGGAGCACAAGGAGCACATCACCGCGCTGCGCACCCACGTCGACGTGCTGACGCTGTCGGCCACGCCGATCCCGCGGACGCTCGAGATGAGCCTCGCCGGCATCCGCGAGCTGTCGACGATCGCCACGCCGCCCGAGGACCGCCACCCCACGCTCACCTACGTCGGCGCCTACGACGACAAGCAGGTGGCCGCGTCGATCCGCCGCGAGCTCCTGCGCGACGGCCAGGTGTTCTACGTCCACAACCGCGTGTCCACGATCGACCGGGCCGCGGCCAAGATCCGCGCGCTCGTGCCCGAGGCACGCGTCGCCGTCGCGCACGGGCAGATGAACGAGGACCTGCTCGAGCGCACGGTCAACGGCTTCTGGCACAACGAGTTCGACGTGCTGGTCTGCACCACGATCGTCGAGAACGGCCTGGACATCTCCAACGCCAACACCCTGATCGTCGAGCGCTCCGACACCCTCGGACTCTCGCAGCTGCACCAGCTGCGCGGCCGTGTCGGGCGTGGACGGGAGCGCGGCTACGCGTACTTCCTGTTCCCGCCCGAGCACCCGCTCACCGAGACCGCCCACGACCGGCTCGCCACCATCGCGCAGCACTCCGAGCTGGGCGCGGGCGCGGCCGTCGCGATGAAGGACCTCGAGATCCGCGGCGCGGGCAACATCCTCGGCGCGGAGCAGAGCGGCCACATCGCGGGCGTCGGGTTCGACCTCTACATCCGGCTCGTCGGGGAGGCCGTCGCGGCGTTCCGCCAGCAGGCCGGGGCCGGGGCCGGGGAGGAAGAGGAGGCGCTCACCGACGTGCGAGTGGACCTGCCGGTGGACGCCCACGTCCCGCACGACTACGTCACGGGGGAGCGGCTGCGCCTCGAGGTCTACCGCAAGATCGCCGAGGCGGCCGACGAGGCGGCGCTCACGGCGATCGTCGAGGAGCTGCAGGACCGCTACGGCGAGCTGCCCGCGCCGGTGCACAACCTGCTCGCCGTCGCCCGGTTCCGGCAGACCTGCCGCACGCTCGGCGTCGCCGAGGTCACGGTGGCGGGCAACGGGATCAGGCTCGGCCCGCTCGACCTGCCCGACTCGGCCCAGCTGCGGCTCAAGCGCCTGCACCCCAAGGCCGCCTACAAGCCGGCGGCCCGTGTGGTGCTCGTGCCCAAGCCCGTCGAGGGCGGCCGGATCGGCGGGGCGGAGCTGCGCGACGTCGAGCTGCTCGAGTGGTGCGCGAAGCTGCTGCGCGACCTGCTCACCCCGGTCCGCGCGCCGGCCGCGGTGGGCGGCGCGTGATCACCGAGCCCGTTCCGGAGACGCTCGCCACGGCCACGGCCACGGCCACGGCCACGGCCCCGGCCCCGGCGCCGGCGTCGTTCGTGCTCCGGGTGGGCGCCCACCTCGTCGACGTCGTGCTGCCGGTGTTCGTTCTGCTCGTGCTCGTCGGCGGGCTGGCGCGCACGCGGCATCCGCTGGCCGCGTTCGGCATCCTCGTGCTCGGCTCGCTGGCGCTGCTGGCGTTCGCCGTGTGGAACATCGGGTTCCGCCAGGGCTCCTGTGGCCAGTCGCTGGGCAAGCGGGCCGTGGGGATCCGGCTGGTCGGGGCGACGACCGGGCGGCCGGTCGGGTTCAGGTGCGCCGTCGTCCGGCAGATCGCGCACCTGCTCGACGCGCTGCCGCTCCACCTCGGCTACCTCTGGCCGCTGTGGGACGAGCAGCGGCAGACGTTCGCCGACAAGGTGTGCGCCACGCTGGTGGTGCGCACGGGTGCTGATCGACCCTTCGATGGCGCGTGAGATGGTTCACGGCGTGCGCATGCAGATGGGGCGGGTCCTGGCCGCCGTCGTGGTCGTCGGCGCCGTGGTCAGCGGGTGTGGTGGGCCTGAGCAGGCGGGGTCGGCCGTCATCGTCGGCGACACGTCGGTGTCTCTCGAGAGCGTCCAGGCCCAGCTGAGCGACGCGCTCAAGCGGATCCCGCCGGCCGGCCTCCAGCAGGACACGCCCGCGGCCGTCGCGCGTGACATCGTCACCAACGAGATCCTGCACGGGCTCGTGGAGCGGCAGGCCACCGCGCGGAGCGTGACCGTCACCGACGCGGATGTCGACGCGTTCATCGCCCAGCAGGGCGGCACGCAGTCGTTGCTGCAGAACTCGATCCTCGACGAGGCCGGGCTGCGCCAGCAGGTGCGCGACAACCTGCTCGCCGCAGGGCTGGCCAAGCGCGCGGTGGCGGGCCTGCAGGTCACGGCCGATCTCGTCGCCGCCACCACCAAGGACGAGGCGGTCGCCGACGCGCAGAAGCTCGCCGTCGGTGGCTCCGCGGCCGACGCTCTGTTCACCAACCCGCAGACGTCGCAGCGCGGCATCGTCTACACGGCCGCCACCACGCCGGGAATCGCCAGCACCGTCGTGTTCGGCACGCCCGTCGGCGGCACCGTGTACTTCCAGCCCAACCCGCAGCAGGCCACCTGGATCGTCTTCCGGGTCACCGGTAAGCGCACCGACGCGCCGTCCGACCCCGCTGCCGTCAGCCAGATCAGCCAGGACCAGCTCGTCTCCATCGGTCAGCGCACGCTGCAGCCGGTGGCCGACCGGCTCGGTGTGCGGGTCAACCCGCGCTACGGCGTGTGGGACCCGATCGCGCTGCGCGTCGTCGCGGCCGACCAGGTCTCGGGTGGCCTGCTGCCCGCCGCCGCGGGCTGAGCGGTGACGCGCACGGTCGTCGTCCTGCCCGCCCGTTGGACGGGGGTGCTGCCGGCCGCGGCCGTCCCTGCCCTGCGTGCGGCCACGCGCGTCCATGCCGACGCCTCCGTGCCCGAACGGGTGCGCGAGCAGCTCGGCGCCGAGCTGCTCGACGGCGACGACTACGAGCTCCTGTTCGCCACGGAACCGCGGGCCGGTGCCGAGGTGATCACCGCGCCGGAACCGCCCGGGGCCGAGCTCCTCGACGCCGTCGCCGTCATGGACCGGCTGCGCTCGCCCGGCGGCTGTCCGTGGGACGCCGAGCAGACGCACGCGTCGCTGCTGCAGTACCTCGTCGAGGAGTGCTACGAGCTCTACCAGGCGATCGAGGACGGCGACCTGCACGACATGCGCGAGGAGCTCGGCGACGTCCTGCTGCAGGTGCTCTTCCACGCCCGGGTCGCCGCCGAGGACGCGGCGGAGCCGTTCGGCATCGACGAGGTCGCGGGGGATCTCGTCGCGAAGCTGGTGGGCCGCCATCCCCACGTCTTCGCCGGCACCGAGACGATCGACACCGCCGAGCGCCAGGAGCACCGCTGGGACGAGCTCAAGCGGGCGGAGAAGCAGCGCGGGTCGAGCGTGGACGGGGTGCCGCTGGGCCAGCCCGCCGTCGCGCTCGCGGCGAAGCTGACCAGCCGCACCGCGAAGGCCGGCCTGCCCGCCGCCCTCCTGCCCTCCGGTTCAGGGGTGGGCGAGCAGCTGTTCGCCCTGGCCGCAGCGGCGAAGCTCGCCGGCATCGACCCGGAAGCCGACCTGCGGGCGGCGGCCCGCCGCTTCGCCGACACGGTCCGCGCCGCGGAGCAGGCGGCGAAGGCGGCAGGGGAAGACCCCCATGCCCTGTCGGCGGAGTCCTGGAAGAGCCACTGGCCGAGCTGATCGTCCGAGAGCTGTTCGGCCGATCGGTGGGACGGGGTGCTCTCTCGTGTCGACTCGCGGGGGTGGGGCGGTCAGGCCTCCAGCAGGCTCTGGCCCCAGTACCGGCCCTCGCCCAGGCCGGCGGGGATCGCGAAGACCGCCGAGCTCGTGTGCTCGATGTACTCCATCAATGTGTCGTTGTTCGCCAGCGCCCGCTGCATCGGGACGAACTGCTTCTGCGGGTCGCGCATGTAGGCGATGAAGAACAGGCCGGCGTTCAGGTGGCCCTGGCCGTCGCTGCCGTCGACGAAGTTGTAGCCGCGGCGCAGGATCTGCACCCCGCCCAGGGACCGCGCCGAGGCGAGCCGGATGTGGGCGTTCTCGTCGATCGCGGGCTTGCCGTCGGCGCCCGTCGCGGAGAAGTCGGCCACGTCGAACTCGGCCGTCCTGCCGATCGGGGCGCCCTCGCCCTTCGTGCGGCCGAAGACCGTCTCCTGCTCGACGAGCGACGTGCGGTCCCAGATCTCGATGTGCATCCGGATCCGCCGCGCCACCAGGTAGCTGCCGCCGTCGTGCCAGGCCGGGCCGTCGCCGGCCTGCACCCAGAGCTGGTCGCGCAGCGCGGCGTCGTCCTCGGCCTTGAGGTTGTTGGTGCCGTCCTTGAAGCCGAACAGGTTGCGCGGCGTGGCCTGCGCCGTGGACGTCGACGACGTGCGTCCGAACCCGAGTTGCGACCACCGCACCTCGGTGGTGCCGAACCCCATCCGCACGAGGTTGCGCACGGCGTGCACCGCCACCTGCGGGTCGTCGGAGCAGGCCTGGATGCACAGGTCACCGCGGGACGAGGCGGGGTCGATCTGGTCGCCGGTGAAGCGCGGCAGGTCGGCGAGGGCCGCCGGCTTCTGCGCGGTCAACCCGAGCTTGTCGAAGAATCCCGCCCCGACGCCGAACGTCAGCGTCAGCGATGCCGCGGGGAGCCCGAGGGCCTCGCCCGTGTCGGTCGGCGGCGTCTCGGGGTTGCGGTTGACGGCGCCCCCGGGCGCGGCCTCGGCACCGGCCGTCATGCGCTCCGCGGCCGCCGTCCACTTCTGCAGCAGGGCGATGACCTGGGCCTTGTCGGTGGTGGTGAGGTCGAGCGCGACGAAGTGCAGGCGGTCCTGCGCAGGCGTCACGATCCCGGCCTGGTGTTCACCCCGGAACGGGACGATCGCCTCGCCCGGGGCGGGGGACCCGGCGGGGCTGTCGGCGCATCCGGCGACGACGCCGACCCCGGCGAGGGCGGCCCCCGCGCCGGCGGCCCCGAGGAGCCGCCGGCGCGAGAAGGTGCCGATGGCGCGACCCTGGCGAGCAAGTCGCGCGCCCAGCGACGACGTCACGACGTCACGACCCCCGCGACCTGGCTCACGGGCTCGCCGAGGGCGTCGACGGCGGCGGTCATCTTCTTGATGTCGTCGGGCGTGAGCTCGGTGTAGAGCTTGAAGCCGTCGCCCGAGCGGTAGCCCTCGAGCAGCGTGTCGACGGCGGCGAAGCGCTGGTCCAGTGTCGGGCCCAGCGTCGGGTCCTTCTCGTCGATCACCGGGCGGAGCGCGGCGATCGCGGCCTGGGAGCCCTCCACGTTGGCCTTGAAGTCCCAGAGGTCGGTGTGGGAGTAGCGGTCCTCCTCACCGGTGATCTTGCCGGTGGCCACCTCGTCGAGCAGCTCCTTGGCACCGTTGGCGAGCTGGACGGGCGTGAGCTCGACGGTGGCGACGCGCGTCTGCAGGTCCTTCATGTCGGCGACCAGCTGGTCGGCGATCGCGCCGGAGTCGGGCTGCAGGCCCGAGACCCAGAGGTCCTTCTCCAGGCGGTGGTAGCCGGTGAACGCGACGCCGGGGTCGCGCTCGTCGTCCTCGCGGCCGTCGGTCTTCGGGTCGATGTCGCCGAAGGACTCCGCGACGGGCTCGATCCGCTCCCAGTAGGTGCGCGAGATCGGGAAGAGCGCCTTGGCCGCGGCGACGTCGCCCTTCTTGACGGCGTCGGCGAACTCCCGCGTCTTCGGGACGAGCGCCTCGATCTGGGACGTGGTGTAGCGCTTGTAGCCCGCGGTGGCCTCGGCGAGCTTGGTGCTGTCGTCCACCGAGCGGGCGGCGGAGCCCGTGACGGTGAACGGGTTGCGGATGCCGTCACCGACCATGCCCGGCTTGCACGCCGTGGTGTAGGCGCCGCCGTCGGGCACCTCGACGATGAGCTGCCGGGTGAGACCGGGGCCGATGTTCTCGGCCTCGCCCATGATCCGGTCGCCCGCGCCGTAGAGGTAGAACTCGGTGACCTTGGTGCCGGTGTTGTCGATGGCGAAGTTGAGGGTGCCTGCGGGGGCCTCGGTGGCACCCACCTCGCACGTGGTGTCGGCGGCGTTGACGGGGATGGCACCGCCTGCTGCGCCACCGGCGGTGGGGGCCGTGCTGGTGCAGCCGACGAGTGCGGCGGTCGAGGCGAGGGCGACCGCGGCCAGCCCGGCGTGGGACCTGCGGGACATGGTTCTCCTACGAGGACACGAAGGGTGTGGTGGGTTCAGGAAGCGGCGGCGACGGATGCGGCCGGTCGCACCGCGCGCTGCGGGCGCAGGAAGAGGCCGAGGACCACGGCGACGTAGACGACCCAGACGGCCGCCTGCACCGAGGTGGTCTGCGGCGAGAAGTTGAAGACGCCCTTGAGCAGCACGCCGTACCAGGAGTCGGGCGGCACGGCGGCGCTGACGTCGAACGCCAGCGCGTTCAGCCCGGGGAGGACGCTCGCCTCCTGCAGGTCGTGCACGCCGTAGGCGAGGATCCCGGCGGCCACGAAGACCAGCAGCACGCCGGTGACGGAGAAGAACCTCCCCATGTTGATCTTCACGGCACCGCGGTAGATGAAGTAGGCCAGCAGGACGGCGACGGCGATGCCGAGCAGGAACCCGACGAGGGGCTCGGTGGTCTGGCCCGCGGCCTGGGCGGCGGTGAAGAAGAACAGCGCGGTCTCCAGCCCCTCGCGCCCGACGGCGAGCGCGGCCATCAGGACGACGGCGGCTGAGCCCATCCGGATCGCGTCCTCGAGGCGGCCGCGGAGCTCGCCGGAGATGCTCCGGGCGGTGCGGCGCATCCAGAAGATCATCCAGGTGACGAAGCCGACCGCGATGATCGACAGCGAGCCGCCGAACGTCTCCTGCGCGGTGAACGTCAGCGCCTGCTGCGTGAGCGCCAGTGCGAAGGTGACGCCGACGCTGATCGCGACCGCGACCGCGACGCCGATCCACACCTTCGGCAACGCGGAGCGCCGGTCGGTGCGGACGAGGAACGCGATCAGGATGCTGACGACGAGCGAGGCCTCCAGGCCTTCTCGGAGTCCGATCAGGAAATTGCCGAGCACTGCTGCCCCCCCGCATCCGCTTGTCTTAGGCCAGCCTCATCACCAGCAGGGGCAGGCTAGCTTGCGCAGCGAATCGTACGGAAGGGCGCTCCTGGAGCATTTTCGCAGCCCGGGGCGATATGAGTGGTTAGTCCGGATCCTGAGCGGCGCCCTCGACGGCCATGCGGGCCCGCACCTCGCCCAGCGCCTCCTGGTACTCGGGCCTCGGGTCCATGGCGGCCGCCATCTTCAGCTGCGCGTGGGCCTCGCCGAGCCGTCCCTGGCGGTGCAGGGCCTTGCCGAGTGCGAACCGGGCGTAGTGATCGGCGGGATCGAGGTCGAGCACCCGGACGAACGCCTGCTCGGCCCGTTGCAGCTGGGCCGAGTTGAGGTACGCGCGGCCGGCGAGCAGCTGCACCGACGCGTGGTCGGGCTGGCTCTCGAGCAGGGGGGTCAGAGCCTGCAACGCGTCCAGCGGACGGCGGCGGGCGATCAACATCTCGGCACGACGGTAGGACTCGAACAGGCCGTCGGATGCTGGCTGGCTCGTCATGGTCCTTCCTACGGTAAATGTCCACGGCGCGATCTGCGAGGGGTTGACAGACGAACGGCGGGTGACCTGGAGCGTCCTCTCGGGGTTCTCGCATGTCGCCCGTTAGGCTGGCGCACCGAAGCAGGGTCATCATCAAGACGGGAGCACTGGTGGCGGTCATCGAGCAGGTCGGCGCACGCGAGATCCTCGACTCCCGGGGCAACCCGACGGTCGAGGTCGAGGTCGCGCTGGACGACGGGACGCTGGCCCGCGCCGCCGTCCCCTCCGGCGCCTCGACGGGTGAGCACGAGGCGGTCGAGCTGCGTGACGGCGACCCCAAGCGCTTCGGCGGCAAGGGCGTCGAGAAGGCCGTGGCGGCGGTGCTGGACACCATCGGCCCGGAGCTCGCCGGCATGGAGGCCGTCGACCAGCGGCTCATCGACCAGCGGCTCGTCGACCTCGACGGCACTCCCGACAAGTCCGCCCTCGGCGCCAACGCACTGCTGGGCGTCTCGCTCGCGGTGGCGAAGGCGGCCGCGGAGTCGTCCGGGCTGGAGCTGTTCCGCTACGTCGGCGGCCCGAACGCCCACGTGCTGCCCGTGCCGATGATGAACATCATCAACGGCGGTGCGCACGCCGACACGTCCGTCGACGTGCAGGAGTTCATGATCGCCCCGATCGGCGCCGACTCCTTCCGCGAGGCGCTGCGCTGGGGCGCCGAGGTCTACCACTCGCTCAAGTCGGTGCTGAAGAAGAAGGGCCTGTCCACCGGGCTGGGCGACGAGGGCGGCTTCGCCCCCGACCTGCCCGGCACGCGCGCCGCGCTCGACCTGATCGCCGAGGCGATCGAGGGGGCCGGCTACACGCTGGGCCGCGACGTCGCGCTCGCACTGGACGTCGCCGCCACCGAGTTCTACTCCGACGGCGTCTACTCCTACGAGGGCAGGAAGCTCCCGGCCGGGGAGCTGGCGGCCGTCTACGCCGAGCTCGTCGACGCCTACCCGCTGATCTCCATCGAGGACCCCCTGGCGGAGGACGACTGGGACGGCTGGGTGGAGCTCACGTCCACGATCGGCGACAAGGTGCAGATCGTCGGCGACGACCTGTTCGTCACCAACCCCGAGCGCCTCGACGAGGGCATCGCCCGCGGCGCCGCCAACGCGCTGCTGGTCAAGGTCAACCAGATCGGCACGCTGTCGGAGACCCTCGACGCCGTCACGCTCGCGCATTCGTCGGGCTACCGCTGCATGATGAGCCACCGCTCCGGCGAGACCGAGGACACCACGATCGCCGACCTGGCTGTCGCCACCGGCTGCGGCCAGATCAAGACCGGTGCGCCGGCCCGCTCGGACCGCGTGGCCAAGTACAACCAGCTGCTCCGCATCGAGGAGGCCCTCGGCGACGCCGCCCGCTACGCAGGCGACCTCGCCTTCCCGCGGTTCACCGTCGCGGAGACCTCCTGACGCAGATGGCCGAGGAACGGGCGAAGGGCCGGGTGAGGCGCACCCCGCGCCCGCGCGGCACGGGCACCGGTGCCTCCCGTCGTCGCGGTCGCGAGCCGAAGCTGACCAGGTCGCGGCCGCGCGGTGTCGTCGCGGCCACCACCGGTCTGCTCGGCCTCTCGTCCACCCGGCGGGCGGCGGTGCTCGCGCTCGTGGTGTGCGCGCTGGCGCTCACCGTCGTCGTCCCGTTGCGCAACTACGTGGCCCAGCGCCAGGAGCTCGCGGCCGTGTCCCAGCAGCAGCAGAACCTGGCCGCCCAGGTCGACGCACTGACGCAGGAGAAGGTCCGCTTGTCCGACCCGGCCGAGATCGAGGCCCAGGCCCGCTCGCGGCTCGGGTACGCGATGCCCGGGGAGGTGCCCTACGTCGTGCAGTTCCCGCAGGCCCCGGCCGCCCCGGAGGAGAACGCCGCGTCGGGTGCGCCCTGGTACCGGGCGTTGTGGCGCGAGGTCTCGGCGGGCTCGCCGTGAGCCCCGGCATCGACCCGGCGGACGCCGCGGCGGTCGCCGCGCAGCTCGGCCGTGCCCCGCGGGCGGTGCGCGACGTGGCGCACCGCTGCCCGTGCGGAATGCCGTCGGTGGTGCAGACCGCTCCCCGGCTCGAGGACGGCACGCCGTTCCCCACGCTGTACTACCTGACGTGCTCCCGCCTGAGCTCCCGCATCGGCACTCTCGAGGCCGAGGGCCGGATGAAGGAGATGCAGGCCCGCCTCGCCGAGGACCCGGAGCTCGCCGCCGCCTACCAGCGCGCGCACGAGGCCTACCTCGCCGAGCGCGACGCCATCGAGTCGCTCGGCACGGACGTCAGCGCCGGAGGAATGCCCGACCGCGTCAAGTGCCTGCACGTCCACGTCGCGCACGCACTGGCCGCGGGACCGGATGTCAACCCGTTCGGTGACGAGGCGCTGGCCGAGATCGGCGACTGGTGGGCCGCGGGGCCCTGCGCCACCCCCAGGACACCTAGCCCGCCGGGCGCGGGGTGACCCTGTCCAGCAGGGCCTCCGTGTGCGACTCCGCGGGCAGCGTGCCGGCCGTGCGCCACGGGCCGTCCGGCAGGAACCGGCTGTTCACGAACGCCGACGAGACCTCGTCCGGCGCGAACCGCAGCAGCAGGCTGCCCTGCAGGCACAGCGCCAGCATCTCGGCCAGCCGCCGCGCGCGACGGGGCTCGCGGCTGCGCAGCTCGACGCGCAGCTCCTGGAGGCCGCGGTCGAACCAGTCGTCGGCGCCGAGCGCCGCGTCGCACTCGGCCAGGACGGCGTCGACGGAGTCGGGCTCACGGGTGACGGCACGCAGCACGTCGAGCGCGGTGACGTTGCCGGAGCCTTCCCAGATCGAGTTGAGCGGGGCCTCCCGGTAGAGCCGGGGCATGCCCGACTCCTCGACGTACCCGTTGCCGCCCAGGCACTCCAGGGCCTCGGCGACCGCGCTCGGCGTCCGCTTGCACACGAGGTACTTCGACGCGGGCAGGGCCAGGCGCAGCAGCGCGTCCTCCCCGCGGTCGACGGCCCCGGCCAGGCGCATCGCGAGCGCCGTGGCGGCCTCCGACTCCAGCGCGAGGTCGGCGATCACGGTCTGCATGAGCGGGGTGTCGGCCAGCCGGGACCCGAACGCGCTGCGGTGCTGCACGTGGTGGGCGGCCTCGGTGAGCGCGGCCCGGGTGATGGACGCCGATCCGAGGACGCAGTCCAGGCGGGTCATCGAGACCATGTCGATGATCGTGGGGACGCCGCGCCCCTCGTCGCCGAGCCGCCAGCCGACGGCGTCGGTGTACTCGATCTCCGCCGAGGCGTTCGAGCGGTTGCCCAGCTTGTCCTTCAGGCGCTCCAGGCGGATCGCGTTGCGGGTGCCGTCGGGCAGGACGCGGGGCAGCACGAAGCAGGTCAGGCCGCCCGGAGCCTGCGCCAGCGTCAGGAACAGGTCGTTCATCGGCGCGGAGGTGAACCACTTGTGCCCGGTCAGTCGGTAGGTGCCGTCGGGCTGTGGCTTCGCCTGGGTGGTGCCCGCGCGGACGTCGGAGCCGCCCTGCTTCTCGGTCATCGACATGCCGGCGAGCAACCCCGCCTTGGTCGACGGCTCGGTGAGCCCGAACTCGTAGGTGGTGGACCGCAGTCCGGGCTCGTACGCCGCGGCCAGCTCGGGGTCACGGCGCAGCGCGGGCACCGACGCGTAGGTCATCGAGATCGGGCAGCAGTGGCCCGACTCCAGCTGTCCCATCAGGTAGAAGCCCGCAGCCCGCGCCACGTGCGCACCGGACGACGGCTCGGCCACCCAGGGCGTGCCGTGCAGCCCCCACCCGACGGACGTGCGCATCAGCCAGTGCCACGACGGGTGGAACTCCACTTCGTCGACGCGGTGGCCGTACCGGTCGTGGGTGTGCAGGACGGGCGAGTGGGCGTCGGCGAGCCGGGCGTGCTCCCGGGCCTCGGCCGACGCGACGATCTGCCCGAGCTGGCCCAGCGCCGGGAGCGCATCGGACGCGCCCTCCCGGCGGACGGCGTCGGTGAGCGCGGGGTCGCAGGCCAGCGCGTCGTAGCCGGCGATCGGCGGCGGCTGGTTGTCCACGAGATGGGTGCGCCCGTCCCCGTTGCGCAGCGGCTGTTCGGGGGTGCGCGCCGGGGCGCGCTTGGCGGGGGCCCGCACCGCGCGGACCTCCGCTGCCGCGGGACGTCGGCGATCCTGCACCGGGACGGACGGCGCGTCGCCCGGCGGCGCCTGCTCCGTCTGCTTCCCCAGCTGCTCGGCCACGCGCGGAGCCTAACCGCGGATGCTCTGGTCGTGAGCGGTCCACGCCGTGTCGGCCGTCCCGCGTACGGTGTCCGAGCCCGGTCCCGGGCACGACCGAACCCGATCCGCGGAGGACGAACGCATGTCACGGGTGGCCGCCATCGACTGCGGGACGAACTCGATCCGCCTGCTCGTCGCCGACGTCACGACCAGCTTCGACGGCACGCTCGCCCTGCGCGACCTGCACCGGGAGCAGCGCGTCGTGCGGCTGGGCAAGGGCGTGGACGCCACCGGCGTGCTCGATCCGGAGGCGCTCGAGCGCACCCGCGTGGCACTCGCCGACTACACGGTGGCCTTGCGGCGCAAGGGCGTGGAGCGCGTGCGGATGGTCGCCACCAGCGCCACCCGCGACGCCCGCAACCGCGAGGACTTCTTCGGGATGGTCCGCGACACGCTCGGCGTCGACGCCGAGGTGATCTCCGGTGAGGAGGAGGCCGCGCTGTCGTTCGTCGGCGCGGTCGGCGATCTCGACCCGGACGACGGCCCCTTCGTCGTCGTCGACACCGGCGGCGGCTCCACCGAGCTCGTCGTCGGCGAGCTGGTGGGCGGCAAGGCCACCGTGCGGTCGGCGTACTCGGCCGACATCGGCAGCGTCCGCATCACCGAGCGCTGCCTCGCGGGCGACCCGCCCACCGCCGACGAGATCGCGCAGGCCCGCGAGCTGGCCGCCGGCATCCTCGACGCGGCGTTCGCGGCCGTACCCGTCGAGGGTGTGCGCACCTGGGTGGGCGTGGCGGGCACGATCACCACGCTGTCGGCCTACCACCAGCGCCTCGCGGCCTACGACTCCGACGCCGTGCACATGTCCCGGCTCTCGGTGGACGACCTGCACACCGTCGCGACGGAGCTGCTGGGCATGTCGCGCGAGGAGCGGGGCACGTACGGCGCGATCCACCCCGGCCGCATCGACGTGATCGGCGGTGGCGCGCTCGTCGTCGACGTCCTCGCGCAGGAGCTGCACCGGCGCGCAGGCATCACCGAGCTCGTTGTGAGCGAGCACGACATCCTCGACGGCATCGCCCGCTCGATCGCCTGACGTGCGCTCGTTCCCGTCCGTGGCGGCGCTGGACGCCGCGCTGGTCGACTGCCGCGCCTGCCCGCGGCTCGTGGAATGGCGGGAGCGGGTGGCACGGGCCAAGCGCGCCGCGTTCCGCGACGAGGACTACTGGGGACGCCCGGTGCCCGGCCTGGGACCGGCCGACGCGTCGCTGCTGATCGTCGGGCTCGCCCCGGCCGCGCACGGCGCCAACCGCACCGGCCGCATGTTCACCGGCGACCGCTCAGGTGACGTGTTGTTCGCCGCGTTGCACGCCGTCGGGCTCGCGAACCAGCCCGGGGCCGTCCACGTCGGCGACGGCCTGGAGCTGCGCGGCACCAGGATCACCTCGCCCGTGCACTGCGCGCCGCCCGACAACAAGCCCACGCCCGAGGAGCGCGACGAGTGCGGCGGCTGGCTGCGGGCCGAGCTCGCGCTGCTGCGACCACGTGCGGTGGTGGTGCTCGGCGCATTCGGCTGGCAGGCGCTGCTCCCGGTGCTGGCCGGGGCGGGCTGGACGGTGCCGCGTCCGCGTCCCAGGTTCGGGCACGGTGCGCACGTCGAGCTGGCGGGGGAGCGGGGGCCGCTGCACGTGTTCGGCTGCTACCACGTCTCGCAGCAGAACACGTTCACCGGACGGCTCACGCCCGCGATGCTGGAGGACGTGCTGCGGGCGGCGGGGGAGGCGGCGGGTCTCTGCCGCCCGAGCACCTGAACAGGGCTGACCCGGCAAAGGCGACGTTCTGAATCGTCACAGGTATCACTCCCAGGGAGCGCGTGAAACCGCCGTGAGAGTGGGAACATGGAGTCATGGCCCGGAACCAGAGGATCGTCGTTGTCGGCGGCGGTTATGTCGGCATGTACACGGCCCTGCGGATGCAGAAGAAGCTGCGCAAGGGCGAAGCCGAGATCACCGTCATCGACCCCCAGCCGCACATGACCTATCAGCCCTTCCTCCCGGAGGCGGCCGCAGGCTCCATCGAGCCGCGCCACGTGGTCGTGCCGCTGCGCAAGGTGCTGCGCATGTGCCACCACCTCACCGGCCGCGTCACAGGAATCAGCCACGCCGCCCGTGAGGTCACGGTGGACCTTGCCGCCGGCCGCACCACCACGATCGGCTACGACGTTCTGATCGTCGCCCCGGGTTCGGTGGCCCGCACGCTCCCCGTGCCCGGCCTGGCCGAGCAGGGCATCGCGTTCAAGACCGTCGGTGAGGCCATCTACCTGCGCAACCACGTGCTGTCGCGGCTCGACGCCGCCGCCACCACGATCGACCCCGCGCTGCGCCGCCGGCTGCTCACGTTCCTCGTCGTCGGCGGCGGGTACGCGGGCATCGAGGCGCTCGCCGAGCTGGCCGACATGGCCCGCTACGCCAGCCGCTACTACGAGAACATCAACCGCGAGGACATCCGCTGGGTGCTCGTCGAGGCGGCCAACCGGATCATGCCCGAGGTGGGTCCGAAGATGGGCCGCTACACCGTCGAGCGGCTGCTGGACGCCGACATCGAGGTCAACCTCGACACCCGCGTGAAGACGATGGTGGGCGGCCACGTCGAGCTCGACGACGGCCAGTCCTTCGACACCGACACCATCATCTGGACCGCGGGCGTCAAGCCCAACCCGATGCTGGAGAACACCGACCTGCCCCGCGACGCCCGCGGCCGCGTCGAGTGCAGCGCGGAGCTGCAGGTCAACGGCATGCCCGGCGTCTTCAGCGCGGGCGACTGCGCCTCGGTGCCCGACCTGTCCAAGGACGACCCCGAGGCCAAGACCAGCCCCTCGGCGCAGCACGCCGTGCGCCAGGCGAAGGTGCTGGCCGACAACGTCGTGGCGCACATCCGCGGCAAGCAGCTCTCGCAGTACAAGCACTCCTACGCGGGCTCGGTCGCGAGCCTCGGCCTCTACAAGGGCGTCGCGGAGATCTACGGCATCAAGCTGCGCGGCATCATCGCGTGGTTCATGCACCGCACGTACCACGTGAGCCGGATGCCCACGTGGAACCGCCGCATCCGCATCGTCTTCGACTGGACGGGCGCGCTGTTCCTGGGCCGCGAGGTCGTCTCGCTGGGCCAGATCAACGACCCGAAGGCCGACTTCGACCGCGTCGCGGGCGGTGGTCCCCGACCTGTCGGGGAGGCCAGGGCCGCCACCAACGGCGTGCCCGGCGACCCGATCCCGGTGGCCCGCACCGCCTCCTGACGGCAGGGGCGTCGGCCGGGTCCGTAGTCTGACCCGGCCGGCCCCCGTAGCCCAACCGGCAGAGGCAGGCCCCTTAAAAGGGTCCCAGTGTGGGTTCGAATCCCACCGGGGGCACCCCGCCGCAACCAGCACAATCGCCCGCTGACCAGCAGCTATACGGTCAGCGGGCGATCTTGTGTTGTCCGGGCGTATCCGGCTG
>NZ_JAOPWR010000154.1 GCF_025965585.1 Pseudonocardia sp.
TTCAAGCAGTACCGCGACTCCGTCGCCGTCACCGAGCTCCAGCAGTTCGAGACCCGCGGCCACTCACTGACCGTGGACAGTGGGTGGAGGGAGGTCGCCGACGCCGTCCTCGGCTGGCTCAAGACCAACGGGATCTGACCACGCGACCTGGCAACGAGAGGTAGACCATGGATCTAGGACTCACCGGGAAGGTCGCCGTCGTCACCGGCGCCAGCAGGGGCATCGGCCTGGCTGTCACCCGTGCCCTTGTCGAGGAGGGCGCCCGTGTCGTCGCGGGATCCCGCCGCACCAGCACAGAGCTGGCCGCGCTCGTCGGAACCGGCCAGGTGCGGTCGGTGCCGGTCGACCTCTCCACATCCGACGGGCCGGCCGGGCTCGTAGCCGCAGCGGCCGACCTCGGACGCCTCGACATCCTGGTCAACAACGTCGGCGCCGTCTCGCCGCGCCTGACCGGGTTCCTCGAGGTGACCGACGACCAGTGGCTGACCTCGATCTCGGTCAACCTGATGGCCGCCGTACGGACCACCCGCGCCGCTCTGCCGATCATGCTCGCGGCCGGCCGCGGCACCATCGTGACGATCAGTTCGGTGAACGCGTTCCTGCCCGACCCGACCGTCCCGGACTACAGCGCGGCCAAGGCGGCTCTGACCAACTTCTCCAAGGCCCTCTCCAAGGAGGTCGGGCCGGCCGGGATCCGGATGAACACGATCAGCCCCGGCCCCGTCGCCACCGATCTCTGGCTCGGCGACGGCGGCGTCGCGGCGACCGTCGCCCACGCCACGGGCGACGATCCGGCGGCGGTCTCCGCCGCCGCGGCCGCGCAGTCCGTGACCGGCCGATTCACCCAGCCCCAGCAGATCGCGGACCTGGCCGTCCTGCTGGCCAGCGAGAAGGCAGGCAACACGACAGGCGCCGACTTCGTGATCGACGGCGGCCTGACTACCACGACGTAGATGCTGATCGAACAGGTGAACCGTCCCCGATGGAGGGAGAAGCTTCTGATCGAGAGGCTCCTGATCCGCCCGGGTTGACGGGTGCGGCGACACGCGGGTCCGACGCTGCTGACGTGCCCGACGACATCGCCGCAGCGCTGGGCACCGACCGGCGGAATCGACTATCCGCCGAGTGCTGATCGCGTTGTCGACGCCGACCGGTTCGACAACGCGATCGGCGCCTCGTGCAGCGCCTGCGCACCACGGTGACACCGGCCGGGCGGCGCCGGGTGCTCGTCGTGGACGGCAAGACGTTGTGCGGCTCCCGCCACACCAGCACAGCCGGGTCGTGCTCGGGCAGCTCGCGGAGTCTGCACGCGACGTCCCGGGGGACGATTCGCGTTTCACCCCACGCCGAAAGGGCCGAAACGGACCTGCTGCTGCGGGTTCCACATCGCATTCGGCAGGTGTTCATGTCCCCGTGGCCATTCCTGCACCCCCATCGTCAGCACGCGGTGACAGCTTCTGGCGGCAGCCACCCGATCGGGTGACCCGCTGCGTTCAGCCTCCCGCTCGGGGGCAGACGAAGGGTTCAGGACCGCGATGCGCAGAACGATGAACGGTGTAGCGATCGCGGCGGTGGCCGCGTTGGCCCTGACCGCCTGCGGGTCGGGTGGCAGTACGGCGAGCAGTTCCACCGGCTCCGACATCAGCAAGGCGACGACGGCAGCCGAGGCCGGCGGGATGGATGCGTTGATCGCGGCGGCCAAGAAGGAGGGCAAGCTCAACACGATCACGCTGCCCGCCAACTGGGCCAACTACGGCACCATCATCAAGTCGTTCGAGACGAAGTACGGCATCACGATCGACGACGCCAACCCCGACGGCTCCAGCCAGGACGAGATCAACGCCATCAAGCAGCTCAAGGGGCAGGACCGCGCCCCTGATGTGCTCGACCTCGGCCAGTCGTTCGCCATCCAGGGCGCGAAGGACGGCCTGCTGGCGCCCTACGAGGTGGCGTCGTTCGACCAGATCCCGACCGCGGCGAAAGACGCCGACGGCAAGTGGGTCAGCGACTACGGCGGCTACGTCTCGATCGGCTACGACCCGGCGAAGGTCCCGAACCCGCCGACGTCGTTCGCCGACCTGCTCAAGCCCGAGTACAAGAACATGGTCGCGATCAACGGCAACCCGACGCAGGCCGGCGCCGCGTTCGCGGCCGTGTACGCGGCGGCGCTGGCCAACAAGGGCAGCTTCGACGATATCCAGCCCGGCGTCGACTTCTTCAAGCAGCTGAAGTCGGTCGGCAACTTCGTGCCGGTCACCGGATCGCCCGCGACCGTGCAGAGCGGGCAGACCCCGATCCTGATCTGGTGGGACTACCTGCAGGCGTCGTCGGTGCAGAGCCAGGTGCCGTCGTGGAAGGTCGTCATCCCCAGCGACGCGAGCTACGCCGCGTACTACGCGCAGGCCATCAACGCGACCGCGCCGCACCCGGCGGCCGCGCGGCTGTGGCAGGAGTACCTGTACTCCGTCGAGGGCCAGAACCTGTGGCTCAACGGCTCGGCCCGCCCGATCCTGCTGCCGAACCTGATCAAGGACGGCACCGTCGACAAGACGGCCGCCGCCAAGCTGCCGCCCGCCCCCGCCGGCGACCCGACCTACCCGACCGACGCTCAGCAGTCGGCGGCCAAGGCGATCGTGTCCCAGCAGTGGGCGACCGCCGTGGGCGGCTGAGCGTGACGGTCACCTCCGCCGAGCCACCCCTCGCCGGCCTCCGGGCCGGCGGGGGGTTCGCCACCCGGCTGAAGGCGTTCCTCGGCCTCGTGCCGTTCACCGTCTACACCGCCCTGTTCCTCGGGCTCCCGGTGGTCGCGATCGTGACGGGTGCGTTCACCGACCCGGCAGGCGGCGGGTTCACCCTGGACAACCTGCGCACCGCGACGAGCGGCATCTACCTGCAGGGGTTCGTCACGAGCATCGAGCTGTCGGTGCTCACCGCCGTGGTCCCGGGCGTCATCGGGATCGTCGTGGCCTACGCCGTGCAGACCAGCCGGAGCTCCACCTTGCGCCGGGTGGTGTCCACGGCGTCCGGGGTGTTCGCCAACTTCGGCGGGGTGCCGCTGGCGTTCCTGTTCATCGCGACGCTCGGCAGCACCGGCCTCGCGGTGAACTGGCTGCGGGCACTCGGGTTCGACCCCTACGAGCACGGCTTCACCCTGTACAACTTCATCGGCATCGCACTCGTCTACATGTACTTCCAGATCCCACTGATGATCCTGGTGATCACCCCCGCGCTGGAGGGGCTCAAGCCCGCGTGGCGTGAGGCAGCGGACAACCTCGGCGCGAGCGGCTGGCAGTACTGGCGGATGGTCGGCGGCCCGGTTCTGATGCCCTCGTTCCTCGGCTCGGTGCTGCTGCTGTTCGGCGGAGCGTTCTCCGCCTACGCCACGACCCAGGCCCTGACCAGCGGCAGCCTGGCCATCACGCCCATCCAGATCGGGTCGTTCCTCAACGGCAACGTGCTGTCGGGCCAGGAGAACGTCGGGAAGGCGCTCGGGTTCGGCATGGTCGTCATCATCGCCGTGGTCATGGTCTTCTACGCGATCCTGCAGCGGAGGGCCTCGAAGTGGTTGCGGTAGCCGACGTCGCGGCGCCGGCCCCGGCACGGACGTCCGGTCCGCGTACCCGGGGCGCGCGGGCGTCCCGGCCGTGGGGCCGCTGGATCATCCTCGTGCTGTTCGGCGCGTACTTCCTCATCCCGCTCTACGCCGGGCTGTCCTTCGCCCTGACACCCGACGGGAGCTTCTCGCTCGGCGCGTTCACCGGGCTGGTCTCGGCGGAGGGGTTCACCGACGCGTTCGGCCTGTCGCTGAGCCTGGCCCTGGTCACCACCGTGATCACGCTGGCGCTGATGGTGCCCACGGCGATCTTCGTGCACCTGCGGCTGCCAGCCGCGATGCGTGTGTTCGAGGGAATCACGATCCTGCCGATCGTCATCCCGCCGGTGGTGCTGATCGTCGGAGTGCTGGACGTGGCTCCGTCATGGCTCAAGAGCACGCCCTACCTGCTGGCCCTGGTGTACGCCGTGCTCACCATGCCGTTCGCGTACCGGTCGCTCGACTCGGGCCTGCGGGCTCTGCCGCTGAAGACCCTGGTCGAGGCATCCCAGTCACTCGGCGGCGGCTGGTTCACCACCCTGTTCCGGGTGCTGCTGCCCAACCTGCGCTCGGCGCTGCTGTCGGCCACCATCCTCACCGTCGCGCTCGTGCTCGGCGAGTACACGATGGCCACCCTCGACCAGTACGAGACATTCCCCGTCTGGATCGTGGTGTTCTCCCAGGACGACGCCCACGTCTCCGTGGCGGCGTCGGTGGCGTCCCTGCTGGTGACGTGGCTGCTGCTGATCGGGATCTCCCTCATCGACCGGCGGCGCGGCCGCTCCACCCCAGGAGAGTCATGACCACCCACACCGACGCCCGCACGACATCCACCGCGGCCGCGCGCACGGCGCCGGTGACCAGCGGTGCTGCCGTCGAGCTCCGCAACCTGCACCGCACGTTCGGCGCCACCCGCGCACTGGACGGGCTCTCGCTGTCGCTGGCGCCCGGCGAGCTGGTGGCTCTGCTGGGCCCGTCGGGCTGCGGGAAGACGACGGCGCTGCGCGCGCTGGCCGGCATGGAGACCGTCGACTCGGGCGAGATCCTCGTCGACGGCCGCGACATCAGCCACGTTCCCACCCGGCGCCGTGACATGGGCATGGTCTTCCAGAGCTACAGCCTGTTTCCCAATCTCACGGCGCGCGACAACGTCGCGTTCGGGCTGCGGGTGCGTGGTCACAAGGGCGGCGACCGGAACGCGCGCGCGGCCGAGCTGCTCGACATGGTCGGGCTCGGCGACCAGGCCACCAAGTACCCGCACCAGATGTCGGGCGGCCAGCAGCAGCGGGTCGCGCTGGCGCGGGCACTGGCGATCGAGCCCCGGGTGCTGTTGCTGGACGAGCCGCTCTCCGCGCTGGACGCGAAGGTGCGGCTGCAGCTGCGCGAGCAGATCAGGCTGCTGCAGACCCAGCTTGGCACGACCACCCTCTTCGTCACCCACGACCAGGAAGAGGCGCTGTCGATGGCTGACCGCGTCGGGGTCATGCGCGGCGGCCGGCTGGAGCAGATCGCCACGCCGAGCGAGCTCTACGACCGCCCCGCCACGGCGTTCGTCGCCGAGTTCGTCGGCACCATGAACCGGCTCCCCGGGCACGTCGTCGCAGGCGGGGTGCGGGTGCTCGATCGCGACCTCCCCCTCGACACGGACGGCCGAGCGCCCGACGCGGGGGTGGACGTGCTGGCCCGACCCGAGTCACTCACGGTCCGCGCCGTGGCACACGGGCCGGGCATCGTCACCGCGAAGACCTTCCTCGGGGGCACGACCCGCGTCGGCGTGCTGCTCGACGAGGATCTGACCGTCCTCGTCGACAGCGCCAGCGCCGACGCGGCGCCGCTGACCATCGGGGAGTCCGTGGAGGTGGCGGTGACCGGCCAGCAGCTGTTGATCGTCGACGCGCAGGCGCGATGACGGCGCTGGTGGTGGTGGGCGCGGGCATCCTGGGCACCGCCCACGCCTGGCAGGCGGTCCGGCGCGGTCACGACGTCCTGCACCTGGAACGCGAGACCGAGGCCCGTGGCGCCACAGTGCGCAACTTCGGGCTGGTCTGGGTGTCGGGCCGCGACGCCACGGAGCTGCCGGCGACGCTGCGCTCCCGGCAGCTGTGGGAGGAGCTCGGCCGAGCCGTGCCCGACATCGGTTTCCGCGCCAACGGCTCGCTCACGGTGCTGCGCACCGACGCCGAGCTGGCCGTGGCCGAGGAGACCGCGTCCCGCTCCGACGCGTCCGAGCGCCAGTTCGCTCTACTGGACGCCGGCGAGACGCGGGCCCGCAACCCCGCTCTGCGCGGGGACCTGATCGGGGCCTTGTGGTGTGGACGCGACGCCACCGTCGAGTCCCGCGCCGCGTTGCCTGCGGTGCGCGCCCACCTCGCCCGCAGCGGCCGCTACCGGTTCCTGCCCGGCCGCGAGGTCGTGGACCTCGTCGAAGGTTCCGGGAGCGTGACCCTCACCGACGACAGCGGCCACGCCCACCACGGCGACCTGGCGATCCTGTGCCCTGGGGCAGCCGTGCGGGGTCTGGCCACGCGGCTGGCGGGGCCGCTGCCGGTGCGCCCGGTGCGGCTGCAGATGATGGAGACCGCCCCGCTCGGCGAGCCGCTGCGCACCGCGGTGGCCGACGCCGACAGCATGCGCTACTACCCCGCCTTCCGCGGGCCGGCCCTGGACGCGCTGCTCGCCACTCAGCCCCAACCGGCGGTGGCACGGGAGCACCGGATGCAGCTGCTGTGCGTGCAGCGCCTGCACGGCGGCCTGACCATCGGCGACACCCACGCCTACGACGACCCGTTCGACTTCGCCACCGACGACGCTCCCTACCAGCACCTTCGGCAGGCCGCGGAGGCCGCGCTCGGCCGCGCGCTGCCCCCGATCGCGCGCAGGTGGGCCGGCGTCTACGCGGAGCCCACCGAGCCCGGTGCGCTGGTGCACCGCGCGAAGCTCGGCGAACGGTCGTGGCTGGTCACCGGGCCCGGTGGGCGGGGCATGACCCTCGGGCCCGCGCTGGCCGAGCAGACCGCAGATCTCATCGGACTCTGAGGAGCGAACCGTGCCCGCGATCGAACTGGTGTGCCTGGACATGGCCGGCACCACCGTCAGCGACGACGGCGTCGTCGAACGCGCCTTCACCGCCGCCGTCGCCGACGCCGGGATCACCCCCGGAAGCGCGCCGCACGCGGATGCGCTGACCGTCGTCCACGCCACCATGGGCCAGGCCAAGATCGAGGTGTTCCGGCTGATCCTCGGTGACGAGGACGCGGCGCAGGCCGCGAACACGGCCTTCGAGAGCGCCTACGCCGAGCTCCTCGCGGACGGCGCGGTCAGCCCGCTCCCGGGCGCGGAGGGGCTGTTGCACGCCCTGCGCGCCGCCGGGTTGACGATCTGTCTGACCACCGGCTTCGCCCCTGCCACGAGAGAGGCCCTCCTCGAGCACCTCGGCTGGGGCCCGCTGGTCGACCTCGCCCTCTCCCCCGCCGATGTCGGCCGCGGGCGCCCGTGGCCGGACATGATCCTCGCTGCCGTCCGCGGCCTCGGGATCAGCGGGCCGGACGCGGTCGCCGTGGCGGGCGACACCCCCAGCGACGTCCAGGCCGGTGTCGCGGCCGGCGCGGCGATCGTGGCCGGCGTGCTGACCGGCACCGGGACCGTCGCCGACCTCGGCGCAGCCGGTGCCACCCACGTCCTGGACTCGGTGACCGACCTGCTGCCGCTCGTCGTTCCCGCACCCGCCGACCGGTGAACGTCCTGTTCCTCGTCCTCGACGGGCTGCCCGTCCGGCGCGTCGGCCGGCGGCTGACCCCGGCGCTGGCCGGGCTGGCCGCCGGCGGCGGGTGGGCGCCGATGGGCGGTGTCGCGACCATGCCCAGCTGCACCTACCCGAACCACGCGACGTTCGTGACCGGTACCGCCCCCGACAGTCACGGCATCCACGCCAACCACGTCGTCGTCGACGGACGGGTGCGGGCGGCGGCCGACGTCGCGCCGCGGGGCCCGACCCTGTTCGACGCGTGCCGCGACGGCGGCCGCTCGACGCTGGCCGTGCTCGGCGACCACAACCTGGTGGCTGTGTGATGGGCGCGGGTTCCGCCGACCGGCACTGGCCCCCGGCCGGCCTGCTGCCGCCCGGGACCCCGCTCGACGCGCTCGGCTACGCCACCGACGACGCCGTGCTCGCCCCGTTGTGCGAGGCGGTGGAACAGGGACCCGACCTGCTGGTGGCCCATCTCAACGGTCCCGACACGGCCGGGCACGTCCATGGGCCCGACAGCGCCGAGACGGCCGACGCCAATCGCGCCACCGACCGGGTCCTGGGTCAGGTGCTGGCCGCGCTGGCACCGCGCCGGCACGAGTGGACCGTGGTCGTCGTGAGCGACCACGACCAGGAGACCGTCACCGTCGACGAGCCGGTCGACCTCGCCGCGGCGTCCCGTGGAGCCGGCGTCCCCGTCACGGTCGTGCCCGAGGGGGGCGCCGCCCTCGTCGCCGGACCGGACCCGGCCGCCGGCAGGTGGCTCGACGCCGTGGCCGGGGTGGCCGGGCACGAGCTGGTGGCGCAGGATGTCCGGCTCGTCTGGACCACATCGGGCCGACATGTGGGTTCCTCGGCGTCGGCGCTCAAGGGTGTGCACGGTGGGCCGGGTCAGACCGCCCAGGTCGCCGTCGTCGGCGGCGGCCACCCCTCCGCCCGGCGGCTGGCCGACTCCGTCCGGCACCGGCGCCCGACAGCCGCGTCGTGGGCGGGCACGATCACCGGGCTCCTCGGCCTCCAGGTGGTCCAGCCGGCCGGGTGACCCTGTCGATCAGGGGTAGGAAGATCGCAAGTGGACGGACGACCGCGGCCGGGTCCTTCGCCGCGTCGTCCCACCGACGAACCGCCACCGCGTCCCGGGCGTACGGGCTCGCCTCGAACGCGGCGACCCCGGCGGGATCGAACGGACCACCCTGCAACCGCAGGGTGAACGCCGACGCGGACGACAGGCCGGCCAGGTAGTCGCCGTCGACAGCGCAGAGGTACCGCTTGGCCGCGACGTGCTGCCGCACGGGCTCGGTCACCTCGGGCGGGAACCAGCCGGCCAACCACGTGGCCCCGGCGTCGTCGTGATGGTTGTCGGTGCCCGACATCAGCTCCGCGCCCGAGACGGCGCCGGTCAGGTGGCCGACGTCGTGCAGCAGCGCGGCGACCACCAGACGGTCGGGCGCGCCGGCGTCCATCGCGAGGGTGCCGGCCGCCAGCATGTGCGTGGCCAGGGAAACGTCCTCGCCCAGGTACTCGGCGGCGCCCGCCCCGGCGAACATGAGCATCAGGCGCTCGACCACGTCAGACATGTCGTCTTCCTTCCAACAGCGCGAGCGTGCTGGCCAGCCCGTCCAGGTCGGCGTAGCAGCCCTGGAGGTGCCGGGTGCCGGTGCCGGTCTCGAAGGCCGTGCGCGCGTGCAGCATGCGGGTGTTGTCGAACACCAGACAGTCGCCCGGCGCCAGGCGGACGCGGTGTTGCAACTCCGGGCGGCGCAGGAGCCGGGCGAATGCACGGTAGGCGCCGTAGAACTGCTCGACAGCGCCTGCCGGGAGCCGGACCGGCTGCATCGAGCGCTCGTTGAACCGGATCTCCCGGACCCGCCCGTGAAGGTCGACGTCGATCATCGGCCGGGTGGCCGACAGCCGGGCGTCGTCGGAGTCGAACGCGAAGGTGACGGGTGTGGACGCCATCTCGGCGAACGCGGCCGGTCTCTGCTCACGCAGCGACGCAGCCACACGGAACCCGTCCACGAGCCCTGACCGCCCTCCTGCCGCAGAGTTGTCCAGACAGTGCAGGAGCTGGACGGTCGGCACCGGGTCGCGGTACGGGTTGTCCGTGTGCGGGGCGATCGACATCGACGTGAAGGCCAGGTTGGTGGGGTTCGGCTCGACTCTGACGTCGAAGAGCTCGCCGTAGTTCGTCCTGCGGACGAATCCGAGACTCCGAGCGACGTCCAGCACCATCCGCTGCCGCGCCGGCACGCCGGTCAGCAGGACGGCGCCGTCGAACAGCACGCCGTCCAGGGCTGCGGCCTTGGCCGAATCGTCGTCGCAGTAGGCCGCCCACGCCAGCTCACGAACCGCGCCTCCGCCGCCGGCGGGCCACAGCCGCTTCGCATCCTCGGTGCGCGGGTCGTACGGCAGCGCGTCGTCGTCGCGGCACCACCGCTCGAGCCGTTCCCGGTCGAACACACCCTCATGCCCGTCCGGCCTGAACCGGATCCGGACCAACGCACCCTCAGCCCACACGGTCTCGACCGCCGGGTCCTCGGGCAGATCAGCCACTTCGACATGCCGCTGGCCGTTGCCCGCATGGATACATTCGACGCACCGACAGTTGTGGCGCAACCACACGGCCGGAGGCAGCGTTGGTGGGGGCGCCCACGGAGCACCACGTTCATGCACTGGCATGCCTCGTGGTCATCCCCACGTCATAGCCGTCCGCCGCGGCCAACCTCACCTCATCACGCATCGCGTCGTCATCGATCAACTTCCCTCGACCCAGCCGGCCTGCTCGTGCCGCCCACAGTCCGTGACCCCACCCACGGCACGCCCGCTGCCAGGACGACGCCGCATGAACATCGTCTGTCAAGAAGCTGCGCCCCGTGGCGTCGCATGCACGATGCGGTCCGCCAACGCCTCGACGACGCCCTCACCCATCCCGACCGGCCCGCATTCGAATGAAGGGCCAGCGACCGATTGTCCGCACCACACGGCGGGTGACGCGGAGAAGACCCCAGTGATCACGCGGTAACGCCACATGCCCGTGCCCGGATCAGGCGAGTGGGCCGTCCGCCGGCACACCTCTGCAACATGCGACGGTACGTCGACGCTCCAGTAAAGGCTGGTCTTCCAGGGTCAACGAGCGGTGGCTCGTTGATCTCGCCGCACACCGGACACGCAGTCGTCCACGACCACCAACGAAGCCGCCAGCGGCGGAGCGGCGTGGTCACGTGTCCAGGCCCGGCTGCAGGCGATGTAGGCGATTTCAGTCACCGGCTGGGCGGGACCGCGCCACCCGCACGAACAGGCCGGGGCGTAGCCGGTGAAGGTTCGGAAGGCGCAACGGCGAACGTCGGTCCAGATGTCGCTGTAGGCGCCATCGCGGTAGCGACCGGCGACGAAACCGGTATGGCCGGCACGGTCGTCCGCCGCCTGGGAGATGAACGGCATCCGGCGATGATGCACCTCGATCATGAACACAACCAGAACCACAACCACTGGTCACCACTTCGTGAACGGTGTTTCGGCATCGGCCCGCCGAGCCCGGGTAGCTGAGAGTTCGGCTCGCCACCGCTTCAGGAGGTGCTCATGACGCGGCAACAACGTCCGCGGCAGGCTGACGACGGCGCTCCGCGTCGACGGCAGCGAGCTACGGATGGCCGCCGGACCGGACGACCGCGAAAGCACCACCTGATCACGTCGAGCACGGTTACGGCAGACGCAGGAGCGGCCGGGAAGCGAACCAGGGCTCCCCCGTGTCAGTCCTTGATCGCGTCGCGGCCGCGCTGCACCAGCCGGGGATCCGCCGGATACACCACCGCCGGGTCCTTGCCCTCGTAGTCGAACTGGTCGAGGAAGTACCGCATCGCGGCAAGGCGCCCCCGCTTCTTGTCGTTGCTCTTGATCGACGTCCACGGCGCGTGGTCGATGTCGGTGCTCTCGATCATCGCCTCCTTTGCGGCGGTGTAGTCGTCCCACCGATCCAGCGACTCGATGTCCATCGGCGAGAGCTTCCACCGGCGCACCGGGTCGATCTGCCGGACGGCGAAACGCGTGCGCTGTTCGGACTGGGTGACCGAGAACCACAGCTTGGTCAACGAGAAGCCGCTCTCGATCAGCATCTCCTCGAACATAGGAGCCTGACGCAGGAACGTCTCGTACTCACGGTCGGTGCAGAACTCCATGACCCGTTCGACTCCGGCGCGGTTGTACCAGGACCGGTCGAACAGCACGATCTCCCCCGCGGTCGGTAGCTGGGAGACGTAGCGGTGGAAGTACCACTGGCCGCGCTCGGTCTCCGTGGGCTTGGTCAGCGCGACGACCCGCGCCGCACGCGGGTTGAGATGCTCCACGAACCGCTTGATCGTGCCGCCCTTGCCCGCGGCATCACGGCCCTCGAACACGATCACGTGCTTCGCGCCGGTGTCCTGGGTCCAGTACTGGAACTTCAACAACTCGATCTGCAGCTGATACTTCTCCTGCTCGTAGACGTCCCGGTCGAGCCGCTCGTCGTACGGGTAATCCTCACGCCAGGTCTCGACCGGGTCACCTCCCGGGTCGATCAGGTCCGGGTCCGAGCCGTGCGCGTCGTGACGCACTTGATACCCGTCGCTGAGCAGATGCTCCAGGTACTCCCGGAAGTTCCCACGCACCACCATGTCGGCCCCCAAGCCGGTCGACTGCACGATCTCGACGAGCCTCATCGGCCCGAGCGGTGGCCGCAACTCCCGCTCCTGCTACGACGCG
>NZ_JAOPWR010000320.1 GCF_025965585.1 Pseudonocardia sp.
GGCCCGGGCCGCGGGCTCCCGCCGCCACGCCGACGAGCGGCTGCGGCGCACCGCCACCGAGGCCGCTGCACGGCTCGGCCACCCCGACATCGGCGCGGTGGTCCGTGACCGCGTCGCCGCCGGTCACAGCCTCGCCCGGATCAGCAGGGACGCCGGGCTGCACAAGGACTGGCTGTGCCGCCACCTCGCCGTCGTCGACCCGGACGCCGCCCGGTTCGCCGCCGCCGCCGCGCCGCTGCGCCCGGACGCGCCGTGGCTGCCCGCAGTGCGGGCCCTCGGCTTCCCCGACGTCGCCGGCTACCTGGCCGACCGGCACCTCGACCGACGGCACACCGTCGCGACGATCGCTGCCGAGATCGGGATGACGCACGGCGCGGTCGAGACGGCGCTCGCGCGCCACGGCCTCGACAAGGTGCCGCACGCCGCGTCCCGGGCCCGGTGCCACGACCGGGCCACGGCCGTCGCGGACCGTTTCGGGTTCGCCGACCTCGACGGCTACCTGGCTGACCGCCGGGCGGGCGGGCTGAGCTGGCGCGCCATCGCCGACGAGTGCGGCCGGCCGCCGTCCTGGGTGCGCCGCCGCGCGGGCCTGGACGGTCGCGGGAGGCGGTAGCCCGCGCGTGGTCCCCGGTCAGCGCGTCCGGGCCACGTCCTCCAGGAACGCCAGTGCCGCCTCGGCCGTCGACTGCCGCCAGGCCAGCAGAACGGCGTCGAACCCGCTGTGCCGGGCGCGCTCCGTCGCCACCGCCTGCGCGATCGGCTCCAGCACCTCCCGCTGGCGGGCGAGCAGCGGGGCCGGGTCGATGCCGCGCCGGTCGAGCAGGGCCAGCTTCATCAACAGATGCGAACGGATGTCCCGGACGTGCTCGACGGGCGCGCCCAGCCAGGCGTCCACCGCGACGCACCCCGCACTGGTCGCGGCGTAGCGCGTGCGCTGCGGCCCGGGCCCGGACTCCACGGCGGTCGCTGCGACGAGCTCGCCCTCCTGCAGCCGCCTGAGCGCCCGGTAGACGAGGGGTCGCGGCACCTGCCACACCCGCCCGAGCTCGCCGCCGTCGGCCGTGAGCGCGGCGATCGCGAAGCCGTGCCGCGGCTCCTCGCGCAGCACCGCGAGCACCGTCCACTCCGGCAGGGCCCAGGACATGGGGAAAGCCTAGGCCGTGTCCTCCGTTCGCTCTCATCGAGCAAGATCCCCAGGACGCGGCCTAGGCGGGCGGCCGCTCGATGATGACCTGCGTGTCCTTCACGGTGGCCACCGCGAGCGTGCCGGGCTCCAGGCCCAGCTCGGTGACGGCCTCCGTGCTCACCACGGCCTCGATCGGGGAGTTGCCGCAGAGCATCTCGACGCGACACACGACCGCCCCGTGGTCGACCCTGGTGACCAGCCCGACGAACCGGTTGCGCGTCGCCCGTCCGACGGCCACCGGGTCGGGCAGCGGCCGGGCCCGCTCCTGCGCGAGGCGGGCGGCCGACACCCCGTCGACGACGCGGCGGCCGCGCGCGTCGGACACCGCGGTGAGGTCGCCCGTGTCGATCCACCGCCGGACGGTGTCGTCGCTGACGCCCAGGACGTCCGCGATCTCGACGATCCGGAACTGCGGCACACCGCAGATGCTAGGACTGCGCCTCGAGTTCCTTCCGGCCAGCCCTCGGGGCCGTCGAGCATCCCCGGCCGAACCGCATGGACCGGTCGTCGATCTTGCGGAGCTTCATGTCGACGAGGTCGAGCGGATAGTTCTGGCGGGCGAGCCAAGGGCGGCCGGAGCCCTGCTTGGGCAGGTTGTCCACCATCCGCTGCACGTAGCCCGAGGTCAGGTTGAGGAACGGGCGGGGCTGGTCACGGGCCGGGTCGGTGGCGCCGATCTCCGGCGTGCAGGTGGTGTACCCGTGCGCGGACATGTGGTTGAGCAGTCGGCAGACGTACTGCGAGGCGAGGTCGGCCCGCAGCGTCCAGGAGTTGTTGATGTAGCCGATGCACCACGCGAGGTTGGGCACCCCGCTGAACATCATGCCCTTGTAGACGTAGAGCCTGCTGGGGTCGAGGGGCTCGCCGTCGAGGTCGAGCGCGATCTTGCCGAAGGCCACCATCTTGAGCCCGGTGGCCGTGACGATGATGTCGGCCTCCAGCTCGCGCCCCGACGTCAGCCGGATGCCCTTCTCGGTGAACGTCTCGATCGTGTCGGTGACGACGTCGGCCTTGCCGGAGCGCAGGGCCTTGAACAGGTCGCCGTCGGGGACGACGCAGAGCCGCTGGTCCCACGGGTCGTAGCGCGGGACGAAGTGCGGGTCGGCCGGGATCGACGCCGGCAGCTGCGCGGCCACGCGGTCGCGGAAGAGCTTGCCCACCTGCTTGGGCCAGCGCCGGGCCGCCTGGTAGGAGAGCGTGGTGAGCGCGACGCTCTTCGCGCGGATGACGTGGTGCGCGACGCTCTGGGGCAGGAGCGAGCGCAGCTTGTCGGCGATCACGTCCTTGCCCGGCAGCGACACCACGTAGCTGGGGGAGCGCTGCAGCATCGTCACCGATTCGGCCTGCTCCGCCATCGACGGCACGAGCGTGACGGCGGTGGCGCCGCTGCCGATCACCACCACCTTCTTACCCGCGTAGTCCAGGTCGGCCGGCCAGTGCTGGGGGTGCACGATCTGCCCGGAGAAGGTCTCGCTGCCGGGGAACGTGACGGTGTGCCCGTCGGCGTAGTCGTAGTAGCCGCTGCAGAGGTAGAGGAACGAGCACGTGAACGTGACCGTCTCGCCGCCCGTCTCGGCCTCGACCGTCCACAGCGCGTCCGCCGACGACCAGGACGCAGCCACGACGCGGTGGCCGAAGCGGATCTCCTTGTCGATGCCGTACTCCGCCGCCGTCTCCCGGACGTAGCTCAGGATCGACGATCCGTCGGCGATGGCGCGCGCGCTCTTCCACGGCCGAAAGGGGTACCCGAGCGTGAACATGTCGGAGTCCGAGCGGATACCGGGATAGCGGAACAGGTCCCATGTGCCGCCGATCGCGTCGCGCGCCTCGAGCACCGTGTAGGTGCGGCCGGGCGACTGCGTGCGCACCCGGTAGGCCGCGCCGATGCCGGACAGGCCGGCCCCGACGATGAGGACGTCCACGTGCTGAGCAGCCACGAGCTCTCTCCGATGCGTCGGCGGAACGGAAGTTACCGTCGGTACGTTACCGCCGGTAGCTCTCTGCCGACAGCCCAGCGGGCCGGGAACCGGTCAGGCCGCCGCCAGTCCGCCCGGTTCGGGGGGCGACGGTGGCCGGGCCGGGCGGTGAGCTCGAACTGGTCGAACGACCCGGTGTCGGCGTCCAGGCGGTGAGGTCGGCCGGCTCCAGCAGGGAGGTGTACGGCGTCGTCGCACCCGTGCGTCCGGCTGCCGTCCGCGTCCGCGGATCGCGTGCCATCGGGCAGCCTAGGCGATGTCCTTCGTCAGCGGATCATCTCGGCGTCCAGCAGCATCGGAGAGTGGTTGCGAGCGGCCGGAGATGTACGGGACGTGACCGTCCATTTCCGAACTGTGTCCTCCGGATAACAACGGATGACAGAGCCCGTGTTTCTGTCATCACGCGTTGTCAGAACGGTGTGAGCAGCTCATTGTTCGGCGCCAACACCCAAGTTTGCGTCCACCTGTCGCAGGGGACGCTGGACCGAAGGATGGCACAAGCCATGAAGCTGCCCGTCGCACTGGCCCTCGTCGTCGGCATCGTCGGTGGGATCATCACCTGGCTCTACGTCGGGCCCCTCGGATCTCTCGGCCTGGTCGTCCCGGCCACGTTCATCGCCGCCGCCAGCTTCTTCGCGGCCGGTGGCGACGTCCCGGGTCTGAAGAGGTCCCTGGCCGCCAACATCTGGGGGATCATCTGGGGCACCATCGCCCTGATCTTCGTCGGCCTGGTGTCCAGCCCGGTCCTGGTCGGTGTCGCCGTCGGCGGCGCCACGCTGCTGATGATCCTCGGCGCCCTCATCCCGGCCCTCGACTTCGTGCCCGGTCAGGTGCTCGGCCTGGCCACCACGGCGGCGTTCGGCCTGCTCACCAAGGCGTCGGGCACCGACTTCTCGCTCCCGACCGGCCCCTTCACCGTCATGCTGATCTCGTTCATCGTCGGTGCGGCGTACGGCTACGTCTGCAGCCTGCTCGTCGGCAAGCTCGTCGCCTCGACCTCGAAGGCCGCTGCCTGACCCACGCACCGCCCGCACCGAACGCCCCATCCCGCTAGCCGGGATGGGGCGTTCAGCCCGTCCAGGTCCAGACGAACGGGCCGCCGGGGAGAACCTTCCGCATCGTTCCGGTCGGACCCCATGCGATCGCACATGACCGTTATCCGGCCGGAACGCGAACGCGTTCGGGGAATCGGTTCGGGAATTCACTCGGCCGGCCGCCGAACTCGGGGGAACGCACCTCGTCCTGGTCTTCGGCGCTGCGAGCGCTTCGGTTCGAGGGTCCTCCAGGGCCGCTGCGGTGGTCCGACCGGTTGTTCGTGGGCTGCCACCGTCGACGCGCGGTGGTGGCGCTGATTGAATCGCCAGCTCAGGCCGCAGCCGGCCCCACACCGCCGTCCGGGCCCCGCTGCTGCAGGGTCGAGGCGGGACGGTGGTGGGTGTGGACCTCAATACGGTGGCCGAGATCTGCGGAGCGGACGAGGCCGGGCCGTGGCGGCCGGGCGACGCCTGGCTGGCCGGCGGCACCTGGCTGTTCTCCGAGCCGCAGCCGCACCTGACCCGCCTGCGCGACCTGGCCGGCACCGGATGGCCGGCGCTGCAGGTCGCCGACCGCGGCCTCGAGATCGCCGCGACCTGCACGATCGCCGAGCTGTCGCGGTTCGTCCCGCCCGCCCGGTGGCCCGGCGTGGCGGCGCTGATCACGCAGTGCTGCCGGTCGTTCGTCGCGTCGTTCAAGGTCTGGAACGTGGCCACGGTCGGCGGCAACCTCTGCAACGCGCTGCCCGCGGGCCCGATGACGTCCCTGACCGCGGCGCTGGACGGGACCTGCCTGCTGCTGGCGCCCGACGGCTCGCGCCGTGAGATCCCCGTCACCGACCTGGTCGTCGGTGACAACACCACGTCGCTGTCCGACGGCGAGCTGGTCCGCTCGGTCACCCTGCCCGACGCGGCCCTGCGCGACGTCACGGCGTTCCGGCAGGCGTCGCTCTACCCCGTGGGCCGGTCCGCCGCCCTGCTGATCGGCCGCCTCCACGAGGGCTCGCTCGTCCTCACGGTCACCGCGTCCGTCGCCCGCCCGCTGGTGCTTCGGTTCACCGGCGTTCCCGACGCGGCCACGCTCCGGGAGAGCGTCGAGGCGGCGGTGCCCGCCTGGTTCTGCGACGTCCACGGCACGCCCGAGTGGCGCAGGCACCGCACGGTGAGCCTCGCCGAGGAGATCCGCAGCGAGCTGGAGGCCGTGCGATGACGGTCGTCGTCAACGGCCGGGAGTTCACCGAGGAACCCCGCCCCGGCCAGTGCCTGCGCACCTACCTCCGCGACCGCGGCTGGTTCGGCGTGAAGAAGGGGTGCGACGCGGGCGACTGCGGTGCGTGCACCGTTCACGTCGACGGCACGCCCGTGCACAGCTGTCTCTACCCTGCCGTCCGGGCGCAGGGCCACGAGGTGACCACGGTGGAGGGGCTCGCGCGGGACGGCGAGCTGCACCCCGTCCAGCAGCGGTTCCTCGACGCGCAGGGCTTCCAGTGCGGCTTCTGCACCGCCGGCTACATCATGACCGCGGCGGTGCTGGACGACGACCAGCGCGCCGAC
This sequence comes from Pseudonocardia sp., assembly GCF_025965585.1. Classification (GTDB taxonomy): domain Bacteria; phylum Actinomycetota; class Actinomycetes; order Mycobacteriales; family Pseudonocardiaceae; genus Pseudonocardia. Next base: position 5,751 of record NZ_JAOPWR010000320.1, read on the forward strand.
CTGCCGCGAGCGTTCAAGGGCAACCTCTGCCGCTGCACCGGCTACCGCGCGATCGCCGACGCCGTGAGTGGCGTCCGCACCGTCGGCGAGGCGGCGCCGGGGGAGTCCGTCGGGGCGTGCGTGCCCGCGCCCGCCGGGCCGGACGTCGTCACCGGCCGCGCCCGCTACACGTTCGACGTCGACGTGCCCGGGCTGCGGCACCTCAAGGTCCTGCGGTCGCCGCACGCCCACGCGCGGATCACCGCGATCGACACCGTGGCCGAGCTGGCGGTGCCGGGCGTGCTCGCCGTGCTCACCCATCACGACGCCCCGACGAAGCTGTTCTCCACCGCCCGGCACCAGAAGCCGGAGGAGGACCCGGCCGACACCCGCGTCCTCGACGACGTCGTGCGGCACGTCGGGCAGCGCGTGGCGGCGGTCGTCGCCGACACCGAGGCCGCCGCGGAGGAGGGCTGCCGGCGCATCGCCGTCACCTACGAGGTGCTGCCCGCCGTCCATGACGCGGAGCAGGCGATGACCCCGGGGGCGCCGCTCGTGCACGGCGACAAGGGACCGGAGTGCCGGATCGCCCGCCCGCAGGACAACGTGGTCGGCGAGGTGCACGGCGAGATCGGTGACGTGGAGGCCGGCCTGGCCGCGGCCGACGTCGTCTACGAGGAGACGTTCCGCACCCAGCGCCTCCAGCACGTGCACCTGGAGACCCACGGCGCCCTGGCCTGGTTCGACGACGACGGACGGCTCGTGATCCGCTCCAGCACGCAGACGCCGTTCCTCACCCGGCGCGCCCTCTGCGACCTCTACGACCTGCCCGAGAACCGGGTGCGCGTGCTCGCGGGCCGCGTCGGCGGCGGGTTCGGGGGTAAGCAGGAGATGCTGGTGGAGGACCTCGTGGCGCTCGCGGCGCTGCGCACCGGCGGCCCGGTGAAGCTGGAGTACACGCGCGGCGAGCAGTTCGCGGCGTCCACCACGCGGCACCCGTTCACCGTCCGCGTCCGGGCCGGGGCCCGCGCCGACGGCACGCTCACCGCGCTCGACCTGCGCGTGGTCGCCGACACCGGGGCCTACGGCAACCACGGCCCCGCCGTGCTGTTCCACAGCTGCACCGAGACGCTGTCGGTGTACCGGTGCGCGAACAAGAAGGTGGACGGCTGGTCGGTCTACACCCACACCGTCCCGTCGGGCGCGTTCCGCGGCTACGGGCTCGGGCAGGTGAGCTTCGCGTTGGAGTCGGCGCTCGACGAGATGGCCCGCCGCGTGGGCGTCGCGCCGGTGGAGCTGCGCGCGCGCAACGTCATCGGGCCGGACGAGGAGATGGTGGTCCCGGGCGAGGAGGGCGCGCACGACCTCGAGATCGGCAGCTACGGCCTCGACCAGTGCCTCGACGTCGTCCGCGCGGCGGCCGCCGAGCCCGGTGAGGCCGCGCCTCCGGGCTGGCTCGTCGGCGAGGGCATGGCGATCGCCATGATCGCCACCGGGCCACCCGGCGGCCACCTGGCCGACGCCGCCGTCACCCTGGTCGACGACGGCGGCTACGAGCTGGTTGTCGGCACCGCGGAGTTCGGCAACGGCACCACCACCGTCCACCAGCAGATCGCCGCGGGCACGCTCGGCACCACCGTCGACCGGATCGCGGTGTGCCAGTCCGACACCGATCTCGTGCCGCACGACACCGGCGCGTTCGCCTCGACGGGCACGGTCGTCGCGGGCAAGGCGACGCTGCGCGCGGCCACCGCCCTGCGCGACGACCTGCTCGGGTTCGCCGCGGCCCACACCGGCGCCGATGCGGCGGAGTGCCGGTTGGAGGGCGACGCCGTGCGTTGCGGGGACCGGCGGCTGCCGCTCAAGGAGCTGTACGAGGCGATGCGCACCGCGGGCCGGGTGCCGTCCGCGTCCGGGCGGTTCGACGGCACGCCCCGCTCCGTCGCGTTCAACGCGCAGTGGTTCCGCGTGGCCGTCGACCCCGGCACCGGCGAGATCCAGGTCCTGCGCAGCGTCCACGCCGCCGACGCCGGCCGCGTGCTCAACCCGATGCAGTGCCGCGGGCAGATCGAGGGCGGCGTCGCGCAGGCGCTGGGCTCGGCGCTCTACGAGGAGGTCCGTATCGGCCCCGACGGCGGCGTCACCACGCGTGACCTGCGCAGCTACCACATCCCCGCCTTCGCCGACGTGCCGCGCACCGAGGTGCGGTTCGCCGACACCGTGGACGGGATCGGCCCGCTGGGCGTGAAGTCGATGAGCGAGAGCCCGTTCAACCCGGTCGCGCCGGCGCTCGCGAACGCCGTCCGCGACGCCACGGGCGTCCGCTTCACGCGGCTGCCGCTGGCCCGCGACCGGGTCTGGGCGGGGTTGCAGGCGCCCTGAGCCTGCGTGGCCGACGTATCAGCGACGCTCGGCGCGACTCCTGGGTGAGGGAGGCCGACTCCGGGAGGTGGACGTGCGCCGTCTCGTCGTGTGCTGCGACGGAACCTGGCAGAACGTCGCACAGGACAGCAACGTCATCAGGTTGCACACCGCGGTCGTCACCCCCGACGGCGACCCGGAACCGCTGTACGTCAAGGGGGTGGGGGTCTCCCGCAACCCCGTCGACAAGCTGCGTGGCGGGCTGATCGGGGCCGGCCTGTCCACCGGCGTCACCGACGGCTACGCCTGGCTGGTGCGCCACCACCGGCCCGGCGACGAGATCGCGGTTTTCGGCTTCAGCCGCGGCGCCTACACCGCCCGCAGCCTGGCAGGCATGATCGGCCGCGTCGGGCTCGTCGACGGCACGGGGCTCGACGACGCCGGGATCGCCGCCGCGGTCGAGCGCGCCTACACGCGCTACCGCGACGTCGACGCGGCCGCCGGCGACACGTCATGGAGCAGCGGGCTGTCACTCGCCTACCGTCCGGGCGACCCCGACCACCCCGTCCGGTTCATCGGCGTCTGGGACACCGTCGGCGCGCTGGGCATCCCGTCCTACATCGGTATCCCCGACCTGTTCGGCTCGCGCCGGCGCTACGAGTTCCTCGACGTCACGCTGAACCCGTACATCCCGCACGCCCGGCACGCGGTGTCGCTGGATGAGATGCGCGGCCCGTTCCGCCCGGCGCTGTGGCGCGGTGTCGCGCCGGGCCGCGACGTCAAGCAGGTCTGGTTCCCCGGCGACCACTGCGACGTCGGCGGTGGCCACATCCAGAAGGGGCTGAGCGACGGCGCCCTGGACTGGATGATGCGCGAGGCCACGGACGCGATCGGGCTGGAGTTCGACCGCAGCCGCATCCACGGCTTCGCCCCGAACTTCCAGGGCGTGCTGCACGGCCTGCGTCACGGACTGATCGGTGCGGTGCAGGAGGTGGGGTACCAGCCGCGGCCGCGGGCCACCCCGCGCGTCGACCACCAGCACGCCGTCGACGAGGTCGACCCGTCCGCCTACGAGCGGCAGAAGGCGATCGGCTACCGCGCCACCCGCACGCTCGCCGAGCCGGGGGAGAACGCGTCGGTCGTCGTCAACGCCGACCGGGGCTGGACCTCCACCGGCGTCTGGCTGGAGCCGGGCTCGTATCTGTTCCAGGCCTCCGGGACGTGGAGCAGCGCGGGCGACACGTGCGGACCCGAGGGCGACTCCTCCCGCCTGCACTTCTCCGGCAACGTCTTCAGCCGGGCGATCGGCGCGGTGGAGCGGGCTCTGCGCGCGGTCGTCGGCAACCCCGACGCCGAGCTCGCCGGCGCGCGCCGGGAGCCGGGACAGCCCTGGATGTCGCTCGTCGGGGTGGTGGCGAACGAGCAGACCCATGGCATCGGCGCTGTGGTCGCCCCGGACGACCACATCCCGATCGGCGCCCGCACCAAGGCGGACGTGGTGAGGGCGGGATACCTCCACGCCTTCCCGAACGATGCGTGGGGCTTCTTCGGCAACAACAGCGGGATGGTGCTGCTGACGGTGACCCGAACCTGACCCACCCCACGAGTCGACACATCCCGGCGCGCGGGTCAGGACCGTGCCGGGGTGAGCCCGTGGCGGCGCTCGCCGGTGACGATCTCGGCGACCCGGGCCCCGGACGCCGCGGAGAACGGGGACCGCCGCTGCTCGACGGCCCGGCGGGCGTCGTCCGCGACGAGGTCGGCGTTGAGCGCGGCGGCCGCGGCCACCCCCGCTGCTGCGGCGCCGACGACCCCGGCCATGAGGTCGGTGACGTTGCCCGCCACCCGCACGCCCGGCACGGACGTGAGCCCGGCGACGTCGGCCGCGACGTGCTGCCCGACGCCCATCGCGTGGTCGACGGCGGCGAGACCGAGGCCGGCGAGGACGTCCCCGCGGGCGACGAAGCGGGGCATGACCGCCAGGGCCCGGCGGGGCACGACCCGCCCGGAGGTGAGCCGCACCCCGCTCAGCCGGCCGTCCCGGGTCTCCAGGGCGGTCACCTCCCCGTCGACGACGGCGATGTCCCGGGCGGCGAGCTGCTCCCACTCGTCGGGGGCCGGGTCCGGGGAGGTGTGCAGGAACAGCGTCACGTCCGGGCTCCACTGACGGAACAGCAGCGCCTGGTGCACGGCGAACGGGCTGGTGGCGAGGACCCCGACCGGCTGGTCGCGCACCTCCCAGCCGTGGCAGTACGGGCAGTGCAGGACGTCGTGTCCCCACAGGTCGCGCAGGCCTGGGATGTCGGGCAGCTCGTCGACGAGGCCGGTGGTGACCAGCAGCCGGCGCGCGGTGACCTCCCTTCCGTCGTCGGTGCCGACGGCGAAGCCCGGCCCGTCGGCGCGCGCCGAGGTCGCCCGCGCGCGGACGACCTGCCCGCCGTAGCGGGTGACCTCGTCCTCGCCGAGCCGTACGAGGTCGGACGGCGCGAGGCCGTCACGGGTCAGGTAGCCGTGGATTCCGTCGGCCGGGGCGTTACGGGGCTCGCCCGCGTCGATCACGAGGACCGAGCGGCGGGCCCTGGCGAGGGTGAGCGCACCGGAGAGGCCCGCCGTGCCCCCGCCGATCACGATGACGTCGAAGTGGGTGTCGTCCATGCGCCGACTGTCCGCGCGCGCCGGACGACTTGACAACTTCCGTTGCCGAGATAGCAAAATGGTGACGTGACCGACGACGAGCCCGCCCTCGACGGCGTCCTGCAGGCCGTGGGCCCGAGGTTGAAGGCGCTCCGCCAGGCCCGCGGAGCCACGCTGGCCCAGCTCTCGAGCACCACGGGGATCTCGGTCAGCACCCTGTCGCGTCTGGAGTCCGGGCAGCGTCGTCCCACGCTGGAGCTCCTGCTGCTGCTCGCGCGTGCCCATCAGGTGCCGCTCGACGAGCTCGTCGACGCGCCGCCCACCGGCGATCCCCGCGTCCATCCGCGTCCCGTCGTCCGCCGCGGGATGACGATCCTGCCGCTCACGCGCAGGCCGGGCGGGCTGCAGGCGTTCAAGATGATCATCCCGATGCGGGAGGAAGACGCCGAGGCCGAGCTGCAGGTGCACGAGGGCTACGAGTGGCTCTACGTGCTGTCGGGACGGCTTCGTCTGCTGCTCGGCGAGCACGACGTGATCCTCACGGCGGGGGAGGTGGCCGAGTTCGACACCCACGTGCCGCACCACTTCCACAACCCGGGGCCCGGGCCGGCGGAGGTGCTCAGCCTGTTCGGGCCGCAGGGTGAGCGCATGCACGTGCGCGCCCGTCCCGCGGCCCGCTGACCCCGACGTCGGCCCTCAACTCGTCGGCGGGCCCGGCGCGTCCATGGTGACGATGGTGGGTCGGCCCATGGGGCGTCACCCCGGCCGCGGGCCTCGATAGGGTCCGGTCGTGACCGAGCCGATGCCGACCGTCGAGATCTTCACCGACGGTGCGTGCAGTGGCAACCCCGGGCCCGGCGGCTGGGGCGCGGTGCTGCGCTACGGCCGTCACGAGCGGGATCTGTGCGGGGGAGACGTCGGCCCCACCACCAACAACCGCATGGAGCTGACCGCCACCATCCGGGCCCTCGAGGCGCTCACCAGGCCGTCCGTGGTGGACATCCACACCGACAGCACCTACGTCCGCAACGGCATCACCTCATGGGTGCCGCGCTGGAAGACCAACGGCTGGCGCACGGCGTCCAAGGAGCCGGTGAAGAACGCCGATCTCTGGCAGCAGCTCGACGCCGCCGCCGGCCGGCACGAGGTGCGGTGGCACTGGGTCAAGGGCCACGCCGGGCACCCGGAGAACGAGCGCGCCGACCGTCTCGCCAACCGCGGGATGGAAGAGGCGCTGGCGGCCGCGCGCGGCTGACCGCGCCGTCGCCGTTCGGCACGCACCGTCCTGGGGACCTGCGGCGTGACCTCGGTTCGCGCGTCACCCGGGCTCACGCAGCGACCACACGGCCAGGGATAGCGTCGCTGCTGTGTCCAGCATTCTGTTCGTCCTCGCCGCAGGCCCGCCGGCCGCGACGAGCATGTCGCCGCTGACCGCGTTCGAGATCTTCCTCGGCATCCCCGCCGCGATCGTCGTGCTGGTCGTTCTGGCGGTCTACGGCAGTCGCTGGAAGCTCGTGCGCGAGCAGCACCGCACCGGCGGCAGCGCCTCGCGTTCGGCGCAGACGCTCACCGCGCCCGTGCTGGGAAGCCCGGGCACGCCCGTCCACATGGACTCCCGGCCCCGGTCCACCGTCGAGCCCACCGGGACCACCGGCGGCCCCGCCGCCGGGAGCGACGTCGCGGAACCCGACGGCGACCGGTGAGCAACCGGCCCTGCCCGACGGTGCACCCGCGCCGTGAGAGCATCCGCAGGTGGATGAGGACACGATCGTCGAACCCCACGTCTGCGTCCGCTGCTCGCAGCAGGCCCTGATCGGCATCGTCGGGCGGTGCGCCGACTGCATCGCCGACATGGGCCTACGCCACGCCGAGGAGTACGCGGCGTGGAAGATCGAGGTCAGCGACTCGATCGGGCGCGGCTGACGTCAGCCCGGCAGCACCTGGTGCACCGCCGCCACGGACCCGTGGACCGACAACCCGACGGGGCCCACGAGATCGGCCGGCGTCGTCTCCAGCGCCGGACGCATGAAGTCCTTCTGCGGCAGCGGGCTGTACTGCAGGACCTCGATACTGCAGGACCTCGATCGGGCCGAGCGTCCCGGTCACCCGCTCCAACGCGGCGGCGACCGAGGCCGGCTCGCGCACGTCCGCGGTGAACCCCCGGGGCCTTCACCCCGTCCGCGGCCAGGGCGTCGGGACGGCCCTGGTCGCGGGAGATGAGCCCGACGGGGAACCCCTCCGCCCTGAACCGCAGCGCGACGGCGGCCCCGAGACCTGGTCCTGCTCCGAGGATCGCGATGGACGTCATGTCCGGTTCGAGGCGACGGCGCCGTGCCCCGCGCCGCGACGGTGCCCGTCACACCCCGCGCCCCTTCCGCCGGTGCCATGAAGCTGATCGCCTCCGAGGCCGCCGATGACGAGCAGGGAGTGATGCCGCGTGGGCGTCGACATTCTTCAGGCCGTCGGCCTCGTCCTGGCCGGTCTCCTGGCAGGGGAGGAGTTCATCGTCCGCTACGGCGTCCAACCCGCCCTCCGTGCGCTCGAGGACCGCGCACACATCCAGGCCCGGGTGGCGCTCGTACGCAGCCTGAAGGTGATCGTCCCGATCCTCATGATCCCCACCGTCCTCGTCGGGATCGCGGTGCTGGTCGTCAGCGGCACCGGTGACG
>NZ_JAOPWR010000190.1 GCF_025965585.1 Pseudonocardia sp.
AGCGGCGCCCCCGGCGGGGTCGTCGGTGACGGGTGCAGCCGGCACGGAGGCGGGCGCGGCCGTGCGGGCGAGCGCGGCCGCGGCCGGCACCTCACGGATCTGCCCCGCGTCGCCGCCGCGGCCCTCCGATCCGGACACGAGCGTGCCGTCGGCGACGAACGCGACGGCCTCGCCCTGGGGCTCGCCGCCGAGCGGTACCCGGACGGGCATCCCCGCGAGCGCCGCGACGACGTCGCCGTCGTCCGGAACGGGATAGAGCCAGGCGTCGGTGTAGCTGCGCAGGGCCACCACGCGACGGTCCGCGCTCACCGCGGCGCCGGTGACGAGCGCGCCGCCGAACGGTCCGGCCGGCCCGCCGACGGTGTCCGACGACGGCAGCCGCACCTCACCCACCCTGACCAGCGGCACCGGGCCCACGCCGGCGAGCGGCGCAGCCGTGCGGTAGACGCCGGACAGGCCCGTCGGGTCCTTGGTGACGATCACCGGGCGCCCCACGGCGTCGGCGAGCAGGGCCTCTGCGTCGTGCGGGCCGTCGGGATAGGTCATCCGGTGCAGGGTCGCCTCGCCCTGCGCGGGCAGGGCGATGACCGCGACGGTGGCCCGGGCGCGGTCGTTGTCACCGATGTCGCCCACCCACAACGCACCGCCGGGGCCCAGGGCGAGGTCCTCGGGGTCGTACGGGTCGATGGTGGACGTGCGGCGCTCCAGCACCGCGCAGGTGGAGGGATCGATCCGGTCCACCTCGACGCGGCGGCCGCCGTCGGCCATCGCCCACATCCCCGAGCTGTCGACGGCGAGCCCGGACAGCTCGGTCAGCCGCGGGTCGTCGACCGTGCAGCGGACCTGCGGCGAGGGGACGGCGCCGGTGCTCCCCAGGACGAGAGCACCGGCCAGGAGCAGTCGGATCAGCGGGGAGCGCTGTTCACGCGGAACCGTCGGCGTCGGGTGCCCCGACCACCGCGAACGGCAGCACCGCCGTGGCCAGCTCGGCACCGACCCGGGCGTGCAGCCGCGTGCCGTCGGCCGTGTGCTCCTCGGCGAGCACCTCGCCTTCGGCGTGGACACGCGCCACGAGCGAACCCTCGACGTAGGGCAGCAGCAGCTCGACGTCGACCTCGGGACGCGGCAGCAGCTCCGCGATCCGCGCCTGCAGCCGGGAGATCCCGTCGCCGCGGTGGGCGGAGACGAAGATCGCGTCGGGCAGCAGGTGGCGCAGCCGGGCGAGCTGCAGGTCGCTCGCCGAGTCGGTCTTGTTCACCACCAGCAGCTCCCGCGGCATCTTCCCGTGCCGCTCCTCGCCGATCTCGACGAGCACCTGGCGGACGGCCTTGATCTGGTCCTCCGGCAGCGCGTCGGAGCCGTCCACCACGTGCACGAGCAGGTCGGCCTCGGCCGTCTCCTCCAGGGTGGACCGGAACGCCTCGACGAGCTGGTGGGGCAGGTGCCGCACGAACCCGACCGTGTCGGTGAGCGTGAACGTGCGCCCGTCCGAGGTGGACGTGCGGCGCGTCGTGGGGTCGAGGGTGGCGAACAGCGCGTCCTCGACGAGCACACCCGCGCCCGTGAGCGCGTTGAGCAGGCTCGACTTGCCCGCGTTGGTGTAGCCGACGATGGCCACCGACGGGATCTCGTTGCGCCGGCGCGAGCCGCGCTGGGTGTCGCGGACCTGGCTCATCCCGGCGATCTCACGGCGCAGCTTGGACATGCGCATGCGGATGCGCCTGCGGTCGAGCTCGATCTTCGTCTCACCGGGACCACGGCCACCGATGCCGACACCGCCCGCGGCGCGTCCACCGACCTGCCGGGACAGCGACTCACCCCAACCGCGCAGGCGCGGGAGAAGGTAGGACAGCTGCGCCAGCTCCACCTGCGCCTTGCCGTCCCGGCTACGGGCGTGCTGGGCGAAGATGTCGAGGATCAGCGCGGTGCGGTCGATGACCTTGACCTTCAGCTTGTCCTCGAGCTGCCGCAGCTGGCCGGGCGAGAGCTCGCCGTCGCAGATCACGGTGTCCGCGCCGGCCGCCTGCACGGCCTGGTGCAGCTCCTCGACCTTGCCGGAGCCGATGAACGTGGCCGGGTCGGGCTGCGGGCGGCGCTGCATCAGTGCGTCGAGGACCGTGGATCCGGCCGTCTCGGCGAGGCGCGAGAGCTCGGTCATCGAGGAGCGGGCCTGCTCGGCGGTGCCTTCGGTCCAGACCCCGACGAGCACGACGCGCTCGAGGCGCAGCTGCCGGTACTCGACCTCGGTGACGTCGGTGAGTTCGGTGGAGAGCCCGACGATGCGGCGGAGCGAGGAGCGCTCCTCCAGGTCGAGGTCACCGCGTGTGGCGCGAGCGGAACGCGCATCAGCGCCGTTATTGGGGTGGGACAGGGCTGGTTCAATCATCGTGTCAGTCATGCTCCCACGTCAACGCCGCGTGCGTCCGGTTTGTTTCGTCCGGCCTAGACGAGCGCGTCCCACCAGTCCGGGTTGATCTCGCCGTGCGCGACGAGGACGGCGGGGCCGTGCAGGGTGGTGGTGTCGTCGTCGACGGTGACGCGCAGCCGTCCGCCCGGGGTGTCGACGGTCGCCGTGCCGGTCGTCCGGTCGGCGTGGCGCAGGGCCGCGACCACCGCCGCGACCGTGCCGGTGCCGCACGAACGGGTCTCCCCCACGCCGCGCTCGTGTACGCGCATGGACACCGTGTCGTCGGCGATGGGGGACACGAACTCCACGTTGACGCCGTGCGGGAACAGCGCCGGGTCGTGGCCCGGAGGGTTGGTGAGGTCGAGGCCGCCGATCGCCATGTCCGTGACGCAGACCAGGTGCGGGTTGCCGAGGTCGACCGCGACGCCGGGGAACGCCTGCCCGTCGAGGCTCGCGGTACTGCTCTCCCCCACCTTCGCGGCGCCCATGTCGACGGAGACCTCGTCGGCGCCCACCTGCACGAAGCGGACGCCGCCGCGCGTGCCCAGCGCCAGGTCGCCCTGCGGAAGCCAGCCGCGGTGCTCGAGGTAGCGGCCGTAGACGCGCACCCCGTTGCCGCACATCTCGGCGACGCTGCCGTCGGCGTTGCGGTAGTCCATGAACCACTCGACGCTGTCGACAGGCACGGGCCCGTCCTCCAGCGCGCCCCACCGGACGACGCGCAGCACACCGTCGGCACCCAGGCCGCGACGGCGGTCGCAGAGCGCCGCGACGCGCCGGGGGGTGAGATCGAGCGATCCATCGGGGTCGGGGAGCACGACGAAGTCGTTCTCGGTGCCGTGGCCCTTGCTGAACTGCACGTCAGGAGGGTACCCGCGCGTTGCTCACGGCCAGCGCGCGGTCGAACAGGTCCGGTTCGGCGGCGGCGAGCCAGTGGATGCGGCGGTCGCGGCGGAACCAGGAACGCTGGCGGCGGACGAAGCGGCGGGTGGCCACGACCGTCTCCGCGGCGGCCGTGCCCAGGTCGCCGGCCCCGTCGAGGGCGGCCACGACCTGCTGGTAGCCCAGCGCGCGCGACGCCGTACGGCCCTCCCGTAGGCCGGCGTCCAGCAGCCGGCGCGTCTCGCCGACCAGCCCGGCGGCGAACATCCGCGCCACCCGGCGGGCGATCCGGACGTCCAGGTCCGCGGTGGGGCGGTCGACGCCGAGCAGCACCGCGTCGTAGCGGGGCACGGCCGCCTCGGGCAGGCGCGCGGGGAACGGGCGGCCGGTCAGCGCGATCACCTCCAGCGCGCGGACGATCCGGCGGCCGTTGCTCGGCAGCACCACCTCCGCGGCGGCCGGGTCGACCTCGGCGAGCCGCGCGTGCAGCGCAGCGGGGCCGCGCCCGGCGAGCTCGGCCTCCAGCACCGCGCGCAGGGCCGGGTCGGTGCCGGGGAACTCCAGCTCGTCGACGACGGCCTGCACGTAGAGGCCGGACCCACCCACCAGCACCGGCGTCCGGCCCGCCGCGCGCAACCGTTCGATGTCGGCGCGGGCTGCCCGCTGGTAGGCCGCCACCGACGCGGTCTCGGTGACGTCGAGGACGTCGAGCTGGTGGTGGGGCACACCGCGGCGCTCGGCGACGGTGAGCTTGGCGGTGCCGACGTCCATGCCGCGGTAGAGCTGCAGCGCGTCGGCGTTGACCACCTCGCCGTCGAGCCGCTCGGCGAGCGCCAGGCCGAGGTCGGACTTGCCCGTCGCCGTCGGCCCCACGACCACGATCAGCGGCTTCATCGTTCCCAGAGGGCCACGTGGTAGGCCACCCCGAACGGCATCGAGGAGTGCAACAGCTCCCCGCACCAGCCCCCGCCCGCGGTGGCGCCGGCCAGCACCTGCCAGGGGGCGCGCCCGGAGGCGAACAGGGCCGTCGCGAGGTCGGGGTCGAGCGCCGCGAGTGCGGCCGGGTCGGCGTCGCGCAGGGCCGCGGCGACGGCGGCGTCGAACGGGCCCGCGCGCTCGTCGAGGTAGCCGGGGGCCTTCTCGGTGTGGGTCGCCGCCCCGTCGCCGACGACGAGCAGCCCGACATCCTCACCGGCCAGCGCCCGCCCGAGCTCGGCGCACGACTGCTTCGACGCGTCCGGCGCCACGAGCTCGCCCCGGATGCGGACGGCCGCGCCGGTCCGCCCCGCCAGCCAGCCCGCGACGAGCAGGGGCAGCGGGAAGCTGCGGTCCACCGGGCTCGACGAACCCGCGGTGTCGAGCCCGACCACCACGTCCGCGCCGAAGCCGACGAAGCTGCCCCGCGCGTCCGGGGCGACGGTGTGGCGGCCGCCCTGGTCGGCGCCCACGCAGACCCACCGCGACGCGGCACCGGCGAGCCGGCTCGCGGCGGCGACGCACGCCGCCCGCAGGTCCGCGGTCTCCGCGGCCGCACCGGTGGCGAGCTCGGGGAGCAGCAGCGGCGGCTCGGGCACGACGGCGACCATCGACAGCACGGTCGGAGGTTAGGCCGTGTCCGCGGAGCACACCCCACCAGTGCCTCCGGGGCGCGGCTCGTCGACCAGGACAGCCCGTTGACTGTCCTGTGCCCGTCCGAGGCGTTCCGATCCGGTGCGTGAGCTGCTTGAATCGCCGGAGGGCCCGATCACGACGATCGACTAGGAGGGTGCTGAACAACTCAGCCCGTAGCGAGCGGTGGCCAGATGGGTGCATCGCAAGGCGGACGGGAGGCCGATACCGCTGTTGTATCGGCCTTGACGACAACGCCGCGAGGCGCCCGTCCGGGCGCCGTAGGGCTCAGTTGTTCAGCGCGCTCCTAGGGCCGCTGTGCATGGCTCCGCCCCCGGGTGGAGCGCCCACCGTCCGCGGTGGGCCGGATCGCGAGGAGGACGACGGTGTCGGAGCAACAGGCCACGGAGCAGCTCACGGGTACGGACGAGGTGGCCGCCGAGGCCGGCCCGCAGGAGGTGCGGCCCGGTGGGGCCGCCACGGATCCGGAGCCCGCGGTCACCGCCGAGACCCCGGCCGCCGCTCCTGCGGAGGAGGCCGTCGCGTCCGCGGAGCAGGCCGAAACGGCGGAGCACGCCGCCGCCGAGGAGCAGCCGGCACAGGAGGCCGCGGGGTCCCCGGCGTCGGAGAGCGCGCCCGCCTCCCCCGCGCCATCCCCCACTGCCCCGACACCACCCCGTCCGGCCCCGCCGCGCCCGGCACCCCCACGGCCCGGACCGCCGC
>NZ_JAOPWR010000195.1 GCF_025965585.1 Pseudonocardia sp.
ATGCCGACTGTCCGTCAAGCCACCATCGATCTGCTCAGGCAGCATCAGCTGAACACATGGTTCGGCAATCCCGGCTCCTCCGAACTGACCCTGCTGGAGGACTTCCCCAGCGACTTCCGCTATCTCCTGGGTCTGCAGGAAATGGTGCCGGTCGGTATGGCCGACGGCTTCTCGCAGGTCACCGGACGTCCCGCACTGGCACTCCTGCACACCGCGCCCGGCCTCGGCAACGCCATGGGCGCCCTGTACAACGCCGACCTGAACAAGACGCCGCTCATCGTCATCGCGGGCAACCAGCGTCGCGCCATGCAGAATCAGAAGACGCTCCTGACGAACGAGGACGCCACCATGGTTCCGCGTCCGTTCGTCAAATGGTCCGCGGAGCCGGCTGGCGCGAGCGAGGTACTCGCGGTCATCGCCCGCGCGATCCACGTCGCGATGTCCCCGCCCACCGGACCGGTCTTCGTCTCTCTGCCGATGGACGACATGTCCTACGAACTCGACGACGCCCAGGTCGAGGAGATCGAGGGGATCCGGGACCGCGAGGTCACCCACGCCGGGGGGTTCCGCAAGGACCTGGCGGAGAAGATCGCCGACCGGATCTCCGCCGCGGAGTCGCCCGCCTTCGTCGTCCACGGCGATCTGGAGCACGCCGGGGCCTGGGACTCGGTCCTGAAGCTGGCCGAGCGCAGCAATGCCGCCGTCTGGACCGCACCACTCCCGGGCCTGTCCGGGTTCCCGGAGAACCACCCCCTGTACCAGGGCCTGCTCCCGCCCGGCGCCGGCTGGATCTCCGAATCGCTGAAGGGTCACGACCTCGTCGTGGCCCTGGGGGGCCCGGTCTTCCGCTACTACCCCTACATCCCCGGCCCGTATCTGCCCGAGGGGACATCCCTCATCCACATCACGAGCGATCCGGACGAAGCCGCCCGCGCACCTGTCGGCGACGCCTACGTGGCGGATATCCGGGCCGCGGTGGACGCCCTGCTGGGTGAGATGTACGAATCGTCGCGCCCGGCCCCCCAGCCCCGGCCCGACGTACCGCGTCCGGAGCGGGCGGAAGCCCCGATGCAGGCCGCCGACCTGTGGGCGGCCGTCGGCCGCGCCGCCCCGGCGGACGCCCTCTTCGTGAGCGAAGCCGGTTCCAACGAGGTCCCGATCACGGAGTACGTACGGCCCGGCGCCGCCTTCTCCCACATGTCCGCTGTCGGCGCGGGCCTCGGATTCGGGCTGCCCGCCGCTGTCGGCGCCCAACTCGGCGCCCCGGACCGCCCGGTGATCGCCCTCATGGGCGACGGGTCGATGCACTACGCGATCACGTCCCTGTGGACCGCGTCCCACTACAAGATCCCGCTGACGATCGTCGTCTCCTCCAACGAGGAATACGGCGTCCTCAAGCAGTTCCGCGACATCGAGGGCGCCACCGGCGTTCCCGGACTGGACCTGCCCGGGCTGAACATCGAAGCCACCGCCGCGAGTTACGGCGTCGACACTCACGGAGCCACCGACACCGATCAGGTCGCCGAGATGCTCCGCGCCGGAGTCGACGACCAGGAACGCCCGACCCTCATCAACGTCCGGACGAACCAAGTCAAGAAGGCGCCCTCCCGCCTGACCTGAGCTGATACAACGCGCCGGCTCGGCACCAGCCGCTTCTCGGCGGCACGCGCGAGCAACGACGAAGCCCCCTGTTCCAGCTCCTCCCGCGGTGGACGCCGGCCGGACACCCGGCGTGCTCGCCGACTTCCCGGCCGACCGCGCCGTGCACGAGCTGCCGGGTACGGTCCGCGCCTTGCTCGTCGACATCGAGGTCCGCGCCGGACAAGTCCGGGACCTGGGTAAGCACGGCATTGTCGAATGCACCGACGCAAGTGTGGCCGCACTGCGCAAACCCGGTTATGCGCTTGGCCCGGCGCATCGATGAGAGGCCCGGCATGTCCGGAAGGGATGCTGGGCCGTGAGGAGAGCCCCTACTCCAGGACAGAGCCGTGGATCGCCTCCGCGGAGGCGACGAACTCCGACCACTCTCCCAGCAGCTTC
The DNA here is from genome assembly GCF_025965585.1 of Pseudonocardia sp. Lineage (GTDB taxonomy): Bacteria > Actinomycetota > Actinomycetes > Mycobacteriales > Pseudonocardiaceae > Pseudonocardia. Next base: position 2,041 of record NZ_JAOPWR010000195.1, read on the forward strand.
TCGAACTCGGGGGTGGCGACGGCGGCCTGATACTCCTCCAGGCTCGTCACCTCGAGGACCTCGAGATAGGCGACGGACGGTGTGCCCGTGCCGTCCAGGGTGGACTCGATCCGGGTCACGTCGTAGCTGAGGATCGCCGGGCAGGCGCGGGCGACCGGGTAGTCGCCGGTGCGGATCCAGGCCTCGTAGGCCGCCGGGTCGGCACCGTCGTGGAGCTTGTTCAGGAAATAGACCCTGTGGGTCATCGTCGTTCCTCTCTGCCGGCGGGGCCCCGGGTCCGTGGACCCGGGGCCCCGCCGATGTCAGCTGCGCATCTTCCCGGCCGCGTCGAGCACCGACTGCACGATGGACTCGTACCCCGTGCACCGGCAGAGGTTGCCGGAGATGCCCTCCCGCACCTCCTCGGCCGACGGGTCGGGGTTGCCTTCCAGGAGCTCCGTGGCACACAGCAACATGCCCGAGGTGCAGAAACCGCACTGGAGGCCGTGGTTGTCCCAGAACGCCTCCTGGAGCGGGTTCAGCTCGTTGCCGTTGGCCAGCCCTTCGACGGTGGTGATCGTGCAGCCGTCCGCCTGGACCGCCAGCATCAGGCAGGCCCGCGCGGTGCGGCCGTCCAGCATGATCGTGCACGCGCCGCACACACCGTGCTCACAGCCGAGGTGGGTACCGGTGAGGCCGCACTCATGGCGGATGAAGTCCGCCAGCGTGAGCCGCGGTTCACAGTCGGCCGTGTAGACGTGCCCGTTGATGGTCACCGAGACCGTCTGCCTGTCACTCATGCGCTCACTCCACTTCGCTCGACGGCCGCGGCCACCGCCCTCTTGACCAACAGCTGGATCATGTCCCGCCGATACGACGCGGGAGCGTGGACGTCATCGGTCGGGTTGACGCTCCCCGCGACCGTGGCCGCGGCGGCGTCGATCGCCTCCGCCGTCGGCTGCGCGCCGGCGAGGAGCTCCTCCGCGGCGTGCAGCCGGAGCGGAACCGAGGCCACGCCGCTCGCGGCCAGCCGGATCAAATCGACCGAGCCGTCGGCAGCGAGATGGACGGCCGCCATCGCGCCGACGATGGCGAAGTCGCCGTGCCTGCGGGCCAGTTCCTCGACGGCGACACCGGTTTCCGCGGGCAACCGCGGAATCCGGATCCCGGTCAGCACCTCGTTGTACTCCATGGCCGTGGTGAACGTGCCGGTGAAGTAGTCCTCGGCCGCGATGGTGCGGGTGCCGTTCGGACCCTCCACCACCAGCTCGCCGCCCAGGCCGGTGACCAGCGCCGGAAGCTCCGCGGCCGAGTCGGCGTGCGCCACGCTGCCACCGATCGTCCCGCGGTTGCGGTTGGTGATGTGGCCGACGTGGTGCAGGACCTTGGGCAGCAGCGGGACCTCGGCCGCGGCGACGGCGCTGATCTCCACGTCGCGCTGCCGGGTCATCGCCCCGATCACCAGGCTCCCGTTGTCCACGCGGATCTGGTCCAGGCCGCTGATCCGGTTGATGTCGATCAGGATCGACGGCCGGGCGAGCCGGAAGCTCATCAGCGGGACGAGGCTCTGGCCGCCGGCGAGCACCTTGGCGTCCGAGCCGTGCTCGGTGAGCAGGGCGACCGCTTCCCCGACGTCACCGGCGCGGGCGTACTTGACAGCTGGGGGCTTCACAGCGACCCCTCCTTCCCCGACTGGGCGTCGCGGATCAGATCGAGGAGACGGGGCGGGGTGACCGGGAACCGCTTGACGGCCACGCCGAGGTCGCTGAGCGCGTCGTCGACGGCGCTGCCGACCAGCGACACCCCGGCGATCGTGCCCGCCTCTCCGACGCCCTTGATCCCGCCGGGGATGTCGGGGGCCGGTGTCTCCTGGTGGTAGAAGTGGAACGGCGGGATGTCCGTCGCCGTCGGCAGCAGGTAGTCCATGAAGCTCGCCGTCCGCAGCTGGCCCTCCTCGTCGTACACCAGCTCCTCGAGCAGCGCACCACCCAGCGCCTGGGCCAGACCACCGGCGAGCTGGCCGTCCACCAGCATCGGGTTGATCACGGTGCCGCAGTCGTGGGCCTGCAGGCAGTCCAGCAGCGACACCATCCCGGTCTGGCGGTCGACCTCGACCAGCAGAGCGGTACAGCCGTAGGAGGTCGCCATGTTCGGCGGGTCGAACACGTCGACCTCCTCCAGGGTGGGCATCTCCGCCTCGGGCAGCCGGTCCAGCAGCCTGCGGTAGGCCGCGTCCCCGACGTCCCGGGTGGAGACCGACTTGCCGGACGTCCCGCGGACGCTGATCTGGCCGTCCACGATCTCCAGGTCGTCGGCCGACGCCTCGAGCAGCTCGGCCGCCACCCTGAGGATCTTCGCCTGCAGCCGTCCGGTCGCCCGCTGGATCGCGGCGCCGCCGAGCGGTGCCGCCCGGCTCCCGCCCGTGCCGTAGCCGGTGTAGGGACAGGAGTCGGTGTCCCCGGTGACGACGACGACGTCGTCCATCGGGATGCCGAGCCCGTCCGCGGCCAGCTGGGCGTAGATGGTGTCCGTGCCCTGACCCATGTTGATCTGGCCGGAGTAGACGGTGACCTTGCCGACCGAGTCCATCCGGACGGTGACCTCGTCGAAGCCGGAGTGCTGCAGGCCGACCAGGTTCATGATCCGGCTGGGACCGTAGGCACTCGGCTCGATGTGGAACGAGTACCCGATGCCGACGGAACGGCCCTCGGCCCGTGCCTGCGCCTGGCGCTCCAGCCATCCGAGCTCCTCGACCTTGCTGATCGCCAGGTCGAGGCAGTCGGCGTACCGGCCGCTGTCGTAGGTGAAGGCGGCACCGCTGAAGTGGGGGAACTGATCCGGGGCCACGAGGTTCTTGCGCCGGATCTCGAGGCGGTCCATCCCCAGCTCACGGGCGGCGAGCTCGATCAGCCGCTCGTGCACGATGTTGCCCTTGGGCGCCCCCCACCCCCGGTACGAGCCGTACGGCGAACGGTTGGTCATGACGACCTTCACCGTCACGTCCAGGTTGGGGATGTTGTACGGGCCCATGCAGGTGAGCACGGACGCCCAGCACGGCCCGGCACCGACGGTGCCGAGTGCACCGCCGAGCGCGCCGTAGGCGGTGCCGCGCAAGCCGAGGATGGTGCCGTCGTTGCTCAGCGCCATCTCGAAGTCCATGCGCTGGTCGCGCGAGTGCGAGGTGGCGAAGAAGCTGTCCACGCGGTCCTCGATCAGCTTCACCGGACGCCCGGTGCGGCGGGACAGAACCGCGGCGATCACCTCCTCCCCGTAGAAGTCGAACTTGTTGCCGAAGCCGCCGCCGAGGTTGGGCGTCCGGACCCGGATCTTGTGCACCGGTACTCCGAGGACCTCACACATCAGGTCACGGGCGAGGTTGGGCGACTGCGTCGACAGGTGGATGTCGAGGGTGTCGGCGAACGAGTCCCAGGTCACGATGCAACCGCGCGGCTCCAGCGGGCAGCCGAAGGCGCGGCCGTGGTCGAACGTCCCGCTGACCACGACATCGGCGGAGGCGAAGGCCTTCTCGGCGTCGCCGAACTGGTAGGAGTGCGAACCGCTGACGTTGTCGGGCCAGTCGTCGTAGAGCTTGGGCGCGCCGGGCGCGAGCGCCGCGTCGAGGTTCGCGACCACCGGCAGCGGCTCGTACTCGACCTCGATCAGCTCGAGCGCGTCCTCGGCGACGTAGCGGTTCACCGCGACGACGGCGACGACCGCCTGCCCGACCCAGCGGACCCGGTCCACCGCCAGCGCGTAGGTCTTCGCGATCCGCTGGTCCGGGATCGGAAGCCAGATCACCGGCTGCTGGCCCGCGACGGCAGCGAGGTCCTCCCCGGTGATGACGTCGAAGACACCGGGAAGCTCACGTGCCCGGCTGACGTCGATGCTCGTGATCCGCGCGTGCGCCATCGGGCTGCGCAGCACGGCGGCTTCGATCATCTTGGGCACCGTGAGGTCGTCGATGTACTGCCCACGGCCCGCCAGCAGGCGTGGATCCTCGGTACGCCGGACACGGCTCCCGGTGTATTTGGTCCTGGTATCTACAGGTTCAACAATGGTCATGACACGAACTCCTCATCGCTCCTCTGGTCACGAGTACTGCGAAGGCACACAGCGGCCGGACGAGCCCTCGGGCACCGTTGCGGAGGGACCGCGGCCTGGTTCAGCAGGTGGCGCGCCCTGGTCGAGGTACGCCGCCGCAACTACACGAATCGGACTGCGGTCAGCCCTGTATCGCGGCAAGGACCTCCTCCGGAGTGATGGGGATGTGGTTCATCGGCTTGCCGATGGCGTCGCTGACCGCGTTGGCGATCACCGCTGCCGGCAGCAGGACGGGACCCTCCCCCACGCCCTTGGCACCGAACGGGCCGTCCGGGTCGGGGTGCTCGAGGGGGAAGAACTCGACGCGGGGGACGTCGCCCGCCAGTGGCAGCCGGTAGCTCTCCAGCGTCCGCTCGCGGTAGCGGCCGTCCTCACCGATCCGCAGGCTCTCGTGCAGCGCGTACCCGATGCCCTGCGTCACCGCGCCCATCACCTGGCCGTAGGTGCCGTCGGGGCTGATCACCCGTCCGACCTCCTGGGCCACCAGGTAGCGCAGCACCCGCACGGTGCCCGTCACCGGGTCGACCTCCACCTCACAGAGGTGCACGTGGTAGGTCGGGGTCGGGAACGACGGGAGCATCAGCCCGGTGGCGCACCCGGGGTTGAAGTCCGGGAACGGGGTGACGAACGAGCCGGTGCCCTGGATGGGGCCGACCGTGTTCATCGCCGTGACGGCGACCTCGGCGAGCGTCAGGCTGTTGCCCGGCACACCCTTGACCCGAACGGTCCCCTCGGCGACCTCGAGGTCGTCCGCGGCCGCCTCGAGCAGCCCGGCGGCCACGTTCTTGAGCTTCTCGATGACCTCGTCGGCGGCGATCTGGGACGCCTTGCCGACGATGCGCGTGGTCCGGCTGCCCTGTGACCCTCCGTCGAACCCCGCGACGTCGGTGTCCGGCAGCGCGATGTACACATCGGCCGCTGGGATGCCCAGACGCTCGGCGACGACCTGGGTGACGCCCATCGACACCGCGCCCGACCCGTTGTCGGTGGCCGCGGTGACCACCGCGACGGTGCCGTCCTCGTGCATCTTGATGACCGCGGTGCCGGCCGACGGGTTCGTCAGCCACCACGCCGCCCCGATGCCGATGCCCCGGTAGGGACGCTTCGCCGCCTGCAGCTCGGCCCACGGGGCGGCGGCCTCGAGGGCCTCGAACCCCTCGCGCAGGATGCCCGCGTCGTCCAGCACCTGGCCGTTGAGCAGCTCCTCGCCGTCCTCGAAGAGGTGGCGGAGGCGGAACTCCAGCCGGTCGACGCCCATCTCCGCCGCGATGTGGTCCATGTGCCGCTCGACCGCGTGGTAGAGGTAGGTGCCGTTGACGCCGCGGAACGCGCCGGTGGGGGTGGTGTTGGTGTAGACGAGCCGTGCCGTCACCCGGGTCGGGCCCGTCCGGTAGACGCCGCGCGCACAGTGCAGCGCGATGCTGGCGAGCCAGGGCATCTCGCCGCTGTGCGCGCCGTTGTCGGCGATCACCTCCAGCTCGCGGGCGATGATGTTGCCGTCGGCGTCGATCGCGGAGCGCAGCCGCGTGATCGCCCCCTCGCGGCTGGGGCAGGTGATCAGGTCCTCGGTGCGGGTGTTGACGAGCTTGACCGCCAGACCGCGCACGGCCTTCGACAGCAGGGCCGCGTACGGCTCCAGGGCGGCGTCGAGCTTGGCGCCGAACCCACCGCCGATGGTGTGTCCCACCACGCGCACCGCCGAGGGGCGGACGTCGAGGAACTGCGCCACGCGGTCACGCACGTTGTAGGGGAACTGGTGCGCGGTGTGCACCGTGTACCGCCCGTCGCGGAAGATCCCGACGGCGCTCTTGGGCTCGATGTAGGCCTGGTACTGGCGCTGTACGACGTACTCGTCGGTGACCACCCGGTGGGCTCTGGCGAACGCCTCGTCGACTCCGGGCGGGTCGGAGACGGACTCGGCCGCGAGGTTGCCGCCCCGCGGGAAGTCCGGCCCGGCGGTCGGGACGAAGGACTCCCAGTCGGGGTGGATCAGTGGGGCGTCCGGGCTCAGCGCCGCGTCGAGGTCGACCACCGCGGGCAGCGGTTCGATGTCCAGCCCGATGGCCGCGGCGGCGGCCCGGGCCTGCTCGAGGGTGTCGGCCGCCACGGCGGCGATGGGATGCCCCTCGTAGTGCACCCGGTCCGTGGCGAACAGGCGTTGGTCGCGCAGCACCCAGCCTGCGTGGGTGTCGGGTGCGTCCGCAGCGGTGAGCACGGCGTGCACGCCGGGCATCGCCTCGGCCGGGGACGTGTCGAGCCGGGTGATCCGCCCCGAGCTGACCGGCGAGCGCAGCAGCGCGCCCCAGATCATGCCGGGTTCGGCGTAGTCGACCGCGTAGAGCGCCTCGCCGCTCACCTTCGACTGCCCGTCGGAGCGGGGGATCCGCTCACCGATGACCGTCATCGTCCGTTCCTCCCGGAGACCGTCGCGGCGACCGCGTCGAGGATCTGGCTGTATCCGGTGCAGCGGCAGATGTTGCCCGCCAACGCCGTGCGGACCTCCGCCTCCGACGGCGACGGGTTCTCCCGCAGCACGGCGACCAGGGTGGCGATGAAGCCGGGCGTGCAGAATCCGCACTGCACCCCCCCGGCGGCGACGAAGGCATCCTGCAGGTCACGGCCCAGCTCGTCGGTCGTCAGCCCCTCGACGGTCTCGACGCTGCGCCCACTCGTCGCCGCGGCGGAGTAGATGCAGGAGTCCAGCGGCAGCCCGTCGACCAGCACCGTGCATGAGCCGCACTCTCCCTCGTTGCATCCCTCCTTGGTGCCGGTCAGGCGCAGCCGGTCACGCAGGACGGCGAGCAACGTCTCCGCGGGATCGATCTCGACCTCCGCCTGCCTGCCGTTGACCGTGAACGTCACATCCATCGCCGTCATCCTTCGCCGTCCGGGGAGCCTGTCCCCGCTCGCTGTGCGCACATCTCCGTCGCCCTCCGCAACAGGCCGGGGATCACCCTCCGCCGGTAGTCCGCGCTCCCGCGCAGGTCGTCCAGGGGGTTGACCTCGCCCAGCACCGCTTCGGCGGCCGCCTCGATCGACTCCGGTTCGAGCCGGCCGCCGAGCAGCGCCGTCTCCGCGCCGGCCGACCGCAGCGGGCGCGGCCCGACCGAGGCCAGCGCGATCCTGGCGTCGTTCACCGTGCCGTCGGGGTCGAAGCTCAGGCGCATCGCCAGCCCCACGATCGCCACCTCCATGGCGCTGCGCCTGCCGACCTTGAGGTAGACGTCACCGGTGCGCTCGCCCGGCGGGGCCAGCGTGATCGCGGTGAGCAGCTCGTCCGGGCCGCGGCCGGTGCTCCGCCGGCCGAGGATGAACTCGTCCAGGGGAACGGTCCGGCTCGTCGCACTGCTGCGGAGCGTCAACCGGGCGTCATGCACGAGGAGGGCGGGCAGCGTGTCCGCCGCCGGGGAGGCGTTGCAGACGTTCCCACCGATCGTGCCGACCATCTGTGTCTGCAGCCCACCCACCGTGGCGGCCGCCTCGGCGACCGCACGGAACCCGTCGCCGAGCCGACCCCTGGCCAGGTCGCGGTGAGTCGCCAAGGCGCCGATGCGGGTGGCCCCGTTCGCATCCACCGTCCGCAGCTCGGCGAGCTTCTCGACGTGGAGCAGGACGGCGGGGGCGATCTCGCCGCGGGCGAGCTGGATCATGACGTCGGTACCTCCCGCGAGCACCTGACATCCGTCCCCGTAGCGCGAGAGCACCTCTAGGGCATCGTCGAGGGAGCCGACTGCTCTGACCTCCATGACACCTCCTTCCGAGACTGTCAAGGTAGGAATGACCCGGTGTCCGAGCCATGTGCTGAGTCCATGGGCTTACGTAGATTCTTGTGCATTCCGCACAGGATCGTGGCGGAGTAGCGCACTGATTCCATGATCGAAACGTGGCGGTTACGTGCGGGCGTCAGTGCATCTTCAGCGGACCGGCAGCCTTGACCCGGACCCGGGCGACCGGCTCGGTCAGGTACGCCAGTGGAACCTCCTCGATCTCCACCACCTCCACCTGAGCGGGGTCCGCGCCGGCCCGGATCGCCTCGTCCCGAGCCAGCCGCACGGCCTCGGCGATGGCCTCGTCCCGGCCGTCCTTCCCGTAGGCGAACACCCGGTCGAGCTCACCGGACACCGACGCGATGGCCGCACCGATCGCGTTGGCCACGTCGTAGTTCTCCGGACGGTGGACGCCCGCCACGCCGGCCAGCGTCTCCGAGATCAACCCGCTGCCGCCTCCCACAGCGATCAGGGGAAGCTCCCGACCGGAGGTCTTGACCCGATCGACGCCGTCCTCGATACGCGCATCGCAGGCGGCGATGGCTCGCAGCAGCATCTCCCGGCTCCCGGCCGTCATGGCGGCGTCGCCGATCCGGGCGCGGCCGGAGGCCACGATCGCGTCGGTGACCGTCGGGACCGCGCCGCCGAACACCAGCGCCTCGGTGGCGAGCCGGTAACCGACGCTGCCGGGGCCCAGCGACACGGCTCCCCCGGCCTCGCCGACGATCGTTCCGCCACCGATCGCCAGCGACACCAGGTCGGGCATCCGGAAGTTCGTCCGGACCCCGCCGATCTCCACCGCGGTGGACGACTCCCGCGGGAATCCCGAGGTGAGGATCCCGATGTCGGTCGAGGTGCCACCGACGTCGACGACCAGCGCGTCCGTGGCGCCGGTCAGGTAGCTGGCCCCGCGCATGCTGTTGGTCGGTCCGCTGCCGATGGTGAGGATCGGGTAGCGACGGACGTAGTCCAGGCTCATCAGAGTGCCGTCGTTCTGCGCGATGTAGGCCTCGGCCGTGATCCCGTTGGCCGTCATCGCGTTGCTCAGCCCGGTCGTCACGCGTTCCGCCACTGCGACCAGTGCCGCGTTGAGGACGCAGGCGTTCTCCCGCTCGAGCAGTCCCAGCGAGCCGATCTCGTGGCTGAGCGAGACGGGGATGTCGCCGAGCACCTCCCGGACCAGCTCCGCGACCCGGTACTCCTGGTCGGAGAGCACCGGCGAGAAGACGCCGGAGATCGCCACCCCCTCCACCTGCTCGGACACGCTGTCGAGGAAGCGGCGCACCGCGTCCTCGTCGAGCGGCACGATCGGCTCGCCGGTCATCTCGACGCCGCCGTCGACGATGGCCTCCCCGCAGGAGATCGCGGCCTTCAGGTCATCCGGCCAGCTCGTCAGCGGTGGGATGGCGTGTGTCGCCGGGCCGCCGAGCCGCAGGGCCGCGACGCGGTTGAGGTTGCGCCGCTCGAGGATCGCGTTGGTGGCGTGGGTCGTCCCCAGCATGACGTGGCTGACGTTCGCGGCAGCACCGGGGACCTGCTCGAGGACGAGCCGGAGCGCGCTCAGGATGCCCGTGGTCACGTCGGAGGTCGTGGGGTGCTTGACCTTCGCCAGCAACTTGTCCTGGTCGTCCATGATGACGGCGTCTGTGTTGGTGCCACCGACGTCGATGCCGACCCGCAGCCGACTGGACTCACGCATGTCGATCCACCACCGAAACGAAGTCGAAGTCGTAGCCGAACGCCCTGGGCCCGACCGCAGCCAGGCCCTTCTCGCTGGTCCACACCGCTGGTGCGGGGAACGCGACGATCTCGATCCGCTGCCCGTACCTGACGCCCTCGGTGACGAGTCCGTGCCCGGTGTGGGTGTCGAGCAGCGTGATGATGTCCGGGACGGTGGCGAGCGGCGCGCCGTCCTCGAGCACCACGAGGTTCTCGTTCTGGAACTCCAGCCGGAACAGCCGTCCCTTGTCCGCGCCCAGGCCCTCGATCAGGGCGGATCCGCGGACGAAGCCGCCGCTGGTGCGCCGTTCGATGTCGACGACCTTGCCCTGCCCGATACGGGTCACGGGCGCCACCTCGGAGATCGCGGCGAGTGGATCCTCGCCGCCGCGCCGGATCGCCTCTCCCATCCGGACGGCCCTGCTCAGTGTCCCGGTGATCGCGGGTCGCCGGGCCTCGCCGGCGGTCATGGGGTAGAGCCCGCCGCAGGCCGACCCGCCGAGCGACGCGACACAGTTGCGCACCAGCTTCTCGAGCCAGACGTTGTCCATGGTGTCGAACACGACGGTCTGCATCCGCTCGTCGGTGATCACCGAAGGGGACCCGGACATCCCGTAGAGGTGGGGTGTGAGCATCTGCAGCTCCGGGAACGCCCGTCCCATGAAGTCGGCGTCCACCAGCGGCAGGCCGGCGTAGGCGGCCCACGTCACCGGCAGGACCCCGTTGATGCCGCCCATCTCGAACGGCATCACGGCGGCGACCGGCCGACCGAAATGGCGCTCGTAGGCCTCGCGGATGACGCGGCCCTCGCCGCCGTTGGGGATCTTCTCCACCATGACGGTAGGGGCCCCGATCATGCCGCACGGCATGATCAGGTCGTCGTCGTCGAAGGCGTCGAGGGGCTTGACCTCGACGGGGCCGAGCTCGCGGATCGCCTTCAGCGCCATGAGCTCGCCGATCCGTGGGTCTCCGCCGCCTCCCCCCGCGAACACCGTGGCGCCCAGGGAGAGCGCGGGCAGGTTGTCCAGGTCGATGCACATGTCGCCGCTGCGCGAGGCCATCACCGCGTCAGCCGCGGGAGCACTTCGGCGGCGATCAGCTCGAGTTGTCTTCCGACCTCGTCGGCGGGCTGCGGGGAGAGGATGACGCTGTCCGCCCCGGCCGCCCAGTACTGCTCGATCCGCTCTGCCACCTCGGCGGGGGTGCCGGCGATGGCGAGCCGGTCGATCCAGTCCTCCGGCATGCCCTCGACGAGGGCGTCGTACCCACCGGCGGCCAGTTCGACCACGGCGTCGTTGATGCCGATGGCACCGGTGAGCGGAGTGGGGCCGAGTGCGTCGATGTAGAAGGCCAGAGACTCCCGGACCGCGGCCCTGGCGACGTCACGGTCCTCGTCGACCGAGGTGAGCACGTAGGTGGGCACGCTGAACGAGCCGTCGCGGCCCGCCTGCTGCATGCCCTGCTCCCCGAGCTCCCGCGCCCACGTGACGTACTCGGTGGGCGCCAGCACGGACAGGACGTTCCCGTCGGCGATCCGACCGGCCAGCTCGCAGCCCTTCTTCCCGATCACCCCGAGGTAGAGCGGGATGTCGGTCGCGGGCGGGTGGAACAGCGTGACGTCCCGGAAGGTGAAGTACTCGCCCTCGGCCGTGTGGGGCTCGGTGCTCGTCAGAACGTTCCGGATCCCGGTGACGGCCTCCTCCAGGGCCCGCATGGGCGACTTGGGCGTCAGCCCCATCTGCCGGACCCAACCGGGAACACCGTGCCCGATGCCCGTCAGCAACCGGCCGGGGAAGGACCGTTCCAGCGAGGCGATCTCCATCGCCGTGACCGCCGGATGCCGCGCGACGCACGAGAGGATGCCGAGGCCGACCCGGATCCGCTCGGTGGCCGCGAGCGCCAGCGCAGCGCTGGTGAGACCGCCGTAGAAGAAGTAGTCCTCGGCGAGCCAGACCTCGTCGAAGCCGAGCCCCTCGCAGCGGCCGGCCAGTTCCGAGAGCTGCTCAGGAGGGGTCGTGCTGAGGAGGAGAATGCCGAGCCGAGCTTCGTTCACCACAGTGCTGTCCCTTTCCGCATCCGCCGTCGCCGTCCAGGCGACGCACCTGGGGCCCGAGCCGGTGCCACCAACCGTTTCCCGACCTCGTTGCCAGTGCGTTGGGCGAGACGCTAGCGGCGCCGGCGCGCTGCAACCATGGGCGAAGTGCATAGCACGACGCCCTTGATTGTTTAAGGTGCACAGTGTGAAGGTTAGGCCATGATTCGCTTGACCGTCGCCGGCGTGCTCACCGAGCTGGAGCGTCGCGCGCCCGGACTCACCGAGCTGCTGGCAGGCTCGCCCGACCGGGAAGTCCGGGTCGTCTGCCTGACCGAAGACCTCAAGGAGCTCGGAGACTGCCCCCCGCGGGCGTTGGTCGTGCTGGGTCGAGCCGCCTCCCGGGATGCGGAGGGCTACAAGCTGGACGTGGCGCTACGGCGACTGGACGACGTGGCGGGCCTGGTCCTGCAGTCCGAGGCGCCACGGCCCTCACTCAGCGCTCTCGCGCTGGCGCGGCGCGAGGACCTGGCGCTGGTCCGCCTCACCCGGCAGGCCGACATCACCCACTTGCTCACCACCATCATCAGGATGTTCGACGAGCAACTCCCGACCCTGCTGGAGCGGACCATGGGGGTGTGCGAGGAGGTCGACCGGCTCGGGTCCGCAGACGTCGGTGACCAGGACCTGTTGCGGCGCAGCGGGGCCGCCCGGCTCTTCGGCCTCACGCTCGGCGACCGCACACCCCGGCTGGCCGGCATCCCCGCCGTGCCGACCGATCCGGACGGTCCCTGGCTGCAGAGGGAGCCGACCGTCGCTCCGGAGGACGCGCTCGCGCGGCTGCTGATGTGGCGGCTCTCCGCGGCCATGACGAAGCGCTCGATCGAGACCGACCGTGCCGAGCAGCTGTCGATGCTGTCGGCGGGCGAGCTGTTGAACCAGCTGCTCGAGTCCACGACCGAGGAGAGCGCACCGCTGATGCGCAGGGCGGCGGACATCGGCATCCACGTCGAGGCCTGGAACCAGGTGGTGAACCTCGAGTTCGCGAACCTCCTGAGCATCGCCCAGAACGATCCGGTGACCGCCTACCACTACAGCCAGACCCTGGGCCGGGTGGCCGCACAGACCGCGTCGCGTCACGAGGGCGGCTGGACCATGGCGCCGAGGGCCGGTGGCGTCCTCCTCCTGCGCACCCTCAACCACCCCGGCGGACCAGCCGAGCTGCGACGGCTGCGGTCCGCGGTGCAGACGGTGCTCACCAGCGTTGTCGAATCGGTCTCTGACCTGCAGGTCCTCTGCGGCATCGGTGGCTCGCACGAGGGTCTGCAGGGGCTGCGCGCCTCCCGGGCGGAGGCCGACTCGGCCCTGCAGAGCGCCCGGCTCCGCGACGCCTTCAACGAGCCGGTCCTCTTCGACGCGCCCGGCCTGAACCGGCTGCTCGTCGAGTGGTACTCGTCCACCGCCGTCCGCCAGAGCATCGACGACCTGCTCGCGCCGCTCGCCGCCCTCGGGAAGACCAGGCAGAACGAGTACAGCACGACGCTGCGGGTCTACCTGGAGAACTACAGATCGGTCAGCCGCACCTCGCAGCAGCTCTACCTGCACCGCAACACCGTCGCGTACCGGATCAGGCGGGTTCTCGAGGTGCTCGAGATCGATCTCGACGATCCCAACCAGTTCCTCGCCATCTACCTGGCCTGCTACGCCTCGTCCATGCCGCACGGGCCCGGGAGCCCGCAGCGGGCAGG
>NZ_JAOPWR010000216.1 GCF_025965585.1 Pseudonocardia sp.
TGCGCCACCTGCGGCGATGACCGGCCGCCGGTCAGTCCGGGTGGGGCAGCTGCAGCCACGCGCGCACCGCGGTGACCAGCTCCGCGACGTCGGACGGCCGGCCCAGCGAGCGACCGGTGCCGGCCTCGATGCGGCGCATCCGGTAGCGGACGGTGTTGGGGTGGCAGAACAGCGCCGCGCCGGCGGCGGTGGCGGAACCGTCGGCGTCCAGCCACGCGACGAAGGTGGTCAGCAGCAGGTCGCGGTCGTCCGGGGGCAGCTCCAGCAGGCCGCTCAGCACCGACTTCGCGGCTTCGAGTGCGGCGTGCGGCGCGGCGGCGACGAGCACGTTGAGCGGGCTGTCCACGAACTGCTCGAGGCCGGGCCCGGCCGCCAGGTGGTCCAGTGCGAGGCGGGCCAGCCGCAGAGCCCACGCGGCCTGGCGCAGCTCGGCGAACACCGGGCTCACCCCCACGCGCGCGGTGGTGTGGCGGCGCAGCACCGCGAGAACGGCGTCGACACGCGATCGCCGGGGCAGCGAGACCACACCGACGAGGAGTTCGGGCTGCAGCCGCCACACCGAGCTGACGTCCAGCGCCGCGATCGCCGACTCGATGCGGGGGAGCGGGTCGCGGCCGACCTCGAGGGTCTCCGCGGCGACCACCAGGAACGTCCCGTCCAGCGGGAGCCGCAGCGCCTGGGCCGCCTCCCAGAGGGTGCCCTTCGCCACCGTGCTGACGAGGATCGCCTCCACCAGTGCTGCGCGTTCGCGCTCGGTGGCCCGCATGATCTGGTAGGACTCGTCGCGGTAACCGCTGACCGCGGCGTCGGAGTGCTCGTTCTGCAGTGTGAACATCGACCCGGCGAGCTCGACCAGCACGTCGGCGCCCATCCCGGGGATCGCGCGAGCCGTGGCGACGAGCGCCGTCCAGATCTCGGCGAACCCCAGCCGGTAGGCGGCAAGCATCTCCACCAGCGGCGCGCCCTGCCCGGCGCGGGCCCGGCCGGTGGCCTGCGCGGCGGAGAGGTCGGCCCGGCCCGGGCCGGTCAGCCCGCTGAGGATGTAGTCGAGGTTGTCGGCGAGCGAGGCGCGCAGCTCGTCGGGCTTGACGACGTCCTCGGCGGCGTAGAAGGCGATCTCGGCGCGGATCCGCTTCTGGACCCGGTCGACGGTCTCGGGTGTCCGGTCCAGCATCGCGGCCACGATCTCGCCCACGGCTCCCGCCGCGCGTGGGGACGACGCCGGAGCCACCCCCGCAGCCTAGGCCCATTGTCCGCGGTGACAAGAGGACCAGCCGAGGCGTTGTCCGCAGCCCTGTGTTCCCCGGGGGTCCCGGCGCGCACGCTTCTCACACGGAACGAACCAGCTCCGAAGGAGTCAATGATGACCAGTCTCGCCCTGTTGCTCACCGAGTCCACGGCCCAGCATCCCGATCGGCCCGCGGTCCGCCACGACGACCGCGTACTGACCTACACCGAGCTCGACGGGTCCTCCGCCCGGGCGGCCGCGCTGCTCGACGCGCGGGGGATCACCCCGGGCCAGGCGGTGGGGTTGATGCTGCCGAACGTCGCGGAGTTCGCGGCCGTCTACTACGGCATACTGCGGGCCGGTGCGGTCGTGGTGCCGATGAACCCGCTGCTCAAGTCGCGCGAGGTGGCCTACTACCTGTCGGACTCCGGAGCGCGGCTGCTGTTCGCGACGGGCATGTCCGATCCGCACTCCGCCGCCGGCGCGGCCGATGCCGGGGCCGACCTCGTCGTCGTCGACGACGGCTTCGCCGCCCTGCTCGGCGCCCACGAGCCGCGGTCGGGCGTGGTCGCGTGCGCCGACGACGACCTCGCCGTACTGCTGTACACGTCGGGCACGACGGGGCAGCCGAAGGGCGCCGAGCTCACCCACGCGAACCTGCGGCACAACGCCACCGTCACGGCCACCACGCTGCTGGAGCTCACTCCCGATGACGTCGTCATGGGCTGCCTGCCGTTCTTCCACGCCTTCGGCCAGTCCTGCGGGCTCAACGCCGCCCTGTGCAGCGGCGCCTGCGTGACGGTGATCCCACGGTTCGCACCGGCTGCCGCCCTGGACGTGATCGCCCGCGACCGCGTCACCGTGTTCGAGGGTGTGCCCACGATGTTCTCCGCGCTGCTGGGGCATCCGGACCGCTCGGCCGACACGTCGTCGCTGCGGATCGGGGTGTCGGGCGGCGCCGCGCTGCCGGTCGAGGTGCTGCGCGGCTTCGAGGCCGCGTTCGCCACCCCGATCCTCGAGGGCTACGGGCTGTCGGAGACCTCCCCGGTCGCGGTGTTCAACCACCCGCACCAGCCGCGCAAGCCCGGATCCATCGGCACCCCGGTGGACGGCGTGCAGATCCGGTTGCTGGACGACTCCGGCACCGACGTGGAGCCGGGGGAGATCGGGGAAATCGCGATTCGCGGGCACAACGTCATGCGCGGCTACCGCAACCGTCCCGAGGCCACCCGGGAGGCGATCCCCGACGGCTGGTTCCGCAGCGGCGACCTCGCGCAGCAGGACGAGGACGGCTACTACTTCATCGTCGACCGCAAGAAGGACCTGATCATCCGCGGCGGCTTCAACGTCTACCCGCGCGAGATCGAGGAGGTGCTCTACGAACACCCGGCGGTCTTCGAAGCCGCCGTGGTCGGTATCCCGCACCCCGAGCTGGGGGAGGAGATCGGGGCCGCCGTCGCGCTCAACGCCGAGGCCGACACCGACGACATCCGCGAGTTCGTCCGCAGCCGCGTGGCGGCGTACAAGTACCCCCGCCGCATCTGGGTCGTCGACAGCCTGCCGAAGGGCCCCACCGGCAAGGTCCTGCGCCGCGAGGTCACGATCCCGGCCGAGGCGCTGTCATGAACGCCGAGGTCATCGATGTCGGCACCCCGGCGACCGACGCCGACGACTCCGCGGCGCCACTGGACCTGCTGCTCACCGACGGTGCACTCGGCCCGCTGCGCCGGCTGCTGCCCGGCTCGGCCGGCCTGCGGCTGGCCGCCGACCTGGCGCGCCGCCCGCGAACGGTCGCCCGCCGCGCCCGCGAGCTGGCCTCAGAGCTCGGCCAGGTCGCGACCGGCCAGTCGCGGCTCGCGCCGTCGAAGCGGGACCGCCGGTTCGCCGACGAGGCCTGGTCCACCAACCCGGTGCTGCGCCGGACCGTGCAGGCCTACCTCGCCACAGCCGGCGCCGCGCAGGCCCTCCTGTCGGACACGGAGCTGGGCTGGCGCGACCGGGAACGGCTCACCTTCGCCGCCGACAACCTCGTCGCCGCACTGGCACCGAGCAACAACCCGCTCGTCAGCCCCGCCGCGTGGAAGGCACTGATCGACTCCGGTGGCGGCAACATCCTCGCCGGGATCCGCAACCTGCTGACCGACCTCGCCACCGCACCGCGGGTGCCCACGATGGTGCGCCCGGATGCGTTCGAGGTGGGGGTGGACCTCGCCCTCACGCCCGGCGCGGTTGTCCTGCGCACCGATGTGCTGGAGCTGATCCAGTACACCCCGCAGACACCGATGGTGCGCGCCCGCCCGCTGCTCGTCGTCCCGCCGGTGATCAACAAGTTCTACGTCGCGGACCTCGCACCGGGTCGTAGCCTGGTGGAGTACCTCGTGCAGGGCGGCCAGCAGGTCTTCATGGTCTCCTGGCGCAACCCCGACGCCCGCCAGCGCGACTGGGACCTCGACACCTATGGCCGCGCGATCCTCGACGCTCTCGACGCGGCAGTGCGGATCACCGGCGCCGACGCGGCACTCACCCTGGGCTTCTGCTCGGGGGGCACCCTGCTGTCGATGGCAATGGCCGCGCTCGCCGACCGCGGCGTGCTCGCCGACCGGGTCGCCGGCTTCGGGCTCTCGGTGTGCGTGCTCGACCAGGCCCACGCCGGCACCGCGGCGGCGTTGCTCGACGAGCAGACCGCGAAGGCGGCGATCGCCGTGTCCGCCGCACGTGGCTACCTGGACGGCCGCACCCTCGCCGAGGTCTTCGCCTGGTTGCGGCCTGATGACCTGATCTGGAACTACTGGGTGAACAACTACCTGCGCGGCCGCGACCCCGCCGCGTTCGACATCCTGTTCTGGAACGCCGACACCACGCGCATGGCCGCCGGACTGCACCGCGGATTCATCGACCTGGGCCTGCGCAACGCGCTGGTGGAACCGGGCGCCGCCAGCATGCTGGGCAGCCCCGTGGACCTCTCGGCCGTCACTGCCGACGGCTACGTCGTCGCCGGCGTCGCCGACCACATCTCACCGTGGCAGAACTGCTACCGCGGTGCGCGCCTGTTCGGCGGCGACACCCGGTTCGTCCTCTCCACGAGCGGGCACATCGCCTCCATCGTCAACCCGCCGACCAACCCGAAGGCGACCCACCAGGTCTCCGACGACCTGCCCGAGGACCCGTCCGGCTGGCAGCGGACCACACCGAGCACCGCGGGATCGTGGTGGCCGGACTACCTGGGCTGGCTCGGCGAACGCAGCGGCCCGGCCAAGGACGCCCCGGCCGAGCTCGGCGGCGGGGGTCTCCGCCCGCTCGACGCCGCACCCGGCACGTACGTGATGGACCGGTGACGCTCCCGGGAGCATCCGGCCTGCGCATGATCGACGTGGGAGGTCAGCAGCTGCGGGTGTCCGTCCGGCCAGGCGACCCGGCCCGGACCCCGCTGCTGTTGATGAACGGCATCGGCGCCGGCCTGGAGGCCTTCGCCCCCCTGGTCGAGGCCCTGGACCCGGATATCGCCGTGATCCGGTTCGACGTGCCCGGCGTCGGCGGGTCACCGTTGCCCGCGGTGCCCTACCGGTTCCCGGCGCTCGCGCGGCGGGTGGCGGGCCTGCTCGACGTGCTCGGGTACGCCGAGGTGGACGTGCTGGGCATCTCGTGGGGCGGCGGGCTGGCCCAACAGTTCGCGTTCACCCGGCGCGAGCGCTGCCGCCGGCTCGTACTGGTGGCCACGGGAAGCGGGTCGATCATGGTGCCGGCCGGACCACGGACGCTGGGCCGGATGATCACCCCGCGACGCTACCTCGACCAGGCCCACCTGCTGCGGGTCGCCGCCGAGCTGTACGGCGGCAGCGCCCGCACCGACGGCGACCTGGTGCGGCAGGTGCTGGCCGGACACGGCCGCGCCGGGCCGCCGCTGGGCTACCTCTACCAGCTCGTCGCCGGAGCGGGCTGGACGAGCCTGGCCTTCCTGCCGTTGCTGCGCCAGCCGACGCTGGTGCTCGCCGGCGACGACGACCCACTCATCCCACCGCTCAACGGCCGGCTGCTCGCCGCGTTGATCCCGCACGCCCACCTGCACGTCTATCCCGGCGGCCACCTCGAGCTCGCCGCCATGCCGCACCTGCTCGTGCCCGCGATCCAGACGTTCCTGCACCGCTAGGAGGCCACCGTGCCCGACCCCGTGCCCGACGCCGTGCCTGATTCCGCTGACTTCTACGACCTCGAAGGACTGCTCGACGACACCGACCGGGCGCTGCTGCGTGTCGTGCGGGAGACGCTGCGCACCGTGGTCACGCCCCTGATCACGAAGTGCTGGACGCGCGGCGAGTTCCCGCACGAGATCATCCCGGCCCTGCGGGACCTCGGGATCGCCGGGCTGCCCTACCCCGGCGTCGGGCGCCGCGACGGCAGCCCCCTGCTCGACGGTCTGATCTTCGCGGAGATCGCCGCGGTCGACCCGTCGATCGCGACCTTCCACGGCGTCCACTCCGGACTCGCGATGGGGTCGATCCAGCTCTGCGGCTCCGCGGAGCAACAGCAGCGCTGGCTCCCCGCGATGGCCGACATGGCGCTCATCGGGGCGTTCGGCCTCACGGAGCCGCTGGTCGGCTCCGGGGCGGCGGCCGGCCTGACCACCACCGCCCGCCGCGACGGCGACGGGTGGGTGCTCAACGGCCAGAAGACCTGGATCGGCAACGCCACCTTCGCCGACCTCGTCGTGATCTGGGCCCGCGACGAGAACGACGACCAGGTCAAGGGGTTCGTCGTCGAGAAGGGCACACCCGGGTTCAGCACCCGCAAGCTGGAGGACAAGATCGCGCTGCGCGTCGTGCAGAACGCCGAGATCACGCTGCACGACGTCCGGGTGCCCGAGACCGACCGGCTGCAGCGTGCCCACTCGTTCCGGGACACCGCAAAGGTCCTGCGCCTGACCCGCGCCGGGGTCGCCTGGATGGCCGTGGGCTGCGCGCGCGGCGCTTACGAGCACGCGCTCGCCTACGCCACGCACCGTGAGCAGTTCGGCCGCCCGATCGGCGGGTTCCAACTCGTGCAGGACCTGCTCGTGCGGATGCTGGGCAACATCACGGCGTCGGCCGCGCTGTGCGCCCAGCTGGCCCGGCTGCAGGCGGACGGCACGGCGTGCGACGAGCACTCCGCGCTGGCCAAGGCGTTCTGCACCGTCCGGATGCGCGAGACCGTCGGTTACGCGCGGGAGCTGCTGGGCGGCAACGGGATCCTGCTCGAACACCACGTCGGCAGGTTCGTCGCCGACGCCGAGGCGATCTACTCCTACGAGGGGACCCGCGAGATGAACACCCTCATCGTCGGCCGGGCCATCACGGGCTTGAGTGCCTTCGTCTAGCGTCGATGTCCTGGCGGACTCGACCTCGTCGGTCTGATGTCCCAGCTTCGGCGTCAGTCGGTGGAGGCCTTCCAGGTCGTCGTTGTCTCCCAGACACACCGCTCTCACCGCTCTTGACGTGCGAGCGGCCTGGCCGAGTCGAGGACCGAGACCAGTTACCCGGCCAACGATGCGTGTCGGGCCACTTGCCGGTCCTGGAGTCGCAGCGCCGCGTCGATCTCATCCGCAGTGGGACAGCGCGCGGACTGTCCACGACACGGGCTGTGGTGTCGGTCGAAGTACGACCCGAAGCGTCGTCGGCCAGGCAGGTCCGGTCCAGCCCGTCACAGCCCAGGATGGTCCGTGAGCGTGACCGTACGTCGGGCCCCTGGCGCTACCAAGAGCATCAGAGGACTCTCTTGGCCCCGACGTGAGGTACGAGTGAAGGGAAGCAACCATGCCCTACGGCCGATGCGTGATCTACTCGTTCACCGGCGATGCCGACGAAATAGTCGAGAAGGCCAGAGGTGGCATGCTGCCGATCTTCAAGAAGCAGTCCGGGTTCCTCGCCTACGGGGTCATGGTCCAGGGTGACCAACTCGTCTCGATGAGCGCCTGGAACTCCGAACGCGACGCCAAGGGCGCTGACGAGGCGGCCAAGGACTGGGTGTCGAAGAACCTCGACATGACGGTCGTGAGCAGCTTCCTCGGCGACTACGCCTGGTTCGAGTTCGCCCGGCAATGACGGCGGACGGGTGACGATGCTCCGGACACGTGTTGGTGCGTCCGGAGCGCGTTCCCGCCTGTGTTGGGCCCTCGGACACCGCCGGCAACGAGTCGCCGGGCAGGTCCGTGCCTCGACGAGGGCGAGTCTGCCGGCCGACTCCGCCCCGGTCGAGGCGAGCCGGAACGGACCGAGGGCCACGATCGCGACCGGTGCGAAGTAGCGCACCGGGCTTCCGGCGGCAAGGAGCCCTGCCGGACGTTCGGGACGCGCGTCCGCGAGGTCCCGGTCCCGGGCGGGGAGCCTCAGCGGACGGTCGCTGGTGTGGGTGCCGCCGGCCCCCTCTCCCCAGGGTGACGGTGTTGCTGCCACGATGACCCGATGGACGGGATCGAGCAGTGGCGGATGGTCGATGAAGGATGGGGCAGACGAGCCGCCGACTTCGCCACGCTCATGGAGCCTGCCGCTGCGCGGGAGTACCTCTACGTGCACCGCAGGCTCGGCATCGGGCCCGGCACCACCCTGCTCGATATGGCCTGCGGCTCGGGACTGGCGCTGGAACTGGCCCGCCTCCAAGGCGCCGACGTAGCCGGCGTGGACGCCTCCGCCCGACTCGCCGCAGTGGCGTCGCTGCGTAACCCGGACAGCCGCATAGTCGCCGGTGACATGGCTGAGCCACATTTCCCGGCCGCGTCGTTCGACGTCGTCACCAGCTTCCGCGGGATCTGGGCGACGACCCCGGCGGCGATGGCCCAGGCTCGTCGCGTTCTGTGTCCCGGTGGACGAGTTGCCATTACGTTCTGGGGCGAGATGGCGGCGTCGCAGGGCGGCCCGCTGTTCGCGCCGTTCCGACTGGCGACCCCACCTCAGATCGACCACCAGTCAGACATGGTCGCGCTCAAACGCCCTGGCGTGGCTGCTCAGTTCCTCACCGACGCCGGGCTCATCCCTGGCGAAGTGTTCGACGTACCGTTCGTCCTGGAGTTCGCCGATCCCGAACACTTCGCGCGCGGGCTCGCGGCCACCGGGCCTGGTTACGAAGCCGTCATGGTGGCGGGCGAGGACGCGTTCCGCGAGGCATGCCTGGAGGCCGCAGCTCCCTTTGTGCGTGACGGCCTGCCGATCCGGGCGACTATGCGGCTTCTCGGCATCATCGGCACCGCACCCGCCGCCACCCACATCTCACCATGATCATCACCGGCGCATCACAAGCGGAAGGCCGGCCGGAGCGCGAGGCGGACGAAGCCGGGGTGGCCGAGCCGTCCCGCACGGGATCCACAACCGGAACGTGGTCGGGTCACCGGGTGTAGGTGCTCGTAGCGGGGCACCCCCCGGCGTGCCGGCGCGGCGGTGGCCCGGGCGAGATCGTCCTCCCGGCGTCGGCGTTCAGCCGGCTCGGCATCGAGCCGGTCTCGCGCCTCGGTCAGCTGGGTGCTCGACGGCCGGATCACCAACTCGCCGGCCGTCGGTGCGATCCTCGCCGTCGACCGCTACGTCCGCACATGCACCCGTCCGCAGCGGCCCGCCGATGCCCCGTGGCCACAGGGCGACGGCCGGATAATTGAGCCACGGGCGATGCCCGGAGCAGGACCGTCCCGTCGCATCAGATGCGGTGCAGGTCGCACTCCGGGTGTGGGGTCGGCACGGGCGCGGGCTGCCGCGACCGCCGCCGGACCAGTTCGGCGACGGCGAGCACCAGGGCCAGCAGTATGGACCCGGCGGCGGCGAACAACGCGTCCGAGATGGCCGTCGAGTAGTCATGGGTGCGGGTGAGCCCCGAGTAGAACACGCTGGCCAGCGCCGCGGTGCCCAGCGCGGCGCCAATCCGCTGGCCCGTCTGCAGGGCTCCACCGGCCGCGCCGGCCATCCGCACGGGCACCGCCTCCAGGGCGAGGGTGATGTTGGGGGTGACCACCATCCCGCCGCCGATCCCGGCCAGGAACAGCGGGCCCGCACAGGCCAGGGCGGCCGACGAGGCTCCGACGTGCCGCAGCACCAGCGCGGCGGCGGCCAGTCCGACCGCGACCGCGATCAGCCCGGTCACCGTGAGCCAGCGTCCGAGCCGGGCGACCAGCCGGCCGGCGATGATCGCGGAGAGCGCCGCGCCCAACGCGAAGGGCGTGACCGCCAGGCCCGACCGAAGCGGCGAGTAGCCCAGCCCGGATTGGAAGTACAACGCCAGGACCAGCCAGATCCCGGTGTACCCCATGAAGTACAGCAACCCGATCACCAGCCCCGCGGGATAACCGGGGGTGTGCGCGAGTTGCGGGTCGAGCACCGGCGGCTTCCCCAGGCGCGCCATCCTCCCCTCCCACCGCGCGAAGAGCACGAAGAGCACGATCGCGAGGAGGAACGACCACCACCAGCGGCTGAACCCGCCGCTCTGGCCCTCGACGAGCGGCAGCAGCACGGTCACCACGGCACCGCCGAGCAGCAGCGTCCCCACCAGATCGAGGTGTGTGCGACCCACTTCGTCGGCGACCGTCCGCGGCACCCACCGGGCGGCCAGCACGAGGGCCACGATCCCGATCGGCACGTTGACGTAGAAGACCCAGCGCCACGCGTCCGGCCCGTTGCCCAGGGTGATGATCAGACCGCCGAGCACCGGGCCCACCGCGGTGGCGAGCCCGATGGTCGCGCCGAGCACCCCGAAGGCCCGACCGCGCTCGGGGCCGCGGAACAGGTCCTGGATGAGGCCGGAGTTCTGTGGGGCCAGCATGCCGGCGGCCAGTCCCTGCAGCAGCCGGGCCACGACCAGCAGCGCGGGGTTCGGCGCCGCTCCGGCGACCGCGCTCGTCAGCACGAAGGCGCTCAGCGCGAGGAGGAACATCCGGCGCCGGCCCAGCATGTCGCCGAGCCGGCCCGCCGGGACTAGCGTCAACCCGAAGGTCAGGGCGTAGCCGGACACCACCCACTGGATCTGTTGCGGTGAGGCGTGCAGCCCGCGCTCGATCGAGGGCACCGCGACGTTGACGATGCTGACGTCGAGCAGGGTCATGAACCCGGCCATCTGGGTCACGACCAGGGCGCGCCAGCGGCGGGGATCCGGTGACCAGATTTCCTGACGGGTGGACGGCTCGCCGTTTTGGCTCGTCACCA
>NZ_JAOPWR010000284.1 GCF_025965585.1 Pseudonocardia sp.
GCCACCGCGAGCTGCGCGGCCAGCGCCGGGTCGCGGCCGCGCAGCGCGTCGGACCGCACGGCCACCTGGCGGGACACCGCGACGTCGCGCTCGCGCCCGGTCGCCACCCCCTGCACGACGCTGTACGCGCCGAGCCCGACGGCCACCAGCAGCAGCACGGCGAGCGCCGCCACCAGTTGCTTCAGCCGGCGGGCCTGGTGGTGCCGGTAGGTCGTGCGGGCCCGGTCGACGTCGACGCTGGCGCCGAGGAAGCGCTGTTCGAGGTCGTTGAGGTCCGCCCCCGGGGCCGCGGCCCGCTCCGCCGCCGCGACCAGGCGCGCGCCGCGCAGCAGCACGTCGGGGTCCTCGTCGTGGTCGCGCCAGTCGCGTGCGGCCTCGGCGAGCTGGCGGCGGGCGACGATCCCGACGCGGTCGGCCTCGATCCAGCCCTGCAGCCGCGGCCAGGCGGCGAGCAGCGCCTCGTGCGCGAGCTCGACCGTGCCCGGCCCGACCACCACGAGCCGCCTGGCGACGAACTCGTCGAGCAGGTCGGCCGCGGCGGCCGGCAGCTCGTCGCGGTCCACCTGCCGGCGGGTGACCAGCGCGTCCGGCGTGACGTGGACGAGCCGCAGGAACAGCGCGCGGACCGCCTCCTCGCGCTCCGGCTCGAGCGCGGTCATGGCGTCCTCGGCGCTGCGGGCGACGGCGCCGCCGAGCCCGCCGATCGCCCGGTAGTCGGCCACGGTCATCCGCGCCCCGCCACCGCGGTCCCAGGTGGCGAGCAGGGCGTGAGACAGCAGCGGCAACGGGCCGACACCCGCCTCGCCCCGCCGTGCGACGTCGGCCAGCAGCAGCTCCACCAGACCGGCCTCGACGGTGAGGCCCGCACGGGCGGCCGGGGCCAGCACGATCTCGCGCAGCTCGTCCGGCCCGGGGGGCTCGACGATCACCTGGTTCACCTGCAGCGCAGCGGCGAGCACCGGGTGCTGCAGAGCGCGCGCGTAGAAGTCGGCCCGCATCCCGATCACCACGTCGACGGCCGACAGCGCCCCGACGAACGCGGTGCGCTCGTCGTCTGACACGTCATCGGCGAAGACCTCCTCGAACTGGTCGACCACCAGCACGGTGCGGCCCTCGCCCGGCTCGGCGAGCGCCTCCTCCAGCGCCGCCGAGGGGTGCCGGCCCGGCGTCATGATCACCGCCCGCACGCCCTCGTGGTCGGCGAACGCGGGAACGACGCCGGCACGCAGCACCGACGACTTGCCGGCCCCCGACGGCCCGACCACCATCAGCGGGCGCGCCTCGCCCGCGAGGATGCGCGTCACGACCGCGGCCGTGAGGCGCGTGCGCCCGTAGAACCAGTCGGCGTCGGCGCTGCCGTAGGACTCCAGCCCGCGGTACGGCGCACCGCCCGCGGGACGGCGGCGCGACGGGTGCGGGGTGCGCAGCACCGCGTCACGCCAGGCCTCGACCACCTCCGGCTCGTCGGCGCCGCAGGCGCTCAGCACGAGCTCCAGACGGTCGAGCGCCGGCTTGTGCCGGCCGCTGAAGTAGCCGCCGAGCGTGCTGTGCACGATGCCGGTCCGCTTCTGGACCTCCCGGACGGTGAGCCCCGCGCGTTCCCGTAGCAGGGTCAGCTCGCGCGCGAGGTCGGTGACCGACTCGATGCGCGAGGGATCGGGTCGGGAATCGTCCACCACGGCCTCCTGCTCGGCGTACCCCGGAAGCACGCGCAACGCCTAGATCGTTCGGATCGGGCCAGATGTGACAGCCGCGGCAGACGCCCGCCTGTCGGACGGACCTGTACAGCTTTGATCGGCTCGCCCCAGGAGCCGCTGACAGCGGCGCGGGCCTGACGAAACTGTCCACAATGCTCGGGTTCATCCCCGTCGGCCCGAGATGATCGCCGGAACGGGGCCCTGCAAGCGATTCCTCGACGAGGTCGGAACCGGTCTGCGGCAGGCCGAACCCGCCGCCTGTCGCGGTGAACGACGACTGGGGATGTTCTCCGGAAGGACGATGTTCATCGGGATGCTCGTCGCGATGTCGGTGATACGTGTCCGGGCGGCGGCATCCGGCTGGGTCTCGAGGTCGTCGGCCCCGACGGGTTCGGTCCCGTCCGGGTCGGGACGCCGAGGCGGCGGATGGGCCGTGTTCGGTGCGCAGCGGGCCGTCGTGGAGTCGGCGGGGACATGCGTGATCCCCGGGCCGCATCATCGGATGCGCAAGCCGAGCAGGACGGGCTCGGGCCCGGGGATCACGGGTGACTGTCTGGGTTTGCGCCGGCACCACTCACCGGCTTCCACAAACGGTCGGAGAAATGTCCTGTGGTGCTAGCGGACAGCCACCTCACGAGTCCTGTTGCTGATCAACGCTGGACCACCTCCTCTCACGTGTAGGGCCACCCTACGGCCGCCGGGCCTCATCCCGCCACGTCGATTTCGGAACGGGCCGGCGCCTTCGGTCGGCGCCGTCCAGACGAGCGGGCCGTGGCCGGTGTGGCCCGTACGGCCGTCCAGAGCGCGTCGGCCGACACCGCTCCCGCCGGGGTCGCGCCCCGGTCGGGCGGCTCCAGGGTGCGCGCGACCACCTCGAGCGGGTCGACGGTGCTCGGGCGGCCGGGGCGCGGAGTCCCGCCCCGGCGCGGCTACCCCGAAACGGTGGCCCGCAGCGCTGCGTCCTTCGCGAGCACCGAGCTCGCGAGCTCCGCCTGGAAGGCCGCCATCCGCACCAGCAGCTCCGGGTCGCCCGTCGCCAGCATCCGGACGGCGAGCAGGCCGGCGTTGCGCGCGCCGCCCACGGCCACCGTCGCGACCGGCACCCCGGCGGGCATCTGGACGATGGAGAGCAGCGAGTCGAGACCGTCCAGTCGCGCCAGCGGCACCGGCACGCCGACCACCGGCAGCGGGGTGGCCGCGGCGACCATGCCGGGCAGGTGCGCCGCGCCGCCGGCGCCCGCGATGATCACCCGCAAGCCGCGCTCCACCGCGCCGGTGGCGTAGTCGAGCATCCGCTGCGGCGTGCGGTGCGCGGAGTACACGCCCACCTCGTAAGCCACGTCGAACTCGGCGAGCGCGGTGGCCGCGGCCTCCATGACGGGCCAGTCCGAGTCACTGCCCATGATCACGCCCACGCGGACGTCAGCCACGCTCCACCTCTCCCACCTGCAGTCCGACGAGCAACACGTCCGCCGGAACCTATCCGACCGGCGTGCCGCTCGTCGCGGGCGACGGCGACCCGTGCACCGACCAGCCGTCCGCCCACGTCGCCGTCGAGAGCCATTCGGCCGCCAGCGCCGCCTTCGCACGCACCTTCTCCATGTCCTCGCCCAGCGCCGTGACGTGGCCGACCTTGCGGGCGGGGCGCTCGGACTTGCCGTAGAGGTGCACCTTGACGTCGGGGAAGCGGGCGAAGAGGTGGTGCACGCGCTCGTCCACGCTCATCGCGACCGGCTCGGGTGCGCCCAGCACGTTGGCCATGACGACCGCGGGCGAGGTCGGGGCGGTGGCACCGAGCGGGTAGTCGAGCACCGCGCGCAGGTGCTGCTCGAACTGCGACGTGCGCGAGCCCTCGATCGTCCAGTGCCCGGAGTTGTGGGGCCGCATCGCGAGCTCATTGACCACCAGGTCGCCCGTGTCGGTCTCGAACAGCTCGACGGCCAGCAACCCCGTCACCCCGAGCTCGGACGCGATACGCACCGCCAGCTCCTGGGCCGCCACGGCGCGGTCCTCGTCGAGGCCGGGAGCGGGGGCGAGCACCTGCACGCACTGCCCGTCGGCCTGCACGGTCTCCACCACGGGCCACGCCGCGGCCTGCCCGAACGGCGACCGCGCGACGAGAGCGGCCAGCTCCCGGCGCATCGGCACGCGCTTCTCGATCATGAGCGGCGTGCCCGCCGCGAGCAGCTCGGCGACGAGCTCGGGCGTCGGCTCCATCCAGACGCCGCGCCCGTCGTACCCGCCACGGACGGCCTTGAGCACCGACGGGCCGTGCTCGGCGAGGAACGCCACGGCGTCCGACGGTGCCAGCACCTCCGCGAACGGCGGCACCGCGGCCCCGAGCGCGCCGAGCCTGCGGCGCATCACGAGCTTGTCCTGGGCGTGCAGCAGGGCGTCCGGGCCGGGCTGGACGTTCACGCCGTCGGCGACGAGCGCGCGGAGGTTCTCCTGCGGCACCTGCTCGTGGTCGAACGTGACGGCGGCACAGCCGCGGGAGAAGGCGCGCAGCGCGTCGAGGTCGCCGGCCCCACCCGGACGGACGTCGGCGCACACGAGCGCGGCCGGCTCGCCGGGGTCCACCGCGAGGACGCGCAGCGACTGGCCGAGCGCGATGGCGGCCTGGTGGGTCATGCGTGCGAGCTGGCCGGCGCCGATCATGCCGACGGTGGGGAGAGGAGCGGACGCGTTCACGGTGACAGGAGCCTACGCGCGCCCGGGCGGCACTCCCTCCCCTGGTGGAAAGGTCACCTCTGTCCTGAGAGCAAGGTAACGGTGGCGCCCCGGTAAGTCCCTCACCCGTGTCCCTCTGGCACGATCGACAACGTGTCGGTCGTCGGAACAGTGCTCTCAGCCATCCCGGAGCCCTACCGGACGCTGGCCATCAAGCACCGCGAGCTGGTCAAGTTCGGGGTCGTGGGCGGCACCACGTGGGTGATCGACACCGCTGTGTTCCTGATCCTCAAGTCCACGGTGCTGGAGGCCAAGCCGCTCACCGCCAAGGTGATCGCCGTGCTGGTGGCCACGATCGTGTCCTACGTCTTCAACCGCGAGTGGTCCTTCCGCACCCGCGGCGGACGTGAGCGCCACCACGAGGCCCTGCTGTTCTTCGTCATCAGCGGCGTCGGCGTGGTCGTCTACACCGCGCCGCTCGCGATCTCGCGCTACCTGCT
>NZ_JAOPWR010000307.1 GCF_025965585.1 Pseudonocardia sp.
CCGGGCGTGGAGGCGAGGGCCGGGAAGTTCCCCGGACCGTCGCTGATCCCCGCGCTGAACGCGATCCAGGCGCGGCTGGGCTGGCTGCCCCGCGAGGAGCTGGAGGAGCTGGCCCGCGAGGCACGGCGGCCGCGCTACGAGATCGAGGGCCTGATCTCGTTCTACCCGCACTTCCGCACGTCCCCGCCGCTGAAGGTGGCGCTGCACGTGTGCCACGACCTGCCGTGCTTCCTGCGCGACGGCGACGCCCGGATCGCGGAACTGCGGGCGCGCTACGGCGAGGACGCCGACGTCGAGCTGGTCGAGGTGTCGTGCCTGGGCCGCTGCGACAGTGCTCCGGCCGTCGCCGTCAACGAGCGGCCCGCTCCCGTGTCGTCCACGGACGCGCTCGTGACCGGCGCCCGCGGTGACGGCGTCGGCGAGGCGGCCGCCGTGCTGCGTGACGAGCCGTGGCCCAATGACCCCTACCCAGCCGGTTCGGGCGTCGGCGAGCGGTACGCCACACTGCGCGCGTTGCTCGATGGCTCGCTCGACGCCGACGACGTGATCGCGACGCTGAAGGACTCCGGGCTGCGCGGCATGGGCGGCGCGGGCTTCCCCACCGGGCAGAAGTGGGACCTGGTCCGCGGCACGCAGCCCGGCAGCACGAAGTACGTCATCTGCAACGCCGACGAGTCCGAGCCCGGCACGTTCAAGGACCGCCAGATCCTCGCCACCCAGCCCCACCTGGTGTTGGAGGGCCTGCTGCTCGGCATGGCCGTGGTGGGCGCCGAGGAGGGCTGGGTCTTCGTCCGGCACGAGTACGGCCCCGAGGAGCACGTGCTCCGGGCGGAGATCGACGCGCTGCGCGCCGCCGGGCTCGTCGGGCCCGGCCGGCAGGTGGATGTCTTCGTCTCCCCCGGCGGCTACATCCTCGGCGAGGAGACCGCGCTGCTGGAGTGCATGGAGGGCCACCGCGGCGAGCCGCGCAACAAGCCGCCGTTCCCCGGCAACTACGGCCTGCACGGGCGCCCCACGCTGATGAACTCGGTGGAGACGTTCGCCGACGTGCCCGTGATCGTGCAGCGCGGCGCGCAGTGGTGGGCCGATCAGGGCATCGGCGATTCGGTGGGCTGGAAGTTCTTCGCCGTGTCCGGGCACGTCGAGCGGCCGGATGTGTACTGCGTGCCGATGGGCACCACCGTCGGCGCGCTCATCGAGCTGGCGGGCGGGGTGTCGGGCGGTCGTTCCGTGGGTGCGGTCCAGCCGGGGGGCGCATCGTCCAACTTCATCGGGCCCGACCAGCTCGACCTCGCCCTCGACTTCGGCAGCGCCGCGAAGGCCGGCACGATGCTCGGCTCCGGCGCGCTCGTGGTGCTCGCGGAGGGCACCGACCTGCTGGCCGCGTCCACCAACGTGTTGCGGTTCTTCCGCAACGAGTCGTGCGGCAAGTGCGTGCCGTGCCGGGTGGGGTCGACGAAGGCCCACGAGCTGCTCGCCGGCCGATCGGAGCTCGACGAAGGCGAGCGGGCCCAGATCCTGCGGCTGGAGGAGGCCATGCGCAAGACCTCCATCTGCGGCCTCGGCCAGGTGGCCCTGGGCCCGGTGGTGAGCGTGCTCGGGCTGGACAAGGGTGGCGCTGCGGCGCGCGACCAGCCCCGGCCCGGCGGCGAGGCGGGACAGCCGGACCGGTGAGCCGCCTCCATCCGCCTGCCCATGATCACCATTTCGGGACGGCGAACCGCACCACGTCCGGCTCCAGGTCCCCAGGCGGCGATCACAAGTCGCGGCCCGGAACGGCACTCGGCCGTGATCACCGCTTCGGGACCGGACACCGTCCCCTGTGCGGCCCCATGTCCCCGGACAGTGATCAACTGTGACCGGCCGGGAGTTCTTCACCGCCCGCACCGTCTCGGAGGTGCTCAGCGGGTTCCGGCCGGCCCGCCGGACCGCGGTCGAGACCGTGCCGCTGGCCGAAGCCCTGCACCGGGTACCGGCAGCCGCCACGCTGTCCCCTGCGCCGCTGCCCGGGTTCGCGAAGTCCACGGTGGACGGCTTCGCGGTGCGGGCCGCCGACACCTACGGGGCGTCGGAGGGCCTGCCGTCCTACCTCGACCTCGTCGGGGCGGTGCGGATGGGCCGGGCGCCCGACGTGACCGTGCCCGCGGGCGGATGTGTGGCCATGCCCACCGGCGGCGTGCTGCCCGCGGGCGCGGACGCCGTGGTGATGGTCGAGTACACCGCGGAGACGATGCCGGGCACCGTCGAGGTGACCCGCCCCGTCGCGCCCGGCGCCGGCCTGGTGCGCGCGGACGAGGACGTCGCGGCAGGGGGCGAGCTCGTGCCCGGCGGGCGGCCGCTGCGGGCCCCCGACCTCGGGCTGCTCGCCGCGGCCGGCGTCGTCGAGGTGGCCGTGCACGCCCGGCCGCGGGTGGTGGTGCTCTCCACCGGCGACGAGGTGGTGCCTCCGTCGACGCCCGAGCTGCGGGCAGGCCAGGTCCGCGACGCCACCGCGTCGGCGCTGGCCGGGCTGGTGCGGGACGCCGGCGGCGAGCCGGTGCTCGCCGGGATCGTCCCCGACGACGCGGGCGCGCTCGGCACGGCGCTCAAGGAGGCCCTGCGCGATGCCGACCTGGTGGTCGTCTCCGCAGGCTCGTCGGTCGGCGCCCGCGACGAGACGGCCGGGGCAGTGGCCGCCCTCGGCGAGATCTGGTGCCACGGCATCGCGCTCAAGCCCGGCAAGCCGACCCTGCTGGCCCACTGCGGCGGCGTGCCGCTGATCGGGCTGCCCGGCAACCCGCTCTCGGCACTCGTGGTGTTCCGGCTGGTCGGGGTGCCGCTGGTGTGGCGGCTGGCCGGGTGCGAACGGCCGCCGCCGGAGCCGTCGACGCGCGCCCGGCTCTCCCGCGACCTCCCGTCGATGACGGGCCGTGTCGACATCGTTCAGGTCACCGTGGCCGACGGGGTGGCGACGCCGGTGTTCGGCCCGTCCGCGCTGCTGTCGGTGCTCACGCGCGCCGACGGCTGTCTCGTGGTGCCCGAGGCGGCCACCGGCCTCGACGCGGGCGCGGAGGCCGATGTGATGCTGTACCGGTGAACAGCCCGTTCGTCTCCGACGTCCCTGCGGCACAGGCCATGGCGGCCTGGCGGAAGGCGTGCGCGGCGGCGGGCTGCCCGCAGCGGGTGGACGCGGTGCGGGTGCCTGTCGGTGAGGCGGTCGGCCGCGTCACGGCCGAGCCGGTGTGGGCGCTGCGGTCGTCACCGGCGTTCGACTCCGCCGGAATGGACGGCATCGCGGTGCGCGCGGCCGACACGCTGGGCGCCGGGGAGACCACGCCGGTGTCGCTGGCCGACTTCGAGGTCGTCGACACCGGCGATCCCCTGCCGGGCGGCTACGACGCGGTCGTGATGCGCGAGCACGTGCACCGCACCGCCGACGGCAAGGCCGAGCTACAGGCCGCCGTGCCGCCGTACCAGCACGTCCGCTCGATCGGCGAGGACATCAGTGCCACCGAGCTGCTGCTGCCCGAGGGGCACCGGCTGCGCCCGGTGGACGTGGCCGCGTGCGCCGCGGCCGGGGCCGTCGAGCTGGTGGTGCGGCGCAGGCCGCGGGTCGTGGTGGTGCCGACCGGCGACGAGATCCGGCCGGTCGGCACCGACACCGCGCCCGGCGAGATCCTCGACACCAACTCGCTCATGCTCGCGGCGCAGGCCCGGGAGATCGGGTGCGAGGCCGCCGCCACCGCGATCGTCCCCGACGACCCGGAGCTGATCACCGCTACCCTGCGCGACGCCGCCACGGAGGCCGACCTGGTGATCCTCATCGCGGGCTCGAGCGCCGGCCGCGACGACCACACCGCGAGCGTCGTCGCGGCGGCCGGGACGCTGGCCGTGCACGGCGTCGCGGTGAAGCCGGGCCATCCCGTGGTGCTCGGCACCGTCGGGAACACCCCGGTGCTGGGCGCGCCCGGCTACCCGGTGTCCGCCTCGCTGACGTTCGACATCTTCGCCGGACCCCTGCTTGCTGCCCTCGAGGGCGCGGCGCCACGGGAGCGCCCATCCACCACCGCGCGGCTGGCGCGCAAGCTCGCCTCCGCGATCGGCACGGACGACTGGGTGCGGGTGCGCCTGGGCCGGGTCGGCGGCGACATCGTCGCGGCCCCCCTGCCTCGCGGCGCAGGCGTGCTGACGTCCCTGGTGCGCGCAGACGGCCTGCTCGTCGTGCCCGCCGGGGTGGAGGGCCACCACGCGGGCGAGCAGGTCCGGGTCGAGCTGCTGCGGGGGCTGGGCGAGATCGGGCGCACGATCGTCGCCATCGGCTCGCACGACCTCGTGCTAGACGTGGCCTCCTCCGAGCTGCGGGCCGCCGACCCGCTGGTCACGCTGGCCTCGTCCAACGTCGGCTCGCTGGGCGGGCTGGTCGCGCTGCGCGACGGCCTCTGTCACATCGCGGGCTCACACCTGCTCGACCCGGCCACCGGCGAGTACACGCTGCCCTACGTCGACAAGCTGCTCGGTGACGACGCCGCGGTGGTCCGACTCGTGCACCGCGACCAGGGCCTGATCGTCGCCCCCGGCAACCCGTTGGGCCTCACCGGCATCGAGGACCTGAGGCGTGTGCGCTACGTCAACCGGCAGCGCGGCGCGGGCACCCGCGCGCTGCTCGACCACGAGCTCGGCCTGCGCGGCATCGACCCGGCCGAGGTGTCGGGGTACTCGCGGGAGGAGCACACCCATCTGGCCGTCGCCGCCGCGGTGAGCGCCGGGCGGGCCGACACCGGGATGGGCATCCTGGCCGCGGCCCGCGCGTTCGGCCTGGGCTTCGTGCCCATCGCCCGGGAGCCCTACGACCTCGTCCTGCGCACCGAGACCCTGGACGACGAGCTGCTCACTCCGCTGTGGGCCCTGCTCGACCGTCCGGAGTTCCGCGGCGGGGTCGAGGCGCTGGGCGGCTACTCGTGCGCCGAGACCGGACGGCGTATCCGCTGACACGGGATTACTGTGCGGGCATGGGCCGACTGACCATCCGCAGGCCTGTCCTGCACATCGACGCCGCCGGGTCCACCCGCCGCCAGGAGACCCTCGCCGCCGAGGAACCGCTCGAGATCCGCGTCGACGGCAAGCCCCTGTCGGTCACGATGCGCACGCCCGGCCACGACATCGAGCTCGCCCACGGCTTCCTGCTGACGGAGGGCGTGATCGGCGGGTCGTCCGACGTGCTGGCTGCACGCTACTGCGACTCGGTCGACGATGCCGGCCGCAACACCTACAACGTGCTCGACCTGGCGCTCGCTGCCGGCGTCGAACCCCCGGACCCGAGCCTGGAGCGCAACTTCTACACGACCTCGTCGTGCGGGGTGTGCGGCAAGGCGTCGCTGGACGCGGTGAAGCTCAAGACGCGCTTCTCCCCCGTCGCGGACCCGGTGGCCGTCACGCCGGCCACCCTGAGCACGCTGCCCGACTCGCTCCGCGCCGCCCAGAAGCTCTTCGACTCCACCGGTGGCCTGCACGCCGCAGGTCTGTTCACCGCCGACGGCGAGCTGCTCGTCGCCCGAGAGGACGTGGGCCGCCACAACGCCGTCGACAAGGTCCTCGGCTGGGCGTTGCTCGACGGCCGCGTCCCCGCTGCGGGCACGGTGCTGATGGTGTCGGGGCGCGCGTCGTTCGAGCTGGTACAGAAGGCCGTGATGGCCGGGGTGCCGGTGCTGTCGGCGGTGTCCGCGCCCAGCTCGCTGGCCGTCGAGCTGGCGATGGATGCCGGCGTCACGCTGGTCGGGTTCCTGCGCGGCGAGACGATGAACGTCTACAGCGGGACGCAGCGGATCGACCAGACGTAGTCGCCGGCGTTCGCGCGCGGGTTGTGTCGCTCGCGCAGCCACGCGCGCGGAGACGCACCAGGCGCGCGAACGGGGCCGGCGCGCGCCCTTCCTCCCCACGCGCGTGTAGCTCCACGCGCGTGGGTGACCGAACGCGCGAGTGGGCTCTGGTGGCAAGCGCGAGCCTGCGGTGGGTGCGCCCGGTCCACGACGTCATCTGCCCGTCGCACGTCGCACTGCCGGTGATCCCCCGGTAGCCTCGAGGGGGTGATCGAACCTGGTCGCTACGAGTCCGCCGTCGACAAGGCGATCCGCGAGGCCGCGGAACGGGGCGCCTTCGACAACCTGCCGGGCGCGGGCAAGCCGCTCCCCGGTATCAGCGGCCCCGACGACGAGCTGTGGTGGGTCCGGCGCTACGTCGAACGCGAGGGCCTGTCCCGCGACGTCCTGCTGCCGCCGTCGATCCAGCTGCGCAAGGAGCTCGACCGGTTCCCCGAGACGCTCCGCACCCTGCGCTCCGAGGAACAGGTCCGCGACACGGTGCGGGAGCTGAACCTGCGCATCGTCGACCACCTACGCGCACCCGAGGGTCCGCGGGTCCAGGTGCGCCGAATCGATGCCGACGACGCGGTGCGCCGCTGGCGCGAGGAACGGCCCGCGGCAGCCGCTGCACCGCAGGGCCCGGCGCCCTCGGCGGCCCCCGCCCCGCGTCCGTCCTGGTGGCGGCGTCGGTTGCGGAGACACGATCGGGGGTGAGGACAGGCGCTCGCTCCCGGCAGCGACGACATCTCGGCCTTCGTCGCCGACAGCATCAACCGCCGGCCCGACGCGTACGGCGTCCCCACCTGGCCGGCCGCGATCGGCGCCCCCTCCACGAGCTGGTCGCCGCGCGGCTGCTCGGCACCGGCATCCTGGCGCGCTCGCGTGGCCTGACCGGGCGCCCCCCCGCC
Source organism: Pseudonocardia sp. (assembly GCF_025965585.1). Taxonomy (GTDB): domain Bacteria; phylum Actinomycetota; class Actinomycetes; order Mycobacteriales; family Pseudonocardiaceae; genus Pseudonocardia. The sequence continues at coordinate 6,746 of NZ_JAOPWR010000307.1, forward strand.
GCGAACCCCGCCGTCACTGCGGCCGCGGCCCGGCAACGCCTGAGGCCCGTACGGTCAGCGCGACACCCACGAGGATCAGCACGCCGCCGACCGTCTGCGCGGCCGCCGGCACCTGCCCGAGCAGCAGCCACGACGCGACGGCCGACGCCACCACCTCCAGCAGTGCGACGAGCGACCCGCGGGCCGCGCCGACCCGGGAGATCGCCCCCACGCCGGTGAGGTACGCGATCACCGACGCGACGACGACGAGCAGCGTCGCCGCCACCGGCCACCCGACGTCGGCCCCGCCGAGGACCACACCGGTGGCCGCCGTGTCGATCACGACAGGCAGCGCCCCCACCAGCCCGAGCAGGGCGACGACCACGGCGCCCACCGTCATCCCGACGCCGGCGAGCACGAGCGGCGGGGTGGCGCTGCCGGCGCGGTCGGCGATGAGGAAGTACGCCGCCTGGCAGACGGCGGCGACGAGCCCCCACACCAGGCCGTGAGCGCTGAGCCCGACCCCGGACCACAGCCGCACCACGAGCGTCAGCCCGAACAGCGCCACCGCGGCGCCGAGGACCGTGCGCCGGCTCGGCGGCTGCCCGCGCACCAGCCACACCCAGACGATCACGAGGATCGGCCCGAGGTACTCCAGCAGCAGCGCGACGGCCACCGGCAGGTACTGCAGCGCGTTGAAGAACGCCACCTGCACGCCGGCCGCCGCGAACAGGCCGTAGAGCAGGAGCGCCGGGCCGTCGGCACGGATCGCGGCGACGACACCCGGACGGCGGACCGCCAGAATCACCAGCAGGATCGCGGACGCACCCCCGAGCCGGACGAGCACGGCACCGGACGCCGACCAGCCCGCGTCGGTCAGCGCCTTCGCGAACGGGCCGGACAGCCCGAAGGTGACGGCCGAGACCAGCGCGAGGACGAGCCCCGCGCCGGTCCGGTCGACGGTGTTGCCGGTATCTCCGGTGTGGCCTGTGGTGCCGGTGGTGCCTGCGCTCACTCCGCCCCGGTCTGGCCCACCAGACCGGCGGCGGCGATGCCCGCGAGCGCGGCGGCCTCGTCGTTGAGCGAGGCGTCACCCGTGACACCGACGGCGCCGAGCAGCCCGCCGTCCGCGTCCCGGACGAAGACGCCGCCGGGCACGGAGAGGATCTTGCCGCCCGCGAGGGTGGCGACGGAGGTGAAGAACTCAGGGGAGTCGGCCGCGCGGGCGGCGATGGCGCGGTTGGTCATCCCGAGGGCGAGGACGCCGGAGGCCTTGGCGACAGCGAGGTCGGGGCGGAGGAAGCCCGACCCGTCCTGCCGCCCGAGGGCCACGATCGCGCCGCCCGGGTCGAGCACCGCGACCGTCAACGGGTTGAAACCCTGCTCGGTGCCGTGCGCGAGCGCCGCGCCGACGATGGTCTGGGCCTGGTCCAGGGTGATGGTCACCGGGCGATCCTGCCTCAGGACGCGCGGGTCAGCATGAACACGGGGATGGTCCGCGTGGTCTTCTCCTGGTACTCGCCGAAGCCGGGGCTGTCGGCGACGATGCGCGACCAGATCTCGTCGCGCTCGGCGCCGTCGACCTCGGACGCGACGACGGGGAACGTCTCGGTACCGACCTCCACGTCGATGACCGGGTGTGCCTTGAGGTTGTGGTACCAGTCGGGGTTGGTCGGCGCGCCCGCCTTGGACGCGATGATCACGAACCGCCCGTCGGGCTCGGGGAAGGACCGCAGCGGCGTCACGCGTTCGGTGCCGGACTTCGCGCCGAGGTGATGGATCAGGATCATCGGAGCACCCTCGAACGGGCCCCCCACCCGTCCCTCGTTCGCCCGGAACTCGGCGATGATCTTGTCATTCCAGTCGCTCACGTACGTCGTCCTCTCATCGGAACAGCAGCACCCACGCCGCAGTGATCACAGCCACACCAGCCACCAACCAGAACAGAGCGGCCCAGATTCCCCCGGCCACGTGCGTCAGGCCTGCGAGCATGTCGGCGTCGGAGCCGTCCCGGCGCCCGCGCCGACGGCCGCGCTGCAGCTCCCGCACCGCCCGCAGGCCGCCGAACAGCAGGAACCAGCACAGCGCCGCGGCGAACCCGTCCTGCACGCGCGGCGTGGCCCAGCCGGCGACGCCCGCGACGAGCACACCGGTGGCCACGACCGCGAGCGCACCGAACACGTTGCGGATCTGGATCAGGCACGCGACGAGCAGCGCCAGCGCGATCCACAGCATCAGCCGGGCCTCGTCGGCCGCCACCAGCACCGCGCCACCGAGCCCTAGCAGCGAGGGCGCGGGGTATCCGCCGAGGAACGTGAACACCAGGCCCGGGCCGCGCCGGGCCCCCGTCGAGACCGTCACGCCGGACGTGTCGGGGTGCAGCCGGATACCGGTCAGCCCGCGGCCGGCCGCCATCGCGGCCAGCGCGTGCCCGCCCTCGTGGGCGATGGTCACCACTGTGCGCGTCCAGCGCCACGACACCGTCCACAGCACGGTGAGGAGCGCGAGCACCGCGGCTAACAGGACCGCGGGCCGGGTCTCGACCACCTGCGTGACGACGTCGACACCGTGCTGCAGCCCGTCACCCACGGGCCCAGTCTGGCACCGCCCGGAATCGTGATCGATCCTCCACCCGTTGGAGGGTCCGAGCACGTCTTCCTGACACTGCTGACGACGGGTCGGTGACCCCGACGAGCACGCCCTGCCGGTACAGCCGGCGGTCGGCGGGCCCGACCGCCCCACCGAGTGCCGCCACGAGGTCGCCACGGTGGCGGATCGTCTGCACGCCGTCCCGGCGTCACCAGCCGTAGAAAACTCTTTCGACGACCGAGCGGGCCCGCCGCGTGGCCTTGCGGTAGTCGTCGAGGAACACCCCGGAGTCGCCGTCCGACGGGTAGCCCATCGCGCAGGCGACGGCCGCCAGCTCGCGGCCCGAGCGCGGCAGCTGGTCGCCCGGCTTGCCGCGCACCAGCATGATCGCGTTGCGGGCCCGCGTGGCCATCGTCCAGCCCGCGGCGAGCTCCGCGGCGTCCGACGCGCTGAGCAGCCCCGCCTCCGCGGCCTCGCGCAGCCCCTCCAGCGTGGACGTCGTGCGCAGCTCCGGGATGTCCCCGGCGTGCTGGAGCTGCAGCAGCTGCACCGTCCACTCGACGTCGGCGAGCCCGCCCAACCCCAGCTTGGTGTGCAGGGTGCGGTCGGCACCGCGCGGCAGCCGCTCGGCGTCGACGCGGGCCTTGATCCGCCGGATCTCGGTGACCGTTGCCGCGTCCAGGCCGTCGACCGGGTACCGGACGGGGTCGGCCATCTGCACGAAACGCATCCCGAGGTCCGCGTCGCCGGCAACGGGGGTGGCGCGCAGCAGGGCCTGGGCCTCCCAGGGCTCCGACCAGCGCGCGTAGTAGCTGCGGTAGGACTCGAGCGTTCGCACGAGCGGCCCCGAGCGGCCCTCGGGCCGCAGATCCGCGTCCACCACGAGGGCCGGGTCAGGGCTGGCTGCGCCGAGACGCCTGCGCACCGTCTCCGCGACCGTGGTGGCGTACCGCACGGCGTCGCTATCGGGGGCGCCGTTCGCGGGCTCGCACACGAAGACCACGTCGGCGTCGCTGCCGTAGCCGAGCTCCGCGCCGCCGAGGCGGCCCATCCCGATCACCGCGATGCGGGCGGGGACGGGCCCGTTCACCAGTGACCGCTCCACCGACTCGAGCGTCGCCTGCAGCACCGCCACCCACACCGTGCTCAGCGCCGTGCACACCTGCTCGGTGTCGAGCACGCCCAGCAGGTCTGCACACGCCACGCGCAGCATCTCGTGACGGCGCAGCGACCGGGCGGTGGCGGCCGCCGTCTCGGGGTCGTGCTGCCGCGCGACGGAGGTGAGCAGCGACGTCGCGACCTCCCCGGGATCGCGGCTCAGCTCGTCGGCCCGCCCCGCGGACGGCGCGGCGAGCAGCCGTAGCACCTCCGGGGCGCGCACCAGCAGATCGGGCACCAGCGCCGACGTGCCCAGCAGCCACATCAGCCGCTGCGCCACCAGCCCCTCGTCGCGCAGCAGCCGCAGGTACCAGGGTGTCGCGGCCAGTGCCTCGGACACGCGCCGGTAGGCCAGCAGCCCGCGGTCGGGGTCGGGGGTGCGGGCGAGATCGTCGAGCAGCACCGGGAGCAGCGTCTGCTGGATGGACGCCGCCCGCGACACCCCGGACGTCAGCGCGCGCAGGTGGTTGAGCGCACCCTCCGACGACGCCCAGCCCAGCGCCGCGAGGCGCGCCTTCGCCGCCGACTCGCTCAGTCGTGCCGAGTCCGGCGACAGCCGCGAGACGGCCGTGAGCAGGGGTCGGTAGAACAGCTTCTGGTGCAGACGCCGCACCCGGCGGGCGTTGCGCGTCCACTCCGCCATGAGAACGCCCACCACGTCGTGGCGGCCGTCCGGGCGCAGGTGCGCCGCCCGGGCGAGCCAGCGCAGCCCGGCGGTGTCGTCAGCTGCGGGGAGCAGGTGGGTGCGGCGCATCCTCTGCATCTGCAGGCGGTGCTCGAGCAGGCGGAGGAAGCGGTAGGACGCCGCGAGGTTGGCCGCGTCGTCGCGGGCCACGTACCCGCCCTCGGCCAGCGCGGCGAGCGCCTCCAGCGTGGACGAGGAGTGCAGCGCGGGATCCGTGCGCCCGTGCACGAGCTGCAGCAGCTGCACCGCAAACTCGACGTCGCGCAACCCGCCTGGGCCCAGCTTCAGCTCCCGGGCGGCGTGGTCCGGCCGGATGTGCTCCTCGACCCGGCGGCGCATCGCCTGCACGTCGGCCACGAAGTCGTCGCGCCCCGCCGCGTTCCACACCATGGGGGCGACGGCCTCGGCGTAGGCCTTGCCGAGCTCCGGGTCGCCCGCGATGGGACGGGCCTTGAGGAGAGCCTGGAACTCCCAGGTCTTCGCCCATCGCTTGTAGTACGACACGTGCCCGTCGAGCGTGCGGACCAGCGCGCCCTGTCGGCCCTCGGGGCGCAGGTTGGCGTCCACCTCCAAGCACGCCTCACCGGCGATCCGCATGACCCGGCTGGCGAGCTTCGTGGTGGCCTGGTCGCCCGGCTCGGCGACGAACACGACGTCGACGTCGCTGACGTAGTTCAGCTCGTGCCCGCCGCACTTGCCCATCGCGATGATCGCCAGTCGCCCCGGGTCGGCGCCCTCACCGACCTCGGCGAGCGCGACGGCCAAGGCCGCTCGCAGCGCGGCCGCGGCGAGGTCCGACAGCCGGGAGGTGACGTTCTCGATCTCGAGCACCGGCAGCTCCGGCTCCGCCACCGCGCCGACGTCGGCGGCGGCCAGCACCAGCAGCTCGTCGCGGTAGGCGGTGCGCAGCGCCTTGATCGCGTCGGGGCCGGTCAGAGTGGCCGGCGACCCGCCGGGCGCACCGGCCGGCGGCTCATCCGGATCGGCCCCGACCGCACCGAGCAATGTGGCCGTGGGATCGGATCCCGCCACCTGAGCGCCCTCGCGGAGCAGGTGCCAGCGATCGGGATGGGTGACGAGATGGTCGCCCAGTGCCGTGGAGCTGCCCAGCAGGGAGATCAGCCGGCCACGGAGTCCGGTGTCGGTGCGCAGTGCGCGGTGCAGATCCGGCCCGTCGCCGACGGCCGCGAACAGCCGCTCGACGCCGCGCAGCGCCAGATCGGGATCGGGGCTGCGGGCGAGCGCCCACATGATCGGCTCGGCACCCAGGGCCGGCCGGTCGCCCGACCACCAGCCGAGATCGAGCAGCGTGGACTCCGCCGACGGCTCGGTCAGGCCCAGCCGTGCAAGCGACCCTCCGATGCGCCGGTCCACACCGAGATCCTAGGACACGGACCGGCCACCGGAACGCAAAAAAGGTGCGCCCCCTGTCCGAAGACAGAGGGCGCACCCATCCACATTTGATGTCGGCGGCGACCTACTCTCCCACACCCTGACGAGTGCAGTACCATCGGCGCTGGAGGGCTTAGCTTCCGGGT
>NZ_JAOPWR010000332.1 GCF_025965585.1 Pseudonocardia sp.
AGCAGGGTGAGGGCGAAGGCCCGGCCCTCCCAGGGCTCGGCGAAGACCGGTTCCTGCGGGTCCGGGGCGTGGACGGCGCCCCAGCCGTCGGTACCTCCGATGTCGGCGATCCCGTCCATCACACCACTTCCCTTGACGATGAGAGACGACTTTCCACGATAGTAGATCCCGCGGGCAAGTCATCCGGATCCGCGGGAGGCCGTTCCCGAGCAGGCTTTCACTATGGTGGAGCCGCTGACGAGGGGAGAGGCCATGCCGCGCAACGCCGTGACGGACGGGCCCGAGGGGCGCACCGCCGGGCAGGCGTACGAGGATCTCTGCGCGCGCCTCGGGCAGGAACGCCGGGTGCTCGTCGCCTTCTCCGGCGGGGCCGATTCCGCCCTGCTCGCCGTGGCCGCCCACCGCGTGCTCGGCGCGGCGGCGGTCGCGGTGACGGCCGTGTCGGCCAGCCTGCCGGCCGAGGAACGCCGGGCGGCCGCGGCGCTGGCCCGGCGCCACGGGCTCGCCCACGTCGAGGTGTGCACCGACGAGCTGACCCGCCCCGAGTACGTCGCCAACGCCGGTGACCGCTGCTACCACTGCAAGAGCGCGCTGTTCGACGCCGTCGCCCCGCTCGCGACGCTCTCCGGCGCGGTGGTCGCGCTCGGCACGAACCTGGACGACCTCGGTGACCACAGGCCGGGACAGCGCGCCGCGGCGCAGCGCGGGGCGATCGCCCCGCTGGTCGATGCGCGGCTGACCAAGGCCGCCGTGCGGGACATCAGCAGGCTGATCGGGCTGGACACCGCCGACAAGCCGGCCGCGGCCTGCTTGTCCTCCCGCATCGCCTACGGCGACCCCGTCACGGAGGAGGTGCTGGCCCGCATCGAGGTCGCCGAGGACGGGCTGCACCGCCTCGGCTTCCCCGTCTGCCGGGTGCGTGCCCACGCGGCCGGCACGGTCGCGCGGCTGGAGCTGCCAGGCCCCGACCTGGACCGGGCGGCCGGCCTGCGCGACGAGATCGACGCCGTGCTGCGATCCGCCGGCTTCGAGTTCTGCACCCTGGACCTGCAGGGTTTCCGCAGCGGGCGGATGAACGTGCTGCTGGGTGTACCCGCGGTGGCGGGGCGGTGACCTCCCGCCCCGGCGACGGGTACACCGATCTCGGCTACGCCCGCCCGGACACCGGCCGGGAGGCCCGGCTCGGCCTGCCCGAGGTGGTCTACGGCCCTGGTAAGGAGCCGGACCACGTCGCCGGCATCGTGGCCAGCCTGCTGGCGGCGAACGACGGGCCGGTGCTGGTGACGCGGATCGACGCCGACGCGGCCCGCCACGTCCTCGCCGCCGTGCCGGGAGGGTCCTACGACGAACCGGCGCGGCTGCTCTGCTGGCGGCCCGCCGCGCGCACCGGCTTCCGGCTCGCGGTGGTCGCGGCCGGCACCTCCGACGCCCCGGTGGCCGCGGAGGCTGCCGCCGTCGCGTCCGCCGCCGGGCTCGACGTCGACGCCGTCAACGACGTCGGGGTGGCCGGGCTGCACCGGCTGCTGGCGGTCCGTGACCGGATCGCGGCCGCCGACGCGGTGGTCTGCATAGCCGGGATGGAGGGGGCCCTGCCCAGCGTCGTGGCCGGTCTGGTGGGCTGCCCCGTCATCGCCGTCCCCACGTCGGTCGGCTACGGCGCGGCCCTGGAGGGGGTGACGGCGCTGCTGGCGATGATGAGCTCGTGCGCCGCGGGTGTGACGGTGGTGAACATCGACTCCGGTTTCGCGGCCGCGATGGCGGCGCACCGCATCGCCCGGGCCCGGCTCCGGTGACCGCCGACGTGATCCCTCCCGCGGAGGCGGAATCGTGATCGTCTGGTTCAACCCCGTCAGCGGGGTCTCCGGCGACATGCTGCTCGGCGCGCTGCTCGAGCTCGGCGCTCCGCTCGACGACATCCGGGCGGCCGTCGCGGCCACGGGACTGACCGGCTGGACGCTCGACACGGAGCGCGTCCGCCGCGGGGCACTCCTGGCCACGCGGGCCCGCGTCAGGGTGGCGGACGACGTCCCGGCGCGCCGGGCGGCCGAGCTGCGGGAGCTGGTCGGGCGCGCCCGGCCCGCGCCGGTCGCGGAGCTGGCCGGGCGCGCGATCGAGGCGATCGCGCAGGTCGAGGCTGGCCTGCACGGTGTCCCGGTGGCCGAGGTGCACCTGCACGAGATCGGCGGGGTCGACACCGTGGTCGACACGGTCGGTGTCGCCGCCGCGCTGCACCTGCTCGACGTCGCCGAGGTGGTGTGCGGCCCACTGGCGCTCGGCTCCGGCGTGGTGGGTGGCAGCCACGGACTCCTGCCGCTGCCCGCGCCTGCCACGGCCGCGCTGCTCGCGAGGGCCGGGGCGTCGGTCACGTCCACCGGGCTGCCGGGGGAGACGGTCACCCCCACCGGCATCGCCCTGCTGCTGGCCGCGGGCGCACGCTTCGGCCCGGTGCCGGACATGACCGTGCGCGCCGTCGGCTACGGGGCCGGTGGGCGCGACGTGCCCGAGCGTCCCAACGTCCTGCAGGCGCTGCTCGGCGCGGCCGCCACCGCACCGGCGGCGGGCGACGTGCGGCCGATGACGGTGCTGGAGACCACCGTCGACGACGTGACGGGCGAGGTGCTCGGGTACGTGATCGAGCAGGTGCTCGCCGCGGGCGCCGCCGACGCGTGGATCACCCCGGCGGTGATGAAGAAGTCCCGGCCGGGGCACACCCTGGCCGTGCTCGTCACTCCCGAACGTGCCGCGGACATCGAGGCGCTGGTGCTCCGCGAGACGGGCAGCCTCGGGTTGCGCAGACGGACGGTGGACCGCGTCGCCCTGCCGCGGCGCACCACCACCGTCGACGTGGACGGGCACCCGGTGCGGCTCAAGCACGGGCCGTGGGGGGCCAAGCCCGAGCACGACGATGTCGCGCGCGCGGCGGCGGCGCTGGGCCTGCCGCTGCGCGAGGTGGCCGCGCGGGCGCGGTCGGCGGGCTCAGCCTTGGTCGACGACGAACTCGATCTCGGGCGGTGAGGCCAGGGTCCGGGTCACGTAGCAGACCCGCTTGGCCGCGGTGATCAGCTCGTCGAGCTCGGGACCCCGGGGGGCCGCGGCCCGGACGGTGATGCGGAAGGCGTCGAAGCGCGGCCCGTCGTAGCGACCCGTGACGTCCACCCCCAGGCCCTCGAGCGGCACATCGCGCTTCCCCGCGCTGTAGGCCAGGGCGAGCGTGAAGCAGGACGCGATGGACGCCAGCAGCAGCTCCGTCGGCTGGGGTCCGGTGCCGGTTCCCCCGGATGACTCCGGCTCGTCGGCGACCACGGGGAAGCCGCCGGCGTCGACCGTCGCCCTGAGGCCGCCGGTCCAGCTGGCCGACACGCTGCGTTCGGTCGCGGTCACGGTCGATCACTCCTAGGTTCGATTCCTGCTGGTCCGCCGGCCGGAGCTGTGGTGCAACACCTGTGCAACGGCGGTGCGACACAGTGCCGATCATCACAGTGCGCCGACACGTCGAGCGCATTGTGGCCCGCCTGCCGGAAGACCCGAGGGAGCCGTCGATGACGACCGTCGCCCCAGTCCCAACCCGTCTGGCCAGCTGCGGAGGTGAGTGCGGCGCGGCTCTCCATCGCGAGCACCACGACCGCCTGCTGACGGTGGACACCGATCCCGACGTGCTGCTGGGGCTCATGGAGCTCGCGGTGACGTGGCACGAGCTCGACTACTCGGCGGAACCGGTGGTCGGACCCCGCCAGTGGTTGACCTTCGCGGACCGCCACCAGTGGATGTTCCCCGACCGGGCCGCGTGGGCGTTCGCACTGGCCGTCGACATCGTCGGGCGTCGCGTGGTCGGCGCGCCTCCCTCCGAGCTCGACCGGAGGGTCGTCCTCGATCTCGTGCGTGGCTGACGGCGGCACGGTGGGCCACGACGAGATCACGTGTCGCATAGTAGAAGAAAATCCATCATCAGAACTAGGGTGGCGCCGTGCCGGCTGCTGATTTCCTCGATCTGCCGACCCGCCGCCCGAAACCGCGGTCGGCCGGACTGACACACGTCCTCGACCCCGGCGCGGGTCCCGCGGCCGTGGCCGACCTGCTCGCCGGTGCCGCCGACCACGTCGACATCTGGAAGATCGGCTGGGGCACCGCCTACGTCGACGCCGCACTGGCGGAGAAGATGGCGCTGCTCGCCGGCCACGGCATCGCCGCGTGCCTGGGCGGCACGCTGCTGGAGATCGCGTGGGCCCAGGGCCGGGCCGCCGAGTGCCTCGCCTGGGCGCGGGACACGGGCTTCGACCGCGTCGAGGTCTCCAACGGGACGGTCGCGATGTCCCCGGCCGAGAAGCGCGCGCTGATCGTGCGGGCGGCCCGGGACTTCGTGGTGCTGGCCGAGGTCGGTTCGAAGGTGCCGGGGGAACAGCAGGCGGCGCGGCGCTGGCCCGCCGAGTGCCGGGCCGACCTCGACGCGGGTGCTTCGCTGGTGGTCACCGAGGGGCGCCAGAGCGGCACCGTCGGCACGTTCGACGACCAGGGCCGGGTGCGTCCCGACGTCGTGGAGGCCGTGGCCGCGGCGGTCGGGGTGGAGCGCGTGGTCTTCGAGGCGCCGCGGTCGAGCCAGCAGGCCTGGTTCGTGCGCCGGTTCGGCCCGGACGTCAACCTCGGCAACGTCGCGCTGTCCGACGCCCTGTCGGTCGAGACCCTCCGACTGGGCCTGCGCTCGGACACCGCTGCCGTGGCGCGCCCGGACGCCGTCGTCGCGGACACGGCGTGACCACCTCGGCTCGCGTGATCAGCGGCCCGAACTTCGTGCCCCTGCGCTACCGCGGCGTCGCTGTGGCGACCGTCCCGCCGGATGTCCCGCTCGAGGAGGACTCCCTCCGCGACCACCTGCTGGGCCGTGACTCCTACCGGCGCACGCGGTTCGTCGTCGCCCGGCGGGACCCTTATGCGCCTGGTCCCACCGCCCTGCTGCAGGTGACGCGGGAGTCGGACACCGCGCTGCTGTCACCGGTGACGGACGTGAAACTGATCGCCGCTCCCGACGAGTGCGCCTACGTCGTGGAGCCCGACGCCGACACCGGGATCCCGTCGACGCTGGCTGCGGTCGCGCGGACGCGCGCGCCCGGCGTCCGTGCCGTGGTGGTGGAGGGCCGCTACGCCCACGTCAACTTCATCATCGAGCCGCGGCCGATGCGGGTCATCGTCCAGGAAGTGGTGCCACCGCACCCCGCCAAACTCGCCGACCAGGTCCGCCGGATGGTCGACGTGATCGAGGACCTGCCTCCCCTGGAGATCGTCGAGAACGTCGTCCGGCTCGACGAGCTCGCCGCGCGGCGCGAGGCCGCGCACTACCTGCTGCCGTGCCGCGGCTCCGGGGGAGAGGTTCCCGGTGCGCAGGTGTCGTACCTGGACGAGCATCCCGAGCGCTCCGACTGGACGCTGCTCGGCTGCACCCGCTCGTTGCAGATCCACCGCGCGTTCTACGGCGACGAGCCGCCGACCGTGGACTTCTGCCCCAAGCGCGCCGTCGGCGCCGGCCGTCCGGCGGAGCCGACCCTCACGAAGTGCTGCCTGCAGGAGGAGCACGTCGAGTCCGGCGACGGGTGGGTGTCGCTGCCCTGGGGCTCATCGCTGGAGCACGTACGCGAAGCACTGCGCCGCATCGTGGAGAAGGAGGCCCCGGCATGGGAACCCGGCTGAGCTCCTCGACGCTGTACGCCCACCTGTGGGGCACCTCCGCGACGGACGCGATCTTCGACGAACCCGCCATGGTCCAGTCCTGGCTCGACATCCTCGTCGCGCTCGCCAGGGCGCAGGCCTCGCTCGGCATCATCCCCGCCTCGTCGGCCGATCAGATCGCCACCGGCGCCCGGGTCGAGAATCTCGATCTCGACTTCGTGGCGAAGCAGACGCAGCTCACGTCGCACTCGACGTTGGGTCTGATCCGCGGCCTGCAGCAGGTGCTGCCCGGGGAGGCGCGCGAGCACGTCTACGTCGGGGCGACCGTGCAGGACCTGACGGACACCTGGTTCGGCACTGTCCTGCGCGACGTCGGCTCACTCGTGTGGGTGGAGCTGCGAGCCTGCGAGGAGCGGCTGCTCGCGCTCGCCGCCGAGCACCGCGACACGGTGATGGCCGGGCGCACGCACGGCCAGCCCGGCTCGCCGATCACCTTCGGCTTCAAGGTCGCGTCCTGGGCCGACGAGGTCCGGAGGCACCTCGACCGGCTCCGCGAAGCCCGCGACCGGTGGTGCGTCGGTCAGCTCGCGGGAGCAGTCGGCGCGCTCGCCTTCTTCGGCGCCGACGGACCCGAGCTGCGCCGCCGCTTCTGCGCCGAGGTCGGCCTGGCGGACCCGGGCATCTCCTGGCTCACCGCCCGGGACCGGATCGCGGAGTTCGGTGGCGTGCTGGCGATGGTCTGCGGCACGCTCGCCCGCATCGGTGTGGAGGTCTACGAGCTCGCGCGCCCGGAGATCGGCGAGCTGAGCGAGCCCGCAGCACAGGGTGCGGTCAGCAGCATCACGATGCCGCACAAACGCAACCCCGAGATCGGCGAACACCTCGACACGCTCGCCCGGCTCGCCCGCGCATCATCAGGGGTGCTGCTGGAGGGCATGGTGGCAGGCCACGAGCGGGACGGCAGGGCGTGGAAGGCCGAGTGGATCGCGCTGCCCGAGGTCTGTCAGCTCACCGCAGCGGCGCTGCACCTGGGCCGCGGACTGCTCGAGGGCCTGGAGGTGCACCCCGACGCCATGGCGGCCACGCTCGACAGCTTCGGTGGCCTGGCCTCGGAGCGCGTCCTCGCCGGACTGTCCGGCCGGATCGGGAAGCACCGCGCCCAGCAGGTCCTGCACGAACTGCTCCGCGAGGGCGGTACGGACAGCGCGAACCTGGCGGCAAGCCTGGCCGAACGTGGACTCGCCACCGTGGAGGACGTGCGTTCCTGGAGCTCCGGAGCGGCCGTGAACGCCGCCGCCGGCATGGTCGACACGGTGCTGGCCCGCGCCGAGGCGGCTCGCGCCGCCGAGCCGGCGCTGTGGACATGACCACGATGGGCACGACCGACGCGGGGATGGGCGACGGCGCGCCGCGGTTCCCGCTGTGCGTCCGTCCGACTCCGCTCGTGCGCGCCCTCCGGCTGGAGTCCGCGCTTCGCAGCGGCCCACTGCTCGTGAAGCGCGACGACCTCATCGGCTTCGCCGTCGCGGGGAACAAGGCGAGGCCACTCGAGTACCTGATCGGTGCGGCGCTCCAGCACGGCGCCGAGGTCCTCGTGACGGGAGGTGGCCCGGGGTCGAACTTCGTCGCGGCGGCCGCGGTCGCCGCGAGGACGGCCGGGTTGGACTGCGAGCTCGTGATCTGGGGTGACCCCAGGGGTGCCCCCAACATCGCCATCGCCGAGGCGGCCGGCGCCCGGGTGCTGCCCACCGGCGGGAACGACCGCTCCGAGATCGACATCCTCGTCGCCGAGCGCGCGGCCGAGCTCACCGTCGCCGGCCGACAGGCGTTCGCGGTGCCGAGGGGTGGCTCGACCGCCCTCGGCGCGCTCGGGTTCGCCGACGCCGCCGTCGAGCTCACCGCGCAGCTGGGCCGGGACGCGGGTGAGACCACGCTCCCCTCGGCGATCGTGCTGCCCGTCGGGTCCGGCGGAAGTTGCGCCGGGTTGCTGGCCGGGCTGGCGGGATGCGGCGTGGACATCCCGGTCGTCGGCGTGTCGGTGAGCCGGCCACCCGCGGAGATCCGAGCCACGGTCCTCGCGCTGGCCGCCCAGTGCGCCGCGCTGCGAGGAACGCCGGCGCCGCGCCCGGACCTGCTCGAGATCATCGACGCGCGCGGCCCCGGCTTCGGCAACGTCACGCCACTGGAGACCGAACGAGCTCGACTCGCCCTGCGCACGGAGGGGTTCCTGCTCGATCCGACCTACGGAGCCGAGGCGTTCTCGGTCGCCGTCGATCGTGTCCGCGGCCACGAGACCGGGCCCGTCCTGTGGTGGCACACCGGCGGAGTGGTCCCGGCCAGTTCGTGGGTCTCCAGACGGAACACGACTTCCCTACGCGAGGCCGCCACCTCCGGTGGACGAGGAGAACTATGAGCGATCTTTCGAGCGGATCACCCACCCGCCGTACGCGTCCGGAGGGCTTCCCGCAGAGCGGCCCGGCACCCGAGCTGATCGAGTCCGGCTTCGCGCTCGAGAACGCCGACGCGAGCTTCCTGCACCGCGGGCTCAACCTGGCCGATCTCGCCCACGTGCTCGACCTCGCGCGGCGCGGCATCGTCCCCCCGGACGCCGAGCGCGCGCTGCTGGCCCTGCTGCTCGAGGTCACCGGGATCGCGCCGGAGGACTTCCCGTACGACCCCGAGTTCGGCGAGCCCTACAACTCCCGGGAGCGGTTCTTCGTCGCCCGGATCGGCGACGTCGCGGGCTGGCTGCACGCGGGGCGCCCGCGGCGGGAGGCCGCCCGGGTCGCGCTGCGGCTGCACCTGCGCCGCCAGCTGACCGAGCTCGTGACCGAGGCCGTCGCCACCGCGCTGGACACCGTCGCCAGGGCCGAGGAGCACGCCGACACGCTGCTCCCGGACCAGACCTACCTCCAGCAGGCGCAGCCCTCCACGTTCGGGCACTACCTGCTGTCGTTCGTCTACTCGACCGTCCGGGACGCGCGGCGCCTGCTCGACGAGCTGGACCTGCTCAACACGAGCCCGGGGGGCGCCGGCTGTGTGAACGGCACCCGGCTCCTGGAGGACCGCGGCCCGATCGCCGCGGCCCTGGGCTTCGACGGGGTCATCCCGCACACCCGCGACGCGATGTGGCAGGTCGACGGCCTGATCCACATCCTGGCCACGGTCGCCAGCCTGCTGTCGAACTTCTCCAAGCTCGCCGAGGACCTGGAGATCTTCTCCTCCAGCGAGTTCGACTTCGTCGACCTCGCCGACGCCTACAGCCGCTCGAGCATCCTCATGCCGCAGAAGCGCAACCCCTACGCGCTGTCGATCGTGCGCGGCGCGTCCGGGGTCGTCATCGGGAGGCTCACGGGCTTCCTCGCGGTGACGAAGAGCCCGTCGGCCCGCAGCGACAACCTGATCTTCGCCTACGGTGAGGTCCCGCGGGCGCTGGACCTGAGCCTGCGCATCACCCGGCTGATGGGCGGCGTCGTGCGCACGCTGCGGGTCAACCCGGACCGGATGCGGCAGGAGCTCGACCGCGGCTACACCCAGGCCACGGACCTCGCCGAGCACCTCGTGCAGCTGATGGATGTCGATTACCGGACCGCGTACGTGGTGGTCGGCAACACCGTGCGAGAGGCGGCGCGGCTCGGGATCCCCGGCAGCGGTATCACCGGCGCGATGGTCGACGAGGCGGCGCTCGCCCACACCGGGCGGTCGTGGGGGCTCGCCGACACGGACCTCTCGGCGGTGCTGGACCCCCGTGCGATCGTCGCGTCCCGCCAGGCGGAGGGCGGCGCGGCCCCGGAGGCCCTCGTGCAGATGACGACGACCCTGCGCACGCAGCTGCGGGAGCTGGCCGGGCAGGCCGAGCAGCGGGCCACGGCCTTCGACGATGCCGAGGCGGCGCTGCTGGAGACGGCCCGCGCCGTCGCTGCGGGCGAGGCCGGCGGGTGAGCCGGGATCAGTCCTCGGGGACGGTCACCCAGATGACCTCGGCGGGGACGTCTCCCACGTTCGCACTGCGATGGTCGAGGTTCGTCCGGAAGTGCAGTGCCTCCCCGGCCCCGACGGTGTACTGCTCGTCGCCGATCTCCATGTCGAGGCGGCCTTCCAGGACGACGAGCAGGGTCTCGCCCGCCCGGCGCAGCCCCGTGTGGCCGTCACCCGGCGCGACGCGGGAGACGGTGCCGTTCACCCGGAGCGAGTCGCCTTGGCCGGTGATGGGCACGGGCCCGCTCACGGTGGCTCCGGCGAAGCGGGTGTGCACCGCGCCCGGCCCGGGTTCGGCGTCCTCCACGAAGTGCCGGATGGGTGCGTCGAGCGCGCCCGCGATCTTGAGCAGCGTGGTGATCGTGGGGACCATGTCCCCCCGCTCGACCTTGTGCACCGCCGCGGTCGAGACGTCGGCGAGGTGGGCGAGCTGCTGCAGCGTCATACCGCGCTCGCGGCGCAGGGCGTGCACCTTGGGGCCGATCGAGCTCACCACACCTTCCCAGGTGCCGGGCGCATCATGGGCGGGCTCGGGTGCGGGCCGAGCGGAGCTGGGCATCGGGTCTCCTCGGCGGGCTGCGACAGCTGGGGTCGACTGAGTATGGATGACGGAGGGATCAGGATGGACACACCCGCGTACCCGGAAGCCCGCCCGGCGGAGAGCGGAGGTAGGACGTCGACGGAGGTGGCCACGGCCAGGATGCGCTGGCGGGCGGCGGCCGAGTCGCTGTTCCCCACCCTCGTCGCCGACCCCTCCGGCTACGCCGGTGCGGTGGAGGCCATCGGCGCTGTGGCGTCCGCGCTCGGTCGGCGCAACGCGGATCTCGACGATCTGGTCGACGCCGTGGCCGCGCCGGAGCGCCTGGTGGCGGAGCTGGAGGTACGCGTCCCGCCGAGCGTGCCCGTCGCGCTGCTGGTGGCCGTGGCCTGCGGCATGCGGGAGCGGGACCTGATCACCGAGCAGGTGCGCAGGGACCGCAGCGCCGCCGTCGCGCGGGCCCGCGCCACCGGGTCGCAGTGGGCCGTGCTGGAGGGACCCGAGCGGATCGAGGACCTCACCGGCGGCGATGCCGGAGGCCCCGCCGGGTGCATCCATCTGCATCTGCCGTCCGGCACCGAGCTGCGGGCCACGGTCGACGCGTGGTCGCGCGAGCCGTTCCGGGTCGACGTGATCCCGTCGGGCGGCACGACCCCGACCGGCCGTTCGTTCACAGAGCGCGGGGCCTGGTTGGACGAGTTCCACCGCGCCCGCGCGGACCTGGAGGCCTGAGCGAGCGGCTCAGCGCGTCGCCGTGCGGGGCGTGCTGAGCCGCCCGGACGCGGCGAACGTGTGGCGCAGCTCGGCCGGCAGGGCCGTGGCGATGCGGTCGCGTGCGGCCGACTGCTCCGCAGGCGCGCCGAGCTGGGCGAGGAGCAGATCCGACCGGGTCGCCGACGCGATCCCGGCGGCCTCCTGCGGTCTGCCGAGGTGCGCCAGCGCGAGCGCCTCGTACTTGGGCGAGGAGTACCGCCGAGCCTCGATCAGCAGGTGCTCGGCCTCGGAGGCGTCCCAGCGGGCGCGCATCTCCAGCAGTCGCATGGCGGCCCGCGGGCGGAACGGCAGCGAGCGTTCCAGCATGGGGGTAGCGGTCTCCACGGCCACGGCGGCGTCGTCGGGGCGGCCCTGCATCAGGTCGCAGTCGGCGACGGCGAGAAGCGCGTGCAGCTCCTGCTCCAGCTCCAGGGCACCCCCGCCGCGGTGAGCCAGCTCCACCGCCCGGACGGCGTGCTCGCGGGCCCGGTCGACCTGGCCGAGCTCCTGCCACATCCACGACGTCGTGGTCTCGATCCCGGCGCGGTAGAAGCCGAGGTTCTCGGCGTCGACGAGCCTTCGGGCGTTGTCCAGCGCGCGCAGGGCACCGGCGAAGTCGCCGATGTCGCCCCGGGCGAGTGCGGTGAAGAACAGCGTCTGCAGCAGGGGCCGGAACTCACCTGTCCGGCGGCAGAGCACCGCCGCACGGGCCAGCACGCTCTGGGCCTCGGCGAAGCGGTCCTGGTGCTGCAGCAGCGCGCCGCGGTAGGCGAGTGCGAGTGCGGTGGTGGTGTCTGCCGGGGCGCTCGCGAGGACCTGGTCGTAGGCGGTCTCGGCGCCGCTGTAGTCGCCGTCCCAGTGCCGGACCCGTCCCAGCAGGAGAGTGGCGCTGGGCAGAGCACCCGGAGCGGCCGCGGCGGACTCCGCCAGCTGGGTGGCCTGCTCGGCGAGGTCCACCGCGACGAGCGCGTCGCGCGCGTACAGCGCTGTCCAGCCCAGCTGCTCGAGTGCGCATGCCTCGAGCGCGAGGTCACCGAGCTCCCGCGCGAGGCCGAGCGCGTGCTCGTGGTCCTCGCGCGCGCTCGCGTGCCGCCCGAGATCACACCGCACCTGGCCTCGACGGAGGTACGCGCCGACGGTCTGCACGCCGTCGCCACCCCGGGTGGAGTACTCCACGGCCAGGTCGAGCAGGCGTTCCGCGTCGGTGTGGGCGAAGGACACGTGCGCCGCCTCCGCTGCCGCGAGCCAGGCGTCCGCGGCACCACGCGCGTCACCCGCCGCGGCGAGGTGCTGGGCGGCGGCTTCCGGGCGGCTGTCGAACAGCCGGGCGGCGCGGCGGTGTCTACTGATCCGGACGGGTTCGGGGACGGACGCGTAGGCGACCTGCCGGACGATGTCGTTCGCGAACCGGAAGCTGTCGCCGTGGGCCATCAGCAGCCCGGCCCGGATGGCCCGGCCGGCCTGCGTGGCGGCGTCCTCGACGTCGACATTGCTGAGCGCCGCCACGTCGTCGAGGGAGAAGGTCGTGCCCAGCACCGCCCCCTGGGACAGCAGTCGGGCCACCGCCTGCCCGGCGTGCTCGATGCGAGCGGCCACGGCATCGTGCAGCGAGTGCGGTATCACGGGCCTGCTGCCGTCGGTACCGGGTTCGGGGTGCCGGAGCACCTCGGTGAGGAACAGCGGCGAGCCACCGGTCCACGACCAGATCCGGTCCGGGTCGTGGGCCAGCCCGGACCGCTCGACGAGCATCGCCACCTCGCCGGCCGACAACGGGCCGAGCTGCAGGCGGGATCCGACGTCGAGCAACGGCCCGGTGACATCGGCGTCCTCGGACGTGCGCTCGGTGAGCACGACCATCCATCGGCTGCCCGCCCCGTGCCCGGCCAGCACGTGCAGCGCTTCCACGGTGGACTGTCCGGCGTGCTGCATGTCCTCCACGACCAGCAGCAGCGGCCGCCGGGCGCCGACGCGCGCCACGAACTCGGCGACCGCGTCGAGGCTGCGCCGGTGCTCCACCTCGGGACCCGCGCGTTCGTACTCGACGGGCCCGACGACGTCGGCCAGCTCGGGCAGCAGCTCGGTGAGGGTGCCGAGCCGGGTGGCGGCGAGCTCGCGGACGTCGCGGGCGGTCATCCGCTGCACGACGGCGCGCACGGCCTCGACGAGTGGTTGCAGGTAGAGCGAGCGCTCCGCCTCGTAGCACGCGACCTGCACGACCAGGGCGCCCGTCCGGAGCGGCTCCTCGACGAACGCCGCGACGAGCGCGCTCTTGCCGATACCCGCCTCGCCGGTCACCACCGCCAACGCCGGTGTGCCCGCCACCGCGGCGGCCCACATCTCCTGCAGCCGGGCCAGCTCCACGTCGCGTCCCACCATCGGTCCGGTGGTGGGGCTGGTGGCCGACGACGGGTCGGGCGCGACGTTCTGCTCGGAGCGCAGCACCGCCAGGTGGAGGGCCTGGGTGGCCGGCGAAGGGTCGATGCCGAGGTGCCGGACGAGCGTCTCCCGCAGCGCGCGGTACGCCAGCAGGGCCGCGCCGGACCGTCCGGCCTGCTGGTGGGCGAGCATCACCGTGCGGCAGGCGTCCTCGTCGAAGGGATCGGCCTGCATCGCCGCCGATCCGACCTGTACCGCGGTGTCGTAGGCCCCCAGCTGGAGCGCGGCCGCGCTCCAGGCGATGCGAGCCCGGCGGAGCTGGGTGCGGACGTGTTCGCGCAGTGCGCGCACCCACTCGCCGTCGCGTTCGTCGCCCATCGGGGTGTCGGCATCGAGGAGCTTGGCGGCCTGCTCGCCGCTGGTGGAGGCGAGCGCTGGATGACCGTGCGCCAGCTCGAACTCGGCTGTCCCCACCAACTCGCACGCCTCGTGCAGGTCGACGTCCACCTGCGGGCTGAGCCGGTACCCGACCGCCGACCCGTCGATGAGATCCCGGCCGAGCGCTTTGCGCAACCGGCTGACGAGGGCAGCCACGTTGCGGTCGGCGCGCTCGGGCGGATCCCCCTCCCACAGCGCGTCGATCAGGGCGTGGACCGTGACGAACTCTCCACGCCGTTCGGCGAGGGCCGCGAGGGCAAGCCTGGCTTTTCCGGTCGGCAGGGGTGCCGACAGCTCACCCTCAACGGTGAACGGACCGAGCAGACACAGCCGCATCGCCGGTCTCATCTGTCTGATCCTACCGGCGGGGAACCCGCTTCGTGACGAGTCGGTGTGTCGGCAGGGATGGGCGCCGACGCGCCCTGCCGTCGCTTCCGCGGGAGCACGCGGGAGATCCCTTCGTCAGGCCCTGGACGACACACCGTGACGGCGGCCGCCGGCTCCGTTCCTCGTGGTCGGTCCAGGAGTGTCGCGCGTGCGGCGGCGGGGAGGTCGGACGGGTCGAGCCCGGGACCATCGGGCAGGCGGAGCCGGAACTGCGGCTCGACGCCGCCGTCCGACCCTGGATCCGGGTTCTCACGGCGTCGCAGGGTCGCAGCCGGGCCCGAACTCCGCCCTGATCGCCGCGTTGTGCTCACCGATCCTCGGTAGCGGGCCCATGGAAGCGGAGTAGCGGTCGCTGCCGACGGGCGGCAGCAAGGCGCGCACGGGACCGCCGGGAGTCGCGACGCTGCGCCAACGGTCGCGCGCTTCGAGCTGGGGATGTGCGGCGAACTCGGCAGGATGCCGCATGCGCGCGTTGGCGATACCGACACGATCGAGCAGCTCGACGACGTCGTCCACGTTCGAAGTCGCGAACTCGGCCTCCAGGATGGAGGTGATCTCGTGGTCGTTCGCCACGCGTTCGGTGTTGCGCGCGAAACGGACGTCGTCGACGAGCTCCGGGCGCCTGATCACCTGTTCGCAGAGGACCGCCCACTCGCGGTCGTTCTGGATGCCGATGAACACCGTGGCGCCATCGCCGACGGCATACGGCCCGTAGGGCGCGATGGAGGCGTGCCGGGCGCCGGTGCGACGGGGCTGCTGTTCTCCGTAGACGGAGAACAGGGTGGGCTGGCTCATCCATTCGCCGAGCGCGTCCAGCATGGACACCTCCAGGACGCTGCCCGAGCCGGTCCGTTCACGGTCGTAGAGGGCCGTGAGGATCCCCGAGTACGCGTACATGCCCGCGGCGATGTCGGCGATCGAGATGCCGGCTTTGGCGGGGCTTTCCGAGGTGCCCGTCACCGCCAGCAACCCCGCCTCGCACTGCACCAGCAGGTCGTAGGCCTTCTTCGACCGGTACGGCCCCGATCGGCCGTATCCGGATATCGAACAGTGGATCAGCCGGGGGAACCGTGCTCGAAGGGTCTCGCCGTCCAGGCCGAGCCGTTCGACCGCTCCGGGGGCCAGGTTCTGCACGACGACGTCGGCGCGAGCCACGGCGGCCATGAGGACGGCCCTGTCCGCCTCGTCCTTCACGTCGAGCTCGACGCTCTCCTTGCCACGGTTGAGCCACACGAAGTAGCTGGCCTGGCCGTGGACGGTCCGGTCGTACTCGCGAGCGAAGTCGCCGGTCCGAGGGCGCTCGACCTTGATCACCCGCGCTCCGAGATCGGCGAGCTGGCGCGTGGCGAAGGGGGCCGCGACCGCCTGTTCCAGAGCGACCACCGTGATGTCGTCGAGCGGTCCCACGCAAGCTCCTCCCACGGTTTCCGGTCGGTCTCGGCCATCATGCTTCGCGATGACATGAGCTGTAAAATAGCGAAACTTGATGGTTTCATTCCGTGGCGGCATGAAGGGCTTCGATGAATCTCAAGCAGCTGAACGCCGTCGTCGCGGTGGCGGAGACGGGGAGCGTCACGCGTGCCGCCGAGCTGCTGCACCTCGTTCAGCCTGCGGTCACCCGCCAGATCCTCTCCCTGGAGCAAGAGCTCGGGGTGACGCTCTTCGAGCGAAGCAGGGCCGGCATGAACCCGACCGACACCGGGGCGCTGCTCGTCCGTCGCGCTCGCCGTGCCCTGACCGAGCTCGAACGGGCGCGGGCGGAGATCCGGCCGGAGGACCCGGGTGCCATCTCCGGCCTCGTCACCGTCGGACTGCTGGAGAGCGTTGCCACCGCCGTGGCCGAACCACTCGTGTCCGCGGTGGCTCGCCGTTACCCGGGCATCAGGTTGCGCCTGCTCACCGGATATTCCGGCCACCTGCAGGAGTGGCTCGACGCCGGAACGGTGGAGATCGCTCTGCTGTACAACGTGACGACCACCACCTCGCTGCACGTTCGGCCCCTGCTGGACGAGAGCCTGTGGGCCGTCGCCCCGGTGGGGGTGTGGCCCGACCGCGAGCTTCCCGTTCGCGTCGCTGAGCTCGCGCGGCAGCCGATGGTGATGCCGGCGGCGCCGCACGGTCTTCGCACCCTGATCGACGGGGCCGCCGCGCGTGCCGGCGTGAGTTTCGACATCGCTGCCGAGGCGAATGCGATGAGCGTGCAGAAACAGCTGGTCGCAGCGGGGGTCGGGTGGTCCGTCCTACCTGCTATCGGCGTGGTCGACGACATCGCCGACGGGGTGCTCAGCGGCGCGCCTCTGAGCGAACCGGATGTGCGGCGTTCGATCGTCCTGGCGAGGTCCGGTTCGGGTGATACGCCCCCGGCCGTGGCCGCCACAGCCCATGAGCTCACCCGTCGGCTGCACGACGTCGTGGCGCACGGCGGCTGGCCCTCCGCACGTCTCACCGGGCGGATGAAGGCGACCTCGTCGACCCTGGATGGCCGGCGAGTGCTTCCTCGACCTGTGGTGGCGGACCCCTGGTGACGGCCGATGAGGACGCGTGCTCGGACGGCTCGGTCGTCGGTCGACCCCACACGCATCCCTGTTAGTCTCGGGCAATCCCCATGGTGGCCCGGGGTCGATATCGGACGGTCATGACATGCTCCGGACGCTGGGCCCCACGACCGAACCGCGGCGCTGCGCAGCAGCGCGGACACCATCTCGTCCCCGCGGTGATCCGGAAAGGCAACCGCACCGTGCCTCGACCTTCGCCGGTGACGCTGGCGCAGATCGCCAGGCGCGCGGGCGTCCATGTGTCGACGGTGTCGCGGTCGCTGGCGGCGAACTCGACGGGGGTCGGCAGCAGCACGGTCGCGCGTGTTCGAGCGATAGCCGCCGAGATGGGCTACTTCCGCGATCCGGCGGCGACGACCCTGCGTACGGGCCGCAGCGGCGTCCTGGGCATCCTCATGCCGAGGCTGACCGACTACGTGCTCGCCCGGATCTTCGAGGGCGCCGACGAGGCCGCGCACGGTGTCGGTTACACCACCGTGGTGGCCAGTACCAACGATGATCCCGGGCTCCGGATCGAGCGTCTGGACAACCTGCTCGCCCGGCGGGTCGAGGGGCTGATCATCGGTGACGCGCGGTTGGACGGCGACGAGCTCGTGAAGTCCCTCGACCGGCGCGGCGTGCCGTACGTCCTGGTCAACCGTCGGCTACGGGGCCACCTGTCCGTCACGACCGACGACGTCCTGGGTGGGCAGCTCGCCGGCGAGCACATGCTCGAACTGGGGCACACGGCGATGGGGGTCGTGGCCGGACCGGACTACGCCAGCACGTGCGTGGAGCGCACCCACGGCTTCGTCGGCCGGGCCCTCTCGGCCGGCATCCCCTTTCCTGACAGCTGCGTCCAGACATCGGGTGCGGACGTGGAAGGCGGACATGAAGCGGCGAACGCGCTGCTGACCCGACACCCCGAGCTCACCGCCATCTTCGCCATCAACGACTTCGCGGCGATCGGAGCGATGGGTGCCGCTCGCGAACACGGCCGCACCCCGGGACGAGACATAGCGATCATCGGTTACAACGACATCCCGCTCGCCCGGTTCCTGCCGGTACCGCTGAGTTCGGTGAGCTCGCCGATGGCGGAGATGGGGCACCGAGGAGCGCTCGCCCTGAACGAGCTCATAGCCGGGAGGCCGGCCGAGCCCGAGCTGCTCACTCCGAGGCTGTGCCCTCGTGACTCGACTGTGGCTGTGCGGTAGGCAGCTCGCCCGACGAGCCTGCGCAGCGATAGGGTCCGCACGCAAACGATTGTGTGGGTTCGGAGGGCGCCATGTGCGGTCAGTGTCGGTCGATCAGTACGGGCCTCGACTGGTTCGCTGCCGGCACCGACGGGTCCCTGGCCGGTCGGCGTCACGCGCGAGCCGCACTGGCCCGCGCATCGAGCGTGCTCCTGTCGGGCATCGGTGTGCGTGTGGTGGCACATCCGGGAGCGTTGACGCTCACCGTCCGGACGGCGACCGGCAGGTCCCGCACGGTGTCGCGACTCGACGAGATCGCCGACGCTGCCGCCACGCTGACCGGGCGCAGGGTCGACCCACTTGCCGCCGATGTCGTGGATGCCGTACTGGCGGCTCGGGTGAACCCCGCTGCCTCGTGATCGAGCTGACGCTCGTCTGCGGATTTCTCGGCGCCGGCAAGACCACATGGCTCGACCACCACCTGCGAGGCTCGTCCGAGCGCCTCGACCTGCTGATCGTCAACGACTTCGCGGAGGAGGGGATCGACCACCTCACCCTTCGTGACGCGGGCGGGACCGGCGCCCGTGTCGAGGCGATCGTCGGCGGATGCGTGTGTTGCAGCAAGCTCGAGGAGCTGCGCGCCGCGCTGTCAGGAGCGGTGGACCGCAGTCATCGGGACGGTGTCGCGGGTCGTACCCGCGCAGTGGTCGAGACCTCCGGGCTCGCCGAGCCGCACAACGTCGTCCGGTTGCTCTCCGAGGACCCGGTGCTGCGGACGAACGTCATGCTGCACGATCTCGTCGTCGTGCTCGACGGCGTCGGCGGCCGACGCACCCTCCGACACCGAGCGGCGGCACGGGCCCAGGTCGGGCTCGCCGACCGGGTGGTGATCGCGCGCGCCGACCTCGTCGACGCCGCCGAGCTGGCCGAGCTGGCGGGGATCGTCCGCGTCCTCACCGATTCCGCCACGATCACCGTCGCCGACCACGGGATCGAGACGCCCATCGAGGCCGTCGCGCCCACGGACCCGCAGCCCTTCGACGATGCGGCCGACGATCTACCGATCCGATCGTTGACGACATCGCTCCGCCAGGGAACCTCCTGGGCCGAGTACGCCGTGTGGCTGGACGCCGTCTGCCGGGCCCACCCGGACGGGTTGCTGCGGAGCAAGGGGCTCGTCCCCACCTCGGACGGCCCGCTGCTGGTTCAGTCGATGGGCGCTGACGTGGCACTGCCCGTCGCCGCCGACGCGACCGCCGGCTCATCGATGGTCTTCATCCTGAGCGGGATCGACCCCGATGACCTTGCGCGGTCCCTCACGACCTTCGTGCCCAGTGCCGTGGCGACCGACACGAGCGTTCCGGGGCGGTCCGCGGACTGATCTCCGTCGGCAGGCGATTCGATCATGCAATGGATTGCTCTCCGCTGTGCAGGGCCATGAGGTCCGTTGTAGCGCTCTGATCTCGGTAAACATCCGATCGTTGACGATTCTGACGGTCTCGTCGTATGGTCTGCGCAATCGATTGCGTGACTTGCCTTTTGACGCGCCGCAAACAGGTCGGCGCGCACACGCATGACGAGGGTGAGGAGACGGCATGGCCAAGGAGATCAAGGTCTGCATCGGCGCCGACATCGATGCGGTCGCCGGATGGCTCGGCTCGTACGGCGGGGAGGACTCGCCCGCGGACATCCAGCGCGGCATGTTCGCGGGCGAGGTCGGCATCCCGCGGTTGCTGAACCTCTACCGCAAGTACGACCTGAAGACGACGTGGTTCGCGCCGGGACACTCCATCGAGACGTTCCCGCACCGCATCGAGCAGATCGTCGCGGCGGGCCACGAGGTCGCCGCGCACGGCTATTCGCACGAGAACCCGATCCTGATGAGCCCGCAACAGGAGGAGGACGTCCTCAACAAGTCGATCGAGCTGATCGAGCAGTTCTCCGGCTTGCGGCCGCGCGGCTACATCGCACCGTGGTGCGAGCTCTCGGAGGTCACGGCGGATCTGTTGCTGAAGAACGGATTCCGATACGACCACAGCCAGGCGTTCCACGACTTCCAGCCGTTCTACGCCCGCACCGGCGACTCCTGGACCAAGATCGATCTCAGTGGCCCGGCGGCCTCGTGGATGAAGCCGCTCGTCCGTGGCGAGGAGATCGACCTGGTCGAGATCAACTTCAGCTGGTACATCGACGACCTGCCGCCCATGATGTTCATCAAGGGCAGCCCGAACAGCCACGGCTTCGTCAACCCGCGTGACATCGAGCAGATGTGGCGTGACCAGTTCGACTGGGTCTACCGCGAGTACGACTACGCGATCTTCCCGATCACCATCCACCCGGACGTCTCCGGACGCCCGCACGTGCTGCTGATGCTGGAGCGTCTGATCGAGCACATCCTCGGCCACGACGGCGTCACGTTCGAGACGTTCGAGACCATCGCCGAGGACTTCCGGGCCCGCTTCCCCTTCGCCGAGAACAAGCGCTACCCGTTCGACCGCGAGCTGCCCTGACCGTCCTGGGCACGACGGTGTGCCGCCGGCACACCGTCGTGTTCCGCCGACGTCAGTTCGAACCCGCCGCAAGGAACCGAAGGAACCATCGTGCACAGCCCATTGCCGCGCGTCCTCGTCCTCACACTGGGAGGCACGATCGCGTCGGTCCCTGATGCGAAGGGACACCACGCAGTCCCGCGGTTGAGTCCGGCCGAGCTCATGGCCTCGGTGCCGGGGGCTGCAGAGGTGGCGGACGTTCGGCTCGAGTCGTTCCGCCAGTACCCCTCGGGCGACCTCTCGATCACCGACATGATCGAACTCGCACAGCTCGTCGGCAGGCGGGCCGACGAGGTGGACGGGTTCGTCATCACCCAGGGCACCGACACCCTGGAGGAGACGTCCTACGCCCTCGACCTGCTTCTCGATGAGAACGGGCCGCCCGTCGTGGTCACCGGCGCGATGCGCAACGCCGGGCTGCCGGGAGCCGATGGTCCCGCGAACATCCTCGCCGCGATCCGTGTCGCCGTGTCGCGCGAGGCTCGTGGGCTCGGCCCGCTGGTGGTGTTCGCCGACGAGATCCACCTCCCGCGCTTCGTTCGCAAGATCCACAGCTCCAGCGTCGCGGCATTCAGCTCACCGAACGCCGGCCCGGTTGGTTGGGTGACCGAGGAGCGGGTGCGTATCCCGCTGCTCGCGCGCGACCGCGGACCGACGCTGCAACCGGACGCCGTCCGCGTGCCGCCGCCGGCGGTCGGCATCGTCAAGCTCGGCCTGGGGTCCGGTCCGCTCCTGCCGGAGCACACGGCGGGGTTCGAGGGCCTGGTGGTCGAGGTGTTCGGCGGCGGCCATGTGCCCAGCTCCGTCGTGCAGTCCCTGGCCGAGGTGAACGATCGGATCCCGGTCGTGATGGCCACCCGAACGGGCGCCGGTGAGCTCTACCGGTCCACCTATGCATTTCCCGGGTCCGAACAAGACCTGCTCGACCGGGGAATGATCAGTGCCGGCGCACTCGACGGCGCGAAAGCACGGCTGCTCCTGGTCCTGCTCCTCGCGTCCGGCGCCGGTCGGGCAGACATCAGTGCCCGCTTCGCAGCAGCACCGTAGACCGGGTCGCCCCGCCACCCGGAGCTCTCCGAGCAGTCCACGCCCGGTACGTGTCGTCGTCGGGCGATGAACCGCCCTGTCCGTTTCCCCGGACCGGGCCTTCCCCTGATTGCGCCCATGGCGCAGCGAGGAGTTCCGGAATGCCCCTCACCACCATGTCGGCCGAGGCCGGCCGCATCGCCAGGAGCGTGACGCTTCCTGACGTGCGACGTGCGACGATCATCTGCTTCTTCGCCTGGACGTTCGCCGTCTACGACTTCGTGTTGTTCGCGAACCTGCTGCCGGTCATCGGCGCCGAGCTGCACTGGACCGGCGCGCAGTCCACCGGCATCAACACCTGGGTGACGCTGGGCACCGCGCTCGTCGCGTTGTTCGTGGGTCCGTTCGTGGACCGGGTCGGCCGTCGTGCCGGCATCATCCTCTGTGTCGTCGGAGCAGCAGTCGCGTCGTTGCTCACCTGGCTCGGCGGCTATGCGGCCGGTGCCCTCGGGTTCGCCGGTCTCATCCTGCTCGTGCTCATCCGCGCCCTCGCGGGCCTGGGATACAGCGAACAGGCCGTGAACGCGACCTACCTCAACGAGATGTTCGCTCACGTCTACACCGACGAGAGGTCGGTCCGGCGCCGGGGCTTCCTCTATGCGGTCGTGCAGGGGGGCTGGCCCGTCGGCTCCGTCGTCGCTGCCGCCTCCATCTACATCCTCGAGCCCATCGGGGGCTGGGAGCTGTGCTTCGTCGTCGCCGTGTTCCCGGCGATCTTCATGTTGCTCGCCGCTCGCCGGCTCAAGGAGAGCCCGGTCTTCGCAGCTCGCCATCGCATCACGGAGCTGACGAGGGAAGGCCGCCCGGAGGAAGCTCAGGAGCTCGCCCGCCTCACCGGGCAGAACAACGACAAGGGTGGGGCCAGCCTGCCCGCCATCTTCCGCGGCGAGTCACGACGGTCGACGCTGTCGCTCTCTGCCGCCTTCCTCCTGAACTGGCTTGGCATCCTCGCGTTCGCGTTCCAGGGCACGCTGATCCTGGTCAACGGCAAAGAGGTGTCCTTCTCGGGGGCTCTGGAGGTCCTCATCGTCTCGAACGTCGCCGGTTTCGCCGGATACCTGTTCCACGGCTGGCTCGGTGATCGCATCAGCCGTCGCACCACCATCTCCGTCGGGTGGTTCGTCTCGGCGATCTGCTTCACCGTGATGGTCCTGGGGCCGGCAGGGAACTTCGGACTGCTCGTCGGGGCCTACGCCCTCGGGACGTTCTTCCTCCTCGGCCCCTATGCGGCCGTTCTGTTCTTCAACAGCGAGTCCTTCCCCGTCGAGACGCGCGCGACAGCCGGCACGTTCATCAACGCGCTCGGCCAGGTCGGCGCGATCGTCGGCGGGGCGCTCTTCACCCTGACGCTGTCGGCGGCGGGACCGAGCGCGGCCGAGCAGGCCGCTGCATGGACCAGGGCCGGGCTGGTGTGGGGCTGCGTGCCGATCCTGCTGTCGGCCGTCGCCATCCTGTTCGCGCGCAACGTACGGCCTCTCCGAAGCATCCGAGTCGATGACGTGGTGTGACCGGGATGGTCTGAAGCCGTGATCTTCCAGGCGGTGGCCGGGGTCGCTCGAGTTACAGCTGTCGCCTTCCGGCTGTTCTTCGTGCGCCTCGGTCACTGGGCCCGAGCCGTACCGCATCTGCCGCCGGGGTTTCCGTGGCTGTCGGTCCTGCCGGGTCGAGCTACACCGCGGGCGATGTGGATGGCCCGCTCCCGGGTGTTGTCGGGGAGGCGATGGCGGGTACTTCCCCGGCGTGACCGACCTGGTGCCGAGTGAGGACGCAGCCGAGGACGGTGTCGCCGACGAGGCGCCTTCCGGTCGGCGGAGAACCGCCGCCCGCGGCCTGATGCTGGCCGCGCTGGGTGTCGTGTTCGGCGATATCGGGACCAGTCCGCTCTACGCCATGCAGACCGTGTTCTCCCTGGACAACGGGGTGGTGCGGGCAACGCGGGGAGATGTGTTCGGTGTCGTGTCGCTGGTGTTCTGGTCGATCACGATCGTGGTCTCCGTCAAGTACGTGATCTTCATCCTGCGCGCGGACAACGACGGTGAGGGCGGGGTGATGGCCCTCGCGGCGCTCGTCCGCTCGGTGCTGCGCAGAGCGGGAAGCCGGCGGACCGGCATCGTCATGGGTCTCGGCGTGCTCGGAGCGTCGCTGTTCTACGGCGACAGCGTCATCACCCCGGCCATCTCCGTTCTGTCCGCCGTCGAAGGTGTCGAGGTCGTGACGCCCCGGCTCAGCGAGTTCGTCGTTCCGACCGCGGCGGCGATCCTGGCACTGCTGTTCGTCGTACAGCGGTGGGGCACGGACCGGGTGGGTAGCCTCTTCGGCCCGGTGATGCTGCTGTGGTTCGCCGCCATGGCGGCGAACGGCCTGCCGACAGTGGTTCGGCACCCCGACATCCTGCTCGGGCTGTCACCGACGTTCGCCGTCGAGTTCGTCGCCGATCACCCGTACACCGCCTTCATCGCGATGGGCGCGGTCGTCCTGGCCATCACGGGTGCTGAGGCGTTGTATGCCGACCTGGGCCATTTCGGCCCGAGCCCCATCCGCCGGTCCTGGTTCCTGATCGTCTTCCCCGCTCTGACGATCAGCTATCTGGCCCAGGGCGCGCTCATCGTCGCCGACCCATCGGCCCGTGCGAACCCGTTCTTCCTCCTCGTCCCCTCCTGGGCCCAGATCCCGATGGTGATAATGGCGACCGCGGCGACCGTGATCGCGTCCCAAGCGGTCATCTCGGGAGCCTTCTCGGTGTCGAAGCAGGCCGTCCGACTGGGATTCCTCCCGCATCTGCAGATCCGGCACACCTCGTCGACCGCGTCCGGGCAGGTCTATGTACCGGCCGTCAACGGGATCCTCTTCATAGCTGTGCTCGCGGTGACCTTCGCCTTCGGTTCCTCGACGCGTCTGGCGACCGCGTACGGCATCGCGGTCACGGGGACGTTCCTGATCACCACCACGCTGTTCCTCGTCATCGCGAAGCTGTCGTGGCGATGGCCGACCTGGCGACTCGTGGTGATGGGCATCGTGTTCGGCGGGATCGAGATCACCTTCTTCGCGGCGAACCTGACGAAGGTCCCGCAGGGCGGCTGGTTGACGCTCCTGATCGCCGCCGTGATCTTCACGATCATGACCACCTGGCAGCGCGGCCGCGAGATCGTCACCGAGCGCCGGATCGAGCTGGAAGGGCGACTGGAGGACTTCGTCGACACCCTGCACAGCGAACATCTGCCCCGGGTGTCCGGCACCGCCGTGTTTCCGCACCCCACGGAGAGGACCACACCCCTGGCGCTGAGGGTCGGCGTCGACCGTTTCCGGGTGCTGCACGAACGAGTCGTGATCATTTGCGGACGCACCACGGACGTGCCGCACCTGCCCTGGTCCCAGCGGCTCACCATCGAGCACATCGGCGATCCCGAGGAGGGGATCATCCACGTGGCCGCTGAGTTCGGGTTCCAGGACCGGACGGACTTCCCCGAAGTGCTCCGCCGCTTGTCGCGAGGCGACGCGCCACCCATCGGTGGCGTCGTCGATTCCGACGACGCCACGTACTTCCTGTCCGGGATCACGCTGATGCGCAGCCGCCGCCCCGGAATGTCGACGTGGCGCAAATGTCTGTTCATCGTGATGGCACGCAACGCCGCCAGCCAGGCCGAAGCGTTCCACCTGCCGCTCGACCGCACCATCGTCGCCGGTGCGGAGATCGACATCTAGCCTCGTTCCCAGGCCCGCCACGATCGGACCTGACAGTGGTCCAGGCCGGCTTCGTTCTTCGCGGTCTGTAGGGCGGCCAGAGCGACGGTCACCGGTACCACGAATTCGTCGGGCGTGGTCGTGGCGATGTCGCGACCTACAGGAGTCGGCAGCGCCTGGTAGGCCCTGTGCGGCTCGTCCTGACGGGGTGGTCCTCGGCCTGCCGAGTCCATCCTCAGGCGAACTCTTGCAGCCCGGTCCGCACCTGAGTGCACTGTCGTCCCGTGCGGGCAGCAACCCGTCCGAGGTGCTGGCCCTTCCGCCGCCCCCGACGAGCCAGAGGAAGAGCAATGAGTCAGTGTCTTGTGACGGGCGGCCTGCCGACCGAGCCCTACCGCGGTCGCGGCCGGGTCTCGGGAGCCGGACAGGCCCTGGGTGCTGCCCCCGGCATGTGCACAGGCAACAGCCGCCCCCCGCCCACGCCGCCCCCACCGCCGCGGCCCGGCTCCAGGGTCTGACGGTTTGCGATTGCGGGGTGGAGTGGACGCGACCGGATCGCTACGAATCCGGTCGACGACGCCGACACCGCGGTAGGCGAGGCACAGCAAGCACTCGCCACCAAGGCCGCCGGCATTCTCCGCCTCCGACCGGGCACGAATCGCATCCATCGTGCTCGGTACGGGTCCGCCGCTGGTGTTCGTGCCGCGGGATGTCGGGTTCGCCGGTCATCGCCGGATCACCAGCCGCCCGGTGATGCCGGGCAGAGCCGGGCGCCCGAGCTCATCGGGCTGAACGGCCTCACCACGGACCGGACGGGAAGGCCTGCTCGCGGTTCGGACTCCTGGCCTTCGGCCCTCGCCCCCACGGCGGGACCGGCGGACACTCAGCTCGGCGAGACCGACGGCGTGGGTGCGCTGTGAAGGACAAGCGGCAAGGGGAGACCTTGACTCGGTTGGGTATGGACGTGGGCACCGTCAGCACTGTGGTGTGCGACGCGGACGGGGAGTTGCTCTTCGACGAGCCGTCCATCCTCCTGCACCAGCGGACGGGGGGGCGAGGCCAGCGGATCGCCGTCGGCCGGGAAGCCGCGGACCTCGTCGGCCGCCTGCCACCGGGCATGACGGCGATCCGCCCGGTGCGCCGTGGCGTCATCACCGACCTCGACACGGCGCGCTCTTTTCTCCGGATGGTCGTACGGCAGGTTCTTCCGCGCCCGTGGCAGCGTGGACGAGCCCAGGCGGTGGTGGGAGTACCGGCGGGCGCCACGTTGCTCGAACAGCGAGCCCTGCTGGAGGTCCTCGAGGAGTCGGGGATCGCACGGGCGGTGGCGATCGACGAACCGGTCGCCGGAGCGCTGGGGTGCGGGATCGATCCCATGGACCGGCGCGTGCACATGGTCGTCGACGTCGGCGGAGGCACCGCCGAGGTGTCGGCGTTCTGCTTCGGGGGGGTGCTGGCCAGCCGGTCGTGCCGCATCGGGGGAGGCGACATGACCGTGGCGGTGAGCCGTCACGTGCGCGAGCACCACCACCTCATGATGGGAGAGATCGCCGCCGAGCAGTTGGCGGTCCGGTCCGGTGAGGTTCCCGACAACACGGAGATCGGTATCCACGGGCGCGACTCCGACAGTGGCAGGCCGCGGTCGGTAACCGTGGAGGCCGGTGAGCTCCAGGCCGCCCTCGCCCCGATCGTCGCGTGGCTGGTCCGCTACCTGGCGGGCTGTCTGGACGACCTGCCCGCGCAGGCCATCGACGACCTGGCCGCCGACGGTGTGGTCCTCGTCGGCGGCGCGTCGCGTGTCCGGGGGATCGAACAGGCGCTGGAGAAGGCCTTCGGGCTACCGGTGAAGCGGGCGGAGAACCCCCTCACCTGCGTGGCGGAGGGGGCCGCCCGGGCCGCGACCGCCCCTGGCGTGCTCACCGCCTACGGTCGAGGCTGACCGCGAAGTCCGGAGCAGGGCCGCCGCTCACGGTGCGGCGGGCGGGGCGAAGTACTGGCTGAGCCCGTCGGCGACCACCGCGCTCGCGCTGTTCGCCCCGGTTCCCGGTCCCTGCACCAGCGCGGTCACGACGACCGTCGGCGCATTCATCGGCGCGGCCGCGGTCGTCCAGTTGTCGTAGCTGTCGGCGGCCAGGCTCCCGTCTTGGGCCGTGCCGGTCTTGGCGCCCACCGGTACCGGCAGACCCGCCAGCCGCGTCGCGGTACCGCCGGTGACGGCTGCGCGCATG
Source organism: Pseudonocardia sp. (assembly GCF_025965585.1). Lineage (GTDB taxonomy): Bacteria > Actinomycetota > Actinomycetes > Mycobacteriales > Pseudonocardiaceae > Pseudonocardia. The sequence goes on from NZ_JAOPWR010000332.1 coordinate 27,400, forward strand.
CCCTCACGGACGGGACCGAGCGCTCCCGCGAACGGCAGCGGCGTCGGTGCGGGAACAGGGAGGGCGGTGAAGCCGCCGCTGCGGGTGCCGGTGGCGAGACCCAGGCGGGGGGTCACCAGGCTCCCGGTCACCACGCCGGCGGTCCAGAGCGCGTTCTGCATCGGGGTGACCTGGAGGTATCCCTGCCCGATCCCGAGGATCACGGTCGACCCCCCGTACCAGGTGCCGCCCTGGGCCGCGACGGACTCGGGCGTGCCCAGGTATCCGGCCGACTCCGCGGGCAGGTCGATCCCGGTCGGTGCGCCCACCCCCAACGTCCGCGCGACGTCGATGATGGCGCCCGGGCCCATGGCGGCGGCGAGCTTGTAGAAGTAGACGTCGTTGGACCAGGCGATCGCCTGCACCAGGTCCATCGGTCCCAGGGCTCGCCAGTTGTTGAAGGTGTGGCCGCCGAGGGTGAAGCTCGCCCCCGTCGGCACCACCAGCGCTGGAGGAACCGTGCCGTGCACGAGGTCGGCCGATCCCATGACCAGCTTGAACGTCGAGCCGGGCGGGACGGCCGCCTGCGTCACGTGCTCGAGCATCGGGTCGCCCGGGCCCGTCGACGCGGCACGCAGCCCGGCCTCGTCCACCGGCGGCCCGTAGAGGTTGTCGTCGTAGGACGGAAGGCTGGCCATCGCGAGGACCTGCCCGTCGCGCGGGTCCATCGCGACCGCGGCGCCCACCGCGCGAGGGTTCGACTGGGCGCGCAGCGCGGTCGCCAGGCTCGCGGTCATGCGCTGCTGCAGGCCGAGGTCGAGGGAGAGCCGCAGGTCCGCACCCCGGACGGGGTCCTGGCGGGGCCCGACGGCCGAGGGGACGCCCGTCGGGGTCACGTACAGGCACTGCTCGCCGTCGATGCCGCGCAGGACCGCGTCGTACTGCGCCTCGATCCCGGCGCGCCCGACGATCTCGCCCGGTGGGAGGCCCGGGTCCCGGGCCACCTCGGCCGGCGTGGCGATCCCGGCGAAGCCGAGCAGCGGTCCCAGCAGCGCCCCCGTCGGGTAGGTGCGGCGGGGGTGTGGGACGACCAGCACGCCGGCGATGCCGGCCCTCCCGATCGTGTTGCCGGTGGTGGCGGGCACGTCGGCGACCCGGACGGCGAGGGTGGTGTCGGGCACGCCCGCGAGGGTGGTGTCCACCGCGTCGACCCGTTGCCCGGTCAGCGCCGCGAGCCGGGCGAGGTCGGCGGGGTGGGAGCGCAGCAGCGCCGGTACGGCGTCGACCTCGACGAGCCCCGCCGTGCCGGTGGAGGTGTCGGCGGCGAGGACCACGCCGTTGCGGTCGGTGATGGTGCCGCGGGCCGGGGGGATCCGGATGCACCGGGTCATCTGCTGCTGGCCGGCCGCGAGCAGCGCGGCGCCCTGGGTGGTCTGCAGGTTCCAGCCGTAGACGCTGAAGACGACCAGCAGGCCGGTCAGCCCGACGGCGGCCGAGCGGACCAACCGGGGCCGGAGGCCGCGCCACCGCGGCGCCGCCCACAGCCGGCGGCGCGCCCCGTCGCGCCGGACCCCCAGCACCACGCCGATCGCGGCCAGGTGGGCGACCAGCGCCGTCCCCCCGTAGCTGACCAGCGGGAACGGGACGCCGGCCAGCGGCAGCACGCCGAGGTTCCCGCCGACGGAGACCACGACCTCGATGCCCAGGAGGATCGCCAGCCCGCCCCCGACGAGGGCCCCGTGTCCGGTCCGGGCCACCCGCCCCGCCAGCGCCAGCCGCCACACCAGCACGATCGCGGCCAGCAGCACGACCGCTCCCGCGACCAGCCCGAACTGCTCGACCAGGCTCGCCGGGGCGAGGTCGGTGTCGCGTTCGGGCAGGTAGCGCTCCATGAGGTCGGTCAGCGGTCGGCCGGCGCTGCCCAGGAGGCTGCCGGACGCCAGCGCGATCTGCGCCTGGTGCACCGCCCATCCCGTTCCCGACGGCTCCCCCGATGACCCGGCGAGGAAGCTGCCGAGCCGTTGCACCTGGTAGGGCCGCAGCACCCCGATCGCCAGCGGTGCCGCGACGGCCACACCGGCGAACAGGGGCAGCAGGAAGCGCGCGGGCACACGACCGATCACGAGCATCGCGACGGTCAGCACGACGAGCAGCGTGGTGGTGCTGAGGTCCGGTTGCAGCAGCGTCAGCCCGACCGCCGGCAGGGCCAGCCCGATCGCGAGGACGAACCGCCGCCACGGGGGACGATCCGACCCGAGCACCCCCGCGAGGACCAGCAACAGCCCGACCTTCACCAGCTCCGACGGTTGGAAGGTGAAGGAGCCCAGGGCGATCCAGCGGGTGGCGCCGTTCGCGGAGACCCCGGCGACCAGCACCGCGCCCAGCAGCGCGACGGCGACGCCGTAGCTGATCCACCCCAGGACACCGAGGAAACCCAGACGGACCCGCCACATCGCGGCCAGCAGGCCGATCCCGACCGCCGCGATCACCAGCTGGCGGACCGCTGCGCCGACGCCGTCGACGGCCGCGAGGTTGGCCAGACCGGCGCCCACCAGCACCAGCGCGGCGAGCACGGCCACCATGTCGAAGGCGACACCGTGGTCGCGGGCCCGGAGCCGCGGGGTTCGGGCGTCGTGGCCGGCGCCGTCCCAGGGCGGGGCGGTCCAGCTGCCGTACCGGGTGGATCGCTTCCGGCCGAGTGTGCGGATCCGCACGGTGTTCCCCCTCGTCACGTCGGTGAGCAGGACGCGCGTGCCGGCACCCGGAGCGGGGGACCGGCGGCCGTGGCCGGTGACGAGGTCACCGCTGTCACCGCCAGGGCGGACCCGGGCGGCAGTGCGACGTTGTCGACGACGTCCGCGCGGTCACCGTTCGGCGGAACCGTGACCGACCCGCCGGCCACCGTCACGGATGCTCGCGAGCACAGGTCGTCGATCCGGACGCTCCAGCGCAGCGCTACCGGCGCCGGCCGCGGATGCAGCCCGATGTGCACCCGCACGGCACAGACGGCGCCGGGCGAACAGAGGCTCATCGCCCGCAGCTCGACCCGGGTGACGTCACCTGCGGCCGCCGGCGCGGGCAGCGCCGGGTCGGGCGCCACCGCCGCCGCGCCCGCGGGTGCCGAGCGGCCGCTCGCCAGCAGCTCGGACACGTCGGAGCCGATCCGCTCGTGCAGGAACCCGTACTCGATCGCCAGCACGGTGGCCAGGACGATGACGGAGACGGCCCATTTCCAGGAGCGGGAGACGATCCGCTCCCTCGCGTGCGCTCGTGGGCGCAGCCCACCAGCGTGTGCGTCGGACCTCATGCGCCCCACCCCGATCGTCTGCCCCGCGCATGGTCACGTTCCTGGCCGGCGACGACGCTTCGTTCGTCACCGCGCCACGTTCTGGTGGACGGCAGGCGCCGACGTCACGCCCCTGCAACCGTCAGAGCACTTCGAGTGGTCTCTTGTGCCGGGGCGGTGGGAACGCCCCGTCCAGGATGATCATGTCGGCCTGGGTGAGCTGCAGTTCGAGCGCCGCGGCGTTCTCCCGGACGTGCCCGGCTGTGCCGGCCCGTGGGATCGCGTTGATGTCCTCGGAGCGCAGCACCCAGGCCAGCGCGACCTGGGCCGGGGTGGCCTCGTGGCGCCGGGCGATGTCGGCCAGTGCGGGGTGGCGCAGCAGCCGGCCCTGCTCCACCGGCGAGTAGGCCATGATCGGCACGCCGTGCGCGCGGCACCACGGGATCAGGTCGTATTCGGGGCCGCGCCGGGCCAGGTTGTAGAGGATCTGGTTGGTCGCGACGGCGCGTCCGCCCGGCGCCATCTCCAGCTCCTGCATGTCCGCGGTGTCGAAGTTGCTCACGCCCCAGTGGCGGACGAGGCCGGCGTCGATGAGGTCCGTGAAGCCGGCCATGGTCTCCACCAGCGGGATCGGGCCCCGCCAGTGCAGGAGGTACAGGTCGAGGCGATCGGTGCCGAGGCGGCGCAGGCTCGCCTCGCAGGCCAGCACCGTGCCGCGGCGGGTCGCGTGGTGGGGGAGCACCTTGCTGACCAGGAACACCTCGTCGCGGCGGCCGGTGATCGCCTCGCCCACGAGTTCCTCGGCCGCGCCGTCTCCGTACATCTCCGCGGTGTCGATCAGGTTGAGCCCAAGGTCGAGGCCCAGCCGCAGGGAGGAGATCTCCGAGGCACGGCTGCCCGGTCGCTCCGCGAAGTGCCAGGTGCCCTGGCCCATGGCCGGGATCGTTTCCCCGGAGGGGAGGTCCACCGAGCGGATCGTCGCGGTCATGGTGGGCACGTTGGCAGCCGCGGGCACTCAGCGGCACCGGCCTTCGAGGCGGATTTCTCCCGTGCGGGCTCGGCCCGCGGTGTCCAAGACCGCCATGGGACCGTATGTCCACTGGGCTCGTCCGTCCCTCTCCCGGGGCACACCGCCCGAGTCGATCTCGGTGCTGTCCGACATCACGAGGTGGATACGTCCGCTCACCTGGTACTGCTGGTGCGGGCCGTGCACAGGCTGGGTCGGGGAGTGAGGTTCCACCGACCCGGCCCGCGCTGGATCCGGATCCGCGCTACGGAAGGACGGTGGCGAGGTCCTTGGGCAGGCTGGCCCGGACGTGCTGCCATTCACCCTCGCTGATGAACCGTCGCAGGGCGTCGATGACGACCTCGAACAGGCGTTCCGCCCCCCCAGGGACCTCGTAGCGGAACTCCGAGTTGATCCGTTCGAGGAAGTCGTTGCGGTGCATCTTCATCGGGACCTTCGCCGGGTCCCATCCCTCGAAGTAGATGCCGCGGATCAGCAACGGGAGCTGTGCCGAGAGCTGGGCGGCCTCCTCGACGGTCAGGCGGTCGCGCAGAGCGTGCAGAACGGTACGGAGCCCGTCGTAGGACTGGTTGCGACGCTCCTTCGGCCAGCCGTAACTCTCCTCGATGCGCTTGAGGACCCCGTTGGTCTTCTCCAGGGTGGTGTCGAATGTCCTGTATCCCGTGAAACTCATGTGTGTCCACCTTCTCCGGACGTGTCGGTCGAGACTGAGGCGCGGGTCGACGTCATCCGTCCACGGTGACCGATCTCGCGGCCAACGGCCTGCCCCTGGCAGGTGGGGATTCGGGGCCGCCCCTCCACCCGTCGGGGCGATCCACGGGTCCGCGTCGCCGGCGCATCGCGGGGTCGTCCGGCAGTGACCGCCCATCGAGAGACAGCCGGCTCGAGTTCGTGGTGGATGGCGGGAGCCGCATCGGGCGGCGGTGTCAGCGGGGGATGTTCCGCAGGTTCTGTCGGGCCAGCTCGTAGATCCTCCCGACCCCGCCGTCCAGAACGGTCTTGCCCAGGGACAGGGCGAACCCGCGGGCCTCCTCGACGGTGATGTGCGAGGGCACCTCCAGGGCGTCGGGCGGGTGACGACGTCGAGAAGGGCCGGCCCGTCGTAGGCCAGCAACTCGGTGACGGCGTTGCGCAGGTCTGCGGGATCGGTCACCCGACGGGTGTGGAACCCGGCGCCGGCGGCGACCGCGGCGTAGTCCACGTGGTCGTGGTCGGTCTCGAACGGCGGGTCGCCGGCGACCATCATCTCCAGCCGAACCATGCCGAGGCTGGAGTTGTCGAACACCACGACTTTCACCGGAAGCCGGTGGGTCTCCACGGTCAGGAGCTCGCCCATGAGCATGGCCAGTCCACCGTCGCCGGAGAGCGACACGACCTGGCGGCCGGGTGCGGCGACCTGCGCCCCGATCGCCATGGGGAGGGCGTTGGCCATCGAGCCGTGCACAAACGAGCCCAGGATCCGGCGCCGCCCGGTCGGGGTGAGGTAGCGGGCGGCCCACGTGCAGCACATCCCGGTGTCGACGGTGAACACGGCGTCGTCCGCAGCGGCCTCGTCGAGGATCCGGGCGAGGTACTCCGGTGCATCGGCGTGCGCTGGCCGTGGTCGCGGGTGTAGGTCTCGACCGCATGCCGGATCGCCTTCTCGTGGCGGTGCAGCATGTCATCGAGGAAGTGCCGGTCGGTGCGTTGCTCCAGCAGCGGGAGCAGAGCGCGCAGCGTGTGCCCGACGTCCGCGGCGATCCCCTGCACCAGCGGGGTGCGGCGCCCGAGCCGTGCGGGGTCGATGTCGATCTGGATCGTGCGTGCGTCGGGCAGGAAGTCGTCGTAGGGGAAGTCGGTGCCGAGCAGCAGGACGAGATCGGCCTCGTGCAGGGCGCGGTAGCAGGCGCCGTGTCCGAGCAGCCCGGTCATGCCGACGTCGAACGGGTTGTCGTGCTGCAGCAGGTCCTTGCCGCGCAACGTGTGCCCGATCGGGGCGTGCACCCGGGCGCCGAGGGTGAGCACCTCGTCACGGGCGCCGCTGCAGCCGATCCCGGCGAAGATCGCCACCTTGTCCGCGGTGGCGATGTGCCCGGTGAGCTCGCGCAGCGTCGCGGCGTCCGGGACGGGGAGTGGTCGGCCGGTGACGAGCGCGCTCGGCGGGACGGCGCCTGCGGACCGGTCGGCGAGGACGTCGCCGGGCAGCACGAGGACCGCCGCCCCCTGCCGGCCGACGGCGTTCTGCATCGCCAGCCGGGACAACCGCACGAGCTGCTCGGGCCGGGTGACCATCTCGCAGTAGTGGGACGTCTGGGTGAACAGCGCCTTCGGGTCGGTCTCCTGGAAGAAACCGCTGCCGATCTGCCGGGACGGGATGTGCGAGGCCAGCGCGAGTACCGGCGCGCCGGAGCGGTGGGCGTCCATCACACCTTGGATCAGGTGGGTGTTGCCCGGCCCGCAGCTGCCCGCGCACACCGCGAGCCGCCCGGTGAGCTGGGCGTCGGGCCGAGGCCGCGAACGACGCGGCCTCCTCGTTGTGCACGTGCACCCAGTCGATGCCGCCGTTCGCCGCGCCGCCGCTGCGGCGGATCGCGTCGCTGAA